>CAZHDZ010000004.1:0-73871 GCA_964531275.1 uncultured Gammaproteobacteria bacterium
TATTAGCCGACGCCACGAGAATGACGTCAACAGAAGTATATTCTACTATTAACGTGAGTAAAATTCAATAACTAATTGATAATCTGCTGGATTTGGTACTTCATCTCTGGTTGGCTTTCTTGAAAGTTTGCCTACGATATCTTTTCTTTCAAGATATGGGAGCAAATTTGAGGCTGATTCATCAATGTGAATCTTAAGAACCTCATTTGCTAATAATTTTTTATCGAGAGAAACTTTCTGTCCAATCTTAACATTAAAGGATGGAACATTAACTTTTGCTCCATCAACAAGTACATGACCATGACTTACAAACTGACGTGCTTGATTTCTAGAGTTAGCAAATCCAAGACGATATACAAGATTATCAAGTCGTCCTTCAAGAAGCTGGATAAGCATTTCATCTGTATTTTCTCGACTTGCCTGTGCAGTTTCTACATAATTTCTGAATTGTTTTTCCAAGAGGCCATATGATCTCTTAAGCTTTTGCTTTTCTCTTAATTGAAGTCCGTATTCTGATGGTTTTCGTCTTCCTCCGCGTCTGCTCTGTGCTCCAGGCATAACATTTAGTCTGCGCTCTAACGAGCCAGAAGACTTTTCAAGGATATTTATACCCTCTCTTCTTGCAATTTTGTGTTTTGGACCTATATATCTTGCCATATTTTTTTTAAATTCTAATTTTCAAGTTCCAATTTTCAATTATTTGATTATTGATGCTTGATCATTGATCTTTTTACTATGCTCTTCTCTTCTTCTTCATTCTTGGACCGTTATGCGGAATTGGTGTTACGTCTGCAATCATTGAAATAGAAAGTCCTGAATTTCTTACAGCTCGAAGTGCAGCATCACGTCCTACGCCTGGCCCCTTGATAAAGACTTCAACAGAGCTTACTCCTACTTCTTTCGCCTTTTGGATTGCATGCTCAACTGCTGAAGTTGCAGCAAATGGAGTTGATTTTCTTGTTCCTTTGAATCCCGATTGACCTGAAGATGACCATGCGATAGCATCACCCTTTTCATTCGTGATGGTTACGATTGTATTATTGAAGGTTGTTGATACAAATACTTTTCCGTTTCCGGTAGTAACAATTGTTTTTGGTTTTTTAGAAACTGGTTTTTTTGCCATATATTATTTAGCTGCCATCTTCTCTGCTACTTCTTTTCTAATAGCTCCGATTGTAACTCTCTTTCCTCTTTTGGTTCTTGCGTTTGATCTTGTTCTTTGTCCTCGAGATGGAAGATTTCTTATATGTCTTACGCCTCTGTAAGCTGAGATCTCTTTAAGTCTTTTTATATTTGAAATAACTTCTGCTCTTAGGTCTCCTTCGGTCTTGATGGTATCAAGAACCTTTTGAATTCTAACTACTTCTTCTTCTGAAAGATCCTTAAGTCTTCTTGAAGCATCTATCTTTGCTTCTTTAAGAACATCCATAACGTTACTTGGACCAATACCGTATATATAGGCCAAAGCCCTATCGACTCTTTTTTGTTCTGGTATGTTAACTCCTCCAACTCTCATATTTTTATATTTCCCGCAATCTTATCTGTTGCGGTAAGTTATTCGCCCTCTTTCAGTGTCGTATGGGGTCATTTCGACTCTTACCTTATCTCCTGGCATTATCTTTATGAAATAGATTCTCATTTTGCCGGAAAGATGACAAAGTATTGTCTTACCTCCCTCAATCTCTACTCTGAACAATGTATTTGGTAATACCTCCTTTACAACTCCGTCTATTTCAATCGACCCTTGATGCGCCATACAAAAAAATTGTTTTTACGCTGGAGTATTATATCGCAAGCTCAAGTGAACTGCAATGAGCTCTACCATACTTCAACTTAAAACAATTATAGGGATATTTTATCAGAATTTTTGAACTTAATCAAGCTCAATTAATAATTTCTCCGGGGAATAAAGTAATAAGTTCTGGTCCTTGATCTGTAATAACTATAGTGCGCTCAAAAAGTCCTGCAAGGGTTCCATCTTCACTAATAATTGTCCAGTCATCGCTTCCATCATATTTGACCCCTGGACCACCCATATTGTATATAGCCTCAATAGCAATAGTCATACCCTCGGTCAAAACTGGCGTTTTTCGAATCTCCTTTTCTAAATATCCAGGAATTTCAGGCTCTTCATGCAATTCTTTTCCAACACCATGACCCACAAGACTTCTTACGACATTATAACCTCCACCCTCCATTGTCTCCTGCATTGCACGAGAAATATGACCCACTCTGTGTCCAACCTTTGCCTGCTTAATACCATCAAACATTGCCTTTTTCCCTACGCGCAAGAACTGCCTTACGCTTTCATCATCACTCTTACCTACAATTATTGTTTCTGCCATATCTGTATGAAATCCCTCAAGATATACTCCACAGTCTATTCCTAGAATATCGCCATCCTTCAGAATTCTATCTTTGGGTATCCCATGTACAACAACATCATTTGTACTAACACAAATAGTATGTTGATATCCGTCGACCTTCTTGAAGCCAACTTCTCCACCTTTTTCTAAAATGAGGCTTTCAGCAAGCCTATCAAGATCGATTTCACTAACACCGGGGCCTGCAGCACGAAGGACTTGATCAAGAACTTCACCAAGCATAATCCCTGCCCTTCTCATTATTTCTACTTTCCTTTTTGTTTTGTCATCCATAGTTATAGGTTTTTTAGTATATCATTCGTCACACTCTCAATAGCTTGTTCGCCGTTAATTTCAACTAGCATACCTTGATTTCTAAAATATTCAAGTACGGGCTCCCTGTCCTGTGATTGAATTGTGCTTCTTGTCTGCAAGGCATCAACTGTATCATCGGCTCTTCCTCTATTGGAGGACTCGTTAAATCTTTTTATCATTTCTTCATAACCAATTTTAAGATAAAAAACCTTAGTAACTTTAAGAGGACAGCCACTGATATAGTTATTGAATACATCTAGATCCTCTTGCGATGCAGGAAAATTGTCTAAAATAAATCCTTCGAGGTGCTTTTCCATTTCTTTTTTTAAAAGGTCAAACTTAATTTCAATCGGAACATGCAAACCTTTTACAGTATATTCTTGGAATGCTCGTTCAATTTCTGGATCCAGTACGCGCGCTTCGCGTATAAGATGTCCCATACTAAAAACGGGAATATTTAGCTTCTGGCTTAGGGGAGTTGTTTGGGTTTCTTTGCCTGAAAAGGGTGCTCCTAAAAAAATTATTATTTCGTGGTTATTTTCCATATGACTCTATAAATTTTTCTAAATCTTTTTTAAATACTTCCAATGTATCATTGCTATCTATATAAGCATCAGCAAGTGCAATGCACAAAGCTGTTTGAAGACCTGTTATTTTCTCATTAACGCCTAAATCACGCAAGTCTAGGCTATTGAAAAGATCTTGGGTAAGATCTTCTCTCCTCTTAAGCTTTTTAAGTCGTTCAAAACGTACATTGCGATCAGCAACTATCGCAAGGAGTGTGCTTCCAGCATGCTGTCTTAATTCTTCAACTTCACCCAAATTGCGAAGTCCATCTACTACAATTTTTTGATCTCTATTTTGATAGAGCGCTTTCTTCATCAAAATTCCTGCACCATACAAATTTCTCATTTCATTACCTAAATCCTGTAAATTTTGACGAGTGAGAGGCAAACCTCTTAGCATAGCCTCTTTTTCAAGAGACGAAGAAAGAGTCACTATGACATAGCCCTTACTCTTAAAATATTCAGCTGCGGTTGTTTTACCGCTTCCAAATGCACCAGTGATACCGATTATTTTGCGTGGAGTGTTTGAAGATTTCATTTAGGAACGCTTCGAAAGCTCTTCCATAATTTTACTATTAATTTCTTCAATAGGCATCTCTCCATCTATATCGATGATCTTTCCTTTATTGCGATAGAACTCAATTACAGGCTCAGTCTTTTCATGAAATTGGTCGATACGCTTCATGATAGCTTTTAAATTATTATCTTCTCTTACCCCCTCGTCATCACGACCTGCAAGTCTCCATAAAGCTTCTTTGTCAGATACTCGCAGATACACAGCAGCAGTAATACCGTTTTGGAATTGCTCTGCTTGTGGCACCGTTCTTGGAAATCCATCAAGTATGTACCCTTTGTCATATTCGTCTCGCCCAAGATATTCCTGAACTATTTCAAGAGTTTTTTCATCTGATATTAGATATCCGGCATTCATAGTCTCTTTAATATAGCGGCCCATTGGGGTTTTTTCCTTTGCCATTTCTCGAAAGATATGACCTGAAGATAGATAAGGGACTGATAATTTCTCTGAAAGAAGGTTACCCTGCGTGGACTTCCCGCTTCCCTGTATTCCAATTAATATTATTTTCATATATAACAACCTCCTTTTTGACCAAAAATTAACCCAGCCGGCAGTTGAAGAAAGAAGGTCTCTTTCTTACAAGTTGAATCGCTCATATGAGCGAGTAACAAGCTGAGTTTGAAATATTTTTACCGTTTCGATAACGACAGACACCACAATAAGAACACTTGTTCCTCCAACCAAAAGAGCTTGGATGCCGGTAAGAGACTGCAAGACATTAGGCAGCACAGCTACGAGTCCCAAGAACAAACCCCCAGCAAGAGTTATGCGAGTCACGATATAGTTAAGATAGCCCGCTGTTGGCTTACCTGGCCTAATTCCAGGGATAAATCCTCCACCTTCTTGTATATCTTCTGCTACTTTTTGAGGGTTTATAACAATCGCAGTATAAAAATAAGTGAATCCAAAAACCATCAAGAAATAAACCACGTTATAAGCAATACTGGTAGTTGCAAAATTCACAGCTAAAAACTGACCAATTCCTACCAATGCAGGCGTCTTCGAAGCGAGAAAATAATTAGCAAGTAGTGATGGAAGCAGGACTAATGAGATAGCAAATATAATAGGAACAACCCCTGCTGAATTAAGCCTTAATGGTAAAAAAGTTTGCTGTGCACTTTCACTCTTTCCACCTCTAATTCTACGTGCATAAATAACCGGAACTTTCCTAACGGCTTCAGTAACAAATACGATCGCGCCTACAAGGAGCACTCCAGCTCCTCCGATTAATGCGTAATTTAGATACTGCTCTGGAGTTGCCGAAAGCAGAACCTGCACTATTCCTGTCGGAAGAGTCCCCACAATTCCAGCGAATATAATCAAAGATATACCATTACCTATATTTTGCTCAGAGATAAGTTCTCCAATCCACAGTAGAAGCATTGTGCCTGCAACGAGCGTTGCTATAAAAGTTATAAGAAAAAATGGATTCAACTCTGAAATAAGACCTTGGCTTCTTAAAAGAGCATACATACCTATAGACTGAAGAATTCCCAGAGGTAGCGTTATATATCGAGTGTATTGATTGATTTTTTGCTTTCCGTATTCGCCTTCCTTTTGAAGCTCTTCTAGCTTTGGATAAATTTGGGCTCCCAACTGCATCACAATTGAAGCATAGATATATGGACCTATCCCAACAGCAAGTACTGAGAAATTAGCGAGAGTTCCACCACCTAAAAGATTTATAAGACCAAGAAATTGATTTTGATCAAAAAGTGCCTTGAGTTGATTAATATTTACACCGGAAACTGGTACGTGTGCGAGAAATCTAAATACTAAAAAGAGGCCTAATACAATGAGGGACTTTTTCCTTAAATCTTTATCTTTGAAGATTTTTTTAAGGACTGCAAAAAACTTGCTCATAAATTCGTCTATTCTACCGTGCCACCTGCTGCTTCAACTTTCTTACGCGCGAGATTTGAAATAGGAAGTTTTATAGTTAATGGATTCTTAAGTTCGCCATTTCCCAAGATCTTTACCCCTAGTTTTTTTGCATCGGCAGACGTCACTATATTATGTTTTATAAGGGTCTCAATATCAACCACAGCTTTTGCTGGAAGAAGATTTAACGTATTGAAATTAACCACTATCGGCTTCTTGTTAAGAGAAGGATTTCGTCCTTTACCTCTCATGAAAGGAAGTCTTTTTATAAGTGGAAGTGCTCCTCCTTCAAAAGAAAGTGCTCTTCTACTACGTGCATTTTGGCCCTTTTGCCCTCGTCCTCCAGTCTTACCACGACCAGATCCATGACCTTGCCCAAGACGTCTTAATTTTTTTGTTGTTATTTTTTGTAATTCCATATGTTATTTTTTTCCTCCAAGTTCTCGTAGGGCTGCGAATGTTGCATGGACATTACTTCCCTTATTCCCTGTTCCTAGAATTTTTGATGAAATGTTATGGATGCCAGCTGCTTCAACAACGCTTCTTACAGCTCCACCAGCGATAATACCAGATCCTTGTGGGGCTGGCTTTAGAAGAACCTCAGCTGCACCCTCTTTAACTCTAATAGAGCGTGGAATTGTTCCATTCTCTATAGGCACATCAATAAAATGTTTTTTTGCGTAAGCAATAGCTTTTTGGATTGCAGATGAAACATCGGCTGATTTTCCAAGACCTACACCAACTTTTCCTTTTCTGTCTCCAACTACAGCCAAAGCTGAAAATCTCATTTTATTTCCACCTTTAGTTTTTTTAGAAACCCTATTAATCTGTACTATTTTTTCTTCGTATTGATTTTCCATAATTTTTAAAATACTTTGTTTTATTCTAATCGGTATATTTCACCTTCTAAAACTTCAGACCTCCTTCTCGTGCTCCATCAGCCAAAGCCTTTACACGTCCATGATATCTGAAAGATCCCTTATCAAAAACTACTTCGCTTACTTTTGCAGCTAGTCCTTTTTGAGCAATTAGCTTTCCAACTTCTGCTGCTTGTTCTGTCTTTGTTTTTGCTTTTATCTCTTTAGATGAAGCCGAAACAACTGTTATTGCCTTACTGTCATCAATGATCTGTGCGTAAATATTTACGTTTGATCTAAATACGGTAAGCCTTGGTCTATCTGACACGAAAGCAATCTTTTTTCGTATTCTTTTTATTCTTCTTGTTTTTTTATCTTGACTTTTCATATTTTTTAATTAATACACTTTGCTTAGTGCGCTAGCACAGGCTGTGCTTATGCTGCTTTTGCTGCCTTTCCAGCCTTTCGTCTTATCTTTTCACCTTGATACTTAATTCCTTTAGCTTTGTATGGATCCGGCGGTCTTACTTTTCTTATTTTGCTTGCTATATCTCCAACAATTTGCTTATCGATTCCCGAAACTGTTATTACGTTGTCCTCTACACTAAAACTTATATTCTCAGGAGCACTAATTTTTACAGGATGAGAAAATCCCAGATTCAGAACTAAATCCCGTCCATCAACCTTTGCTCTATATCCGACTCCAGAAAGCTCTAATTTCTTATCAAAACCTTTCGAAACTCCAATCACCATATTCGAAATAAGAGATCTAGTAAGTCCATAGAACTTTTCTAGATGATGAGCTTCATGCTCTTTCTTGACGATGATAGTCGCTTCTCCGATTTCAATATCGATTCCTGTAGGAATACTCCAGGCAAGCATGCCTTTTGTTCCAGTTACTGTAACGCTTTTGCCATCCTTTATGATAGCAACTCCTGCTTCAATTGTTATTGGTTGTTTTCCTATGTTTGACATATATTATTTTTAGCTTACTCTAGCTAGTAGTTCTCCACCTATTCCCATTTTTGATGCTTTTCTGTGTGACATTATCCCCTTTGTTGTTGAAAGAATAGCTAGATCGTATTTTGTTGCAGATCTTAGAGCTTTAGTCTTATCGACATAGGTATGCACAGATGGCTTTGAGATGATTTTCACATCTTTTAGCGCTGCTACATTCTTTCTATAAAGAAGAGTAGCGGTAACAACGTTCTGCGCGCCCTCAGTCTTTACCTCTTTAATGTCTTTAATGTAACCCTCATCTTTTAGCACTTGGCCAATAGATAAGATCATCTTTGAATGAGGAAAACTCATTTCATTTTTATTTGCCATATAGGCATTTTTTATTTGTATTAGAAAACTTGCAACAGGATATGTCATATTTTTTTATTATTTACCAACTTGCTTTCTTTACTCCAGGAAATTCGCCCTTAAGAGCTCTTTCCCTAAAACAAATTCTGCAAATACCAAAGACTCTCATAAAAGCTCTTGTTCTTCCGCAAAGCGCACACAAATGTACCTCTCGTGTTTTAAACTTTTGTTTTTTACCTAGCTTTACGATTGTCGATTTTTTTGCCATAGTTAATTTTTAGCTACCTCTTTTACAAATGGCATCCCCATTGCTTCAAGCAATGCTTTTGCCTTCTCGTCATTTCTTGCATTTGTTACGATAGTTACCTGCAAAGATCTTAGAACATCAACTTTTCCGGAATCAATTTCTGGAAAAACGAGCTGTTCGTCAAAGCCAACCGATATATTACCTCTTCCATCGAAAGCTTTCAAGTCGACACCACTAAAATCCTTAACACGAGGAAATACGATTTTTATTAATTTTTCTAAAAAGTCGTACATTCTCTTGCCTCTCAAAGTTGTTGAAAGACCGATTTTGTCTCCTTCTCTTAACTTAAATGTTGCGATTGAAGTTCTTGCCTTTGATATTTTTGGCTTTTGACCAGTTATAAGAACTAAGTCTTCAATTGCTTTATCAATGTTTTTTCTATCTTTCAAGAATTCTCTTGAACTCATATTAACATTGATTTTAACCACTTTAGGTACCGCCATTATAGACTTTACCTTAAGCTTTTCTTTAAGCTCTTTTGTTATTTTTTCGTCAATATTCTTTTTAAATTCCATATTTTTTTATAGCGTTTAGTTATTAGCGTTTAGCGTATAGTTAATGTTAACTAAACCCTAAACCCTTCTTCATCTATACCCTTATCCCTGACGCTGTTTATGCCTTGGATTTTCACAAATCACAAGAATTCGTCCTTTTCTTTTAACGATTTTACAATTTAAACAACGTTTTTTTACTGATGCTTGTACTTTCATAATTACTTTTGCTTGCAAAAGCAAGCTTTGCTTATATTTTCTCCTTACTCATTCGACTAATTCTTTCTTTTTGTCCTTTAACGACCTTGTAACCTACTCTAGTTGGCTTTTTCTTTTTTGGGTCAATTAAAGCAACTATGCTTGCGTGAAGTGGCTTTGTAATTGTTACTATTTCAGACTGTTGCCCCTTCATTCTAGACTTTACGTGTCTTTTGAATTGATTAATGTTCTCAACAACAACCATTCGCTTTAAAGGAAGTACTTTTACAACCTCTCCACTCTTTCCTTTATCCTTACCCATCATAACCTGTACTATATCGCCTTTTTTAATTTTTAGTGTATTCATATTTTTTGTTTAAACTACGTTCTTTGCTAATGATGCAATCTTTGCAAATCCAGCATCTTTTACTTCCCGGGCTACCGGTCCAAATATGCGGGTCCCTAATGGATCTTTTGTTTTTTCATCAATAACAACTCCTGCATTCTCAGAAAATCTTATATATGTTCCGTCTAGTCTTCTTTGCTCTTTACATGCCCTTACGAGAACAACCTTTACTTTGTCTCCTTTTTTAAATTGACCATGAGGAAGAGCTTTTTTAACAACGCATCCTAATATCTCCCCAAGATAGCCAAAACTTCTTTTGGATCCACCATAAATATGGATTACTTGAAGCTGTTTTGCGCCGCTATTGTCAGCAACTACCAACATTGTTCTATGTTGTACCATTATTTAGCCGCTCCCTTCTTTATAACTATAAAGTTTTTATTCTTACTCATTGGTTTTGCCTGTTGTATTACTACAACGTCTCCATCTTTAAGCTCCATACCATTTGTATCAGCCTTAATTCTCTTCGTTACATTAATAAGTTTTCCATAAAGCTTATGTGCAACTTTTCTATGAATTGCAACAACTACAGTTTTTTGCATCTTTGTTGATACAACAGTTCCGCTTAATGTTTGTTTAGATGATTTTACTTCCATAGTCTTTTTTACTGTCTTTTTTTCAACAGTTTTTACTGCTGGTGCTACAACCACCTTCTTTTCTACTTCCTTTTTTGTTATTGCTTTCTTTACTGTTTTTTCCATAGGTATTATTTAGCCTCCACTACTTCTACATTTTTTGGCTTTTGTGAAAGATATGTCAAAACTCTTGCTATATCTTTCTTTTTTCTATAAAGCTTATTTGTATCCTCAACTTTTCCGGTCTTCATGTCAATCGAAAGCTTTGATACCTCCGCTCGAAGATCACGAAGCTCTTTTATAAGCTCGTCTGCTGTCTTTGCTCTCATTTCCTTTTTTTGTTCTTTTTTCATAATTAATGTATTAGTTTTAAGCTACGTGCTTTTTAACAAAAGTCGATTTAACTGCCAATTTCATTGATGCAAGCCTTAATGCTTCTTTTGCTAATGATTCTTCGATTCCACCCATTTCAAAAAGCATTTGTCCAGCACCTACAACTGCAACCCAATGATCAACATCACCTTTTCCTCCACCCATTCTTGTCTCCGGCGGTTTTTTTGTAATAGGCATCGCAGGAAAAATTCTTATCCAAACCCTTCCGCCTCTTTTGATAGAGTGAACAATTGCACGTCTTGCTGCCTCAATTTGGCGACTTGAGATGTGCCCTGATTCATCAGCTTGTAATCCAAATTCTCCAAAGCTAACCCTAGTACCCTTCTTTGCTGGCCCCGGAAGGTTCCTTGGTTTAAATAATTTTCTATATTTTGTTTTTCTAGGTTGTAACATATTTTTATAAAACTACTTTTTACGTCACTTGTGACGAAGAAGTAACAAGTTACTTCTTATTGATCCAAACTTTTACTCCAATGTATCCGCTCTTTGTAAGTGATGGTACGCTTGCAAAATCAATATTCTCACGAATAGTTGAAAGTGAAACTTTTCCAACTTGAGATCTTTCACGTCTTCCAATTTCTGCTCCATTGATTCTTCCTGAAAGAATTATTCTTGCTCCTTTTGCACCAGATTGCATCATGCGATCTAATGACTGCTTTACGACTCTTTTAAATGGCATTCTTCGTGCTAACTGATCTGCAATATTTGTTGCAACCAAGTATGCGGAAAGGTTAGGCTCCTTGATCGGCTCGACCCTTAACTCAATCTTTTGAGACGACTTACCAGTTGCACCAGGCTCTACCAAAAGTTTGACGATTTCCTTCTTAAGCTCTTCAAGTCCACTTCCCCCACGTCCTATGACAATTCCAGGTCTCATAACATAAATAATGATCTTAATTGAACTTGCTGATCTTTCAGTAATAACATCTCCAACACCAGCTGGCTTCAACCTCTTCATAAGAGCCTCGCGGATCATAATATCCTTAAGAACAGTCTTTGCGTACATATTCTTTGGATAATATCCAATACTCTTAAAATCGTGGTGTATACCAAGACGTAGGGCTATTGGATTAACTTTTTGTCCCATGTTGTTTTATTTAAAACAAGCTTCACTTAGCGTAGCCAAGTTCTACTTATTTTTTAGCTCCTTTCTTTACTTCTTTTACTGTTGCCGGTTTGGAATCGGTCACCATTGCTGGCGTGATTACTTCTGGTATTTCAATTTTTACATTATCTTCTAGCACAACGTTAATATGACTGGTCTTTTTTACATATGGGCGGGTTCTTCCTCGTCCGGCATAATGAAATCTTTTATATGCTATTCCTTCTGTAACATTAATTGTTTTAATCTTAAGCTCATCCTTCTTTGCAGATTTGTTATTGACTGCATTTGCCACGGCACTATCTAAAGTTTTCTTCAAAGAAACAGCTCCTCTTTTTCTACTAACCAAAAGAGCTGTTGTTGCTTGACCAATAGAAAGCTTTCTAATGCTGTCAGCAACAAGCCTCACCTTTCTAGGCGAAACTTTAATATTTTTAGCGGTTGCAAAGTATTCCATATATATTAAGTCTTACTTATGTCTCTTGCGACGATTCTTCCATGACCTTTAAAGTGACGTGTTAGTGAAAATTCTCCAAGTCTATGTCCAACCATTCCCTCAACAATTTTAACGGTTACGAAATTTTTACCGTTATGAACACCAAAAACATGACCTACAAATTCAGGTGGTATCTGACAATCGCGAGCCCAAGTTTTGATGGTATCTCGATTGCTACCTTCTTTCTGTACCATTACTTTTTTAAGTAATCGTTCGTTTATTAATGGTCCTTTTTTTAGTGATCTACTCATAATTTAAAAAACTATACTTTTCTTCTCTTAACAATAAATTTATTGCTATATTTTTTCTTATCTCTTGTTTTTCCAACAGCACGTCGACCAGTATAGGTTTTTGGATACTTCAATCCAATGCCGCTTCTACCTTCTCCTCCTCCGTGTGGATGAGACTTTGGATCTTGTGCAACCCCTCTAACGGTTGGTCTAATACCCATGTGCCTTTTGGTTCCGGCTTTTCTAAATACCCTATCTTTCCACTCTATGTTTGAAAGCTGGCCAATTGTAGCATAATTATCGTTCAAAATCCTTCTGATCTCGCCTGAGGGCATTTTGACTTGAACGTATTTTTCTTCTTTAGCAACAATCATTGCTTGATTTCCTGCAGAACGTGCAATTTGTCCGCCGCGTCCTTTTGTAAGCTCAATATTGTGAACGGGAGTTCCAACTGGAATATTTTTGATTAACATTGCGTTCCCATTTCTTATATCAACTGTCTCACCTGACACAACTTTGTCACCAAGACTTACATTGGTTGGCCTCAAAATGTATCTTTTTTCCCCATCAGAGTATTGAATGAGCAAAAGATCAACTGAGCGATTTGGATCATACTCAATTCCCACTACGACACCTACCATGTCCATTTTGTTTCTCTTAAAGTCAATAACTCTGTAGAATCTTTTTTGTCTTCCACCTTGATGTCTCACAACAACACTTCCTGAGTTATTGCGTCCTGAATTTTTCTTTAGAATTACTTTTAATTGCATACTATTTCTTAGCCTCCTCTTTCTTTACGGTCTTTTTTGCTTTCTTCTCTTCTTTTGATTTATCTTCTTTCTTACCATCCTGGTTGATTCCTAAGTGTTCATCAAAAATAGCGATCGACTGACCTTTTACAAGCACAACCCGTGCTTTTTTATCAGCGAACACCTTTACTTTTCGTCCAACTCTTGTATTTTTTGTTGTTGAACCTTTTGTAATATTTGTCATTATCTTTACTATTTTTACTTCAAAAACCTCTTCAATAGCCGCTTTAATTTGTGTTTTGTTAGCCTTTTCATTTACTAAAAAGGTATATTTACCCATAACTGCATCCTTCAATGACTTTTCAGATATGATAGGTTTTATAATAACGTGTTGTGATTGCATATTAATTTTTTACTAATCTTTTCTCTAATTCTTCGACAGAATTTTTTAAGAAAATAATATTTTTGCTTACCATAACTATATAGGTAGAAACAGTCGATGCTGTTTCGATCTCAAGACCGCCAATATTATGTGCTCCGCGAGTTGCATTTTCATTACCATCGGTCACCAAAAGCACTCTTTTTATTTTTCCTTTTGCAGTTAGCTCCATTGCTTTAAAAAGCTTTGCAAATTCTTTTGTCTTTCCTGAGAAATCTCCCTCAACAACCCTTATTGCCCCTTCCTGGGCTTTTTGTGACAACGCGCTGATAAGTGCAGCTTTTCTCATTTTCTTCGGAAAATCTAGTCCAAAATCATGAGGATGTGGGCCGTGAGCTACGCCTCCTCCAACAAAAATAGGAGCTTTGATTGCTCCATGTCTTGCTCTTCCTGTACCTTTTTGTCTATAAATTTTTCTCGTTGACCCAATTACTTCTCCTCTTGTTTGGGTGGATGCATTACCTTGCCTTTGATTTGCAAGATAAACTCTTACTGCTTGTGAAATAAGCGCTTTATTTGGAATTACTCCAAATATTTCTGATGGTAAAGTCATATTGCCTTTTGCTGCTCCATCTACTCCTACGATTGCAACTTTGACTGATGCTTTAGCTTCTTTTGAATCAATCCTTCGTGGATTTTTTATATGTAGACCACTTCTATTTTTCATTGTCTTAACAGCTGCTATCTTTTTTGAAGCAACGGGCTTTGCAATTACTTTAGCCTCTACCTTCTTCTCAACTACTTTTTTTGTTACTTTTTTCACTGCTTTTTCCATAGATTATTTAACTTCCTCCTTTACTTCTTCTTTTTCCTCGACTGCTTCAACTGTAGATTCTGCAACTACTGGTTCTTCTTTTGTTTCTACAACTTCCTCTTTTACTTCTTCTGATTGGTTTGCGGTCTGGGAAGCTTCTTTCTCTGCAATTTCCTCAGCTTTTGCTTCCGCAACAACTTCTGCTTTCATTTCTTCTTGCTCTTCTATAGATGGTCCAATTTCTTCAATTTTTGCCTCCTCAACAACAGCTTCTTCTGCTACCTCAGTCTTGAAAAGACCTATATGCTTTTTATTTACACCCCGCCTCGTAATTGTAACTATTGAACTTATATGCCCAGGAACAAGTCCTTTAACAACAAGCACTCCATCCTTAAAGTCGATAACCTCAAGATTTTTAACAGTTACATCTTCTGCACCCATTCTACCGGCCATTCTTTTACCCTTGTATACTCTTCCGGGAGTTGTTGACTGTCCAATAGAACCGGGAGCACGATGTCTATCTGACTGACCGTGTGTTTTTGGTCCTCCTTTAAAGTGATGCCTTTTGACTACGCCAGCATAACCTTTACCCTTTGATGTACCAGAAACATCAACAATATCTCCAGCTGCTAATACTTCTTCAACAACAACGGAAGAACCTAATTCCACAGAGTCTATTTTTTCAACTTTTGATTCCTTAAAAAAACGAGGCATTGTTTTGAGCCCCGCTTTTGCTACATGACCTTTGGTTGGCTTGTCTGCTTTATTATCTGCACCAAAACCTAGCTGAACAGCATCATAGCCATCTTTAGCTGTATTCTTGATCTGGACTACAACATTTGAAGACACATCAATTCTTGTCATAGGAATTCTTCTTCCGTCCTCCAAAAATCCTTGTGTCTGTCCTAGTTTTTTACCGATTATTGTTGTGAACATATTTAGATTCAAAAACGCCCGCCTTGAGCTCGCCAACTACGGCGAGACAGGCACAAAAAAAGCGACTCCTACAGTCGCTTTTACAATTAGGAATACCTAATTTACATCGCGCTATGTAGTCAAACTAACCCTCCTTAAAGTCGTCATTTTGCGTACTGTCAATTATATACGTATTTGAATTCAAATGCAAGAGTTCTAGCCTGATACTTAAATCGAATTCCAGTGATTAGATCCAAGTGTAAGAGTCCAATTCCTATTCTTAAATCACATTCTTACACTCTCTTAACCAAAAGAAAAGAAAAAAGGAATATTATTGAAAAATAACACTATAAAAGAGTTTTTTATCATCTAACCATGAGCAAAATAACTATACTCCGCATAGAAGGACTAAAAGAACACTCCACTAGAGCCTCTCCATAAAAATACGACAGAGAACTGCCCGGATTTAGGAAATATGAAAGATAAGTGCAAAGAGTTTGCTTTCTGAATTTATGAAAAAAAGGAATGAAGAGGCTTCATTTTGAGTCAGTCAAAATGAAAAGTATCTTTACATTTTAATCTCAACATTTACACCTGATGGAAGATCGAGGTGAATGAGATTTTCTATTGTGCTTTCTGTAGGATTAATGATATCAATAAGTCTTTTATGAGTCTTTAGCTGAAAATGTTCTCGCGCATCTTTATCAATGAAAGCAGCTTTATTAACAGCAAAAATAGTCCTATTTGAAGGTAATGGAATAGGACCAACGACCTTTGCACCAGTTCTTAATGCAGTGTCAATGATTTGTTGACAAGTTGAGTCGATGATTCTAGGATCATAACTTTTCAATTTTACGCGGATGCGTCCTTTTGATGCCATATATTTTAAATCTAGTGCATTTTAACACAAAAAAACCTGCTCACAAGGTAGCAGGTTCAATTACCAACGTTCTCATCCTAATTTTCTAATGTGCGATTGATCTCTAATTATTTAGTGATCTTGGTAACAACTCCTGCTCCAACTGTCTTGCCGCCCTCTCGGATAGCAAATCTCATTCCATCTTCCATAGCTACAGGAACGATAAGTGAAACATTCATTTTTGCATTATCTCCAGGCATAACCATTTCTACACCTTCTTGAAGCTTGATTTCTCCAGTAACGTCAGTTGTTCTAATGTAGAATTGAGGTCTATATCCTGAGAAGAAAGGTGTGTGTCTTCCGCCTTCTTCTTTGGTAAGAATGTAGACTTCAGCTTCAAATTCTGTGTGAGGAGTGATAGATCCTGGCTTTGCAAGAACCTGTCCTCTTTCAACATCTTTCTTTTCAACTCCTCTAAGAAGAAGTCCAGCATTATCTCCTGCTTGTCCCTCGTCAAGTTGTTTTCGGAACATTTCAATTCCGGTTACAATTGTTTTTGATGTAGGCTTGACTCCAACAATTTCTAGCTCTTCATTAAGCTTTACCACTCCTCTTTCAATTCTTCCTGTTACAACTGTTCCGCGCCCTTTGATTGAGAAAACGTCCTCAACAGGCATAAGGAAAGGCTTATCGATTGGTCTTTCTGGAGTTGGAATAAATTCATCAACCTTGTCCATAAGATCAAGAATTGCCTGTTCTGCTTCTGGATCACCTTCAATAGCTTTAAGAGCTGAACCTTTAATGATAGGAGTAGTATCTCCAGGATATTGATATTTAGTCAAAAGTTCTCTTACTTCCATCTCAACAAGCTCCAAAAGTTCTGGATCTTGTACCATATCAACTTTATTCATAAATACAACGATTGAAGGCACTCCAACTTGGCGAGCAAGAAGAATATGTTCTCTTGTTTGAGGCATAGGTCCGTCAGGAGCAGATACAACAAGGATTGCACCGTCCATTTGAGCTGCACCCGTGATCATGTTCTTGATGTAATCAGCATGTCCTGGAGCGTCAATGTGAGCGTAATGACGAGTAGCTGTTTCATACTCTTGATGAGAGATATTAATTGTAACTCCTCTTTCTCTTTCTTCAGGAGCATTGTCGATATCTGCGTAATTTCTAGCTTCTGCTAGCCCCTTTTTTGCAAGCACATGAGTGATTGCTGCAGTTGTAGTGGTTTTACCGTGATCAACGTGACCAATGGTACCAATATTTACGTGTGGTTTTGTTCTGTCAAATTTTGCTGTTGCCATATAGTTTTGCCAAAAATAAACACCTGTTTTTTAGGTGTGAAAGAATAATACAATATGTTTTTTCGTGCGTCAATACCCAATTTTGGGGTAAATTATGTTTGATATACTGTTGAGATGAAAGTTTACTTCGTAAGACATGGACAGACAGAATTCAATGCAAACGATCAATATCAGCCTTTGGACTCGAGTTTATCTGCAAAAGGCAGACAGCAGGCACAATTTGTAGCAAAAAGGCTTACGGATATACAAATTGACATTATCCTCTCAAGCAACTTGAGACGCGCCGTTCAAACTGCTGAAATAATAAATGAAGAACTTCAAAAAGAGCATATTCAACTCCAAGAATTACGCGAAGCCAAACGTCCCTCTACTTTTATTGGCAAAAATAAAACAGACCATTTCGTTATAGACGTTCTATCTCATATAGAAGACCGAGCAGAAGATCCTTTGTGGCATTATTCGGACGAAGAAAATTTTTCAGAAGTTAAATCTCGTGCAATAGGAGCCCTCCACATGATCGCAGATAGAAATGAAAGTCATGTCCTGGTAGTAACGCACGGCGAATTCTTACGTTTTATCTTAGGAATTCTCCTTATAGGGGAAAGTCTAACATTTCCAGAATACCGACATATTCAAAACGTACTAAAAACTACTAACACTGGCATAACAGTTTGTCACTATGAAAAAAATGAGTGGAAACTCTTAACATGGAATGATCATGCACACTTACCTTGATATGACATCTTCAAAGATGTCTACTTTAGTATTTCGGAGCTTACTTTAAGATCGTATAATTGGGCAATGTTTTTTATTACTCTTATTGGATTTGGTCTTGCAGCCTTCATCATAGTATTCCTCTATCAACTTATACTTACGCACCCGATGGCACTATGGGAAAGAGGAGCCTTCTTTTTTATAGTAACCGGAATTTTAATTACCTCAGCATATATTAGGCTTCAATATATAGAAAGTGATACTTTGGAGGCTAAAGTACTAAAGCCCATAGCCTCTCCTATTCAAAAAAGTATAGAAGCAGTAGATACCTTTAGTGAATCGAAAGAGCTTGAAGAAATTATTCTTCCATTGATTGAGAATGAACAAGGAACCTACTCTGTAGTAATAAGAAATCTCAAGACAGGAACCCACTATAACTATAAAGAAAGAGAAGTCTACTCTTCTGCCAGCCTCTATAAGCTTTGGACCATGGCAACAGTATTTCAGCAAGTAAAAGATAACAAGCTAACTCTAGACAAACCCATTTCTGCAGATATCGCGATGCTTAATAAAGCATTTGACCTTGGAGAGGATGCAGAGCTATCAGAAGGAACTATTTCAAATACTGTTGAGGGTGCTATTGAGCAAATGATAACTATTTCTCACAATTACTCAGCCATTCTCCTTACTTATACGGTAAAAAATTCTTCTGTAAAGCAATTCCTTCTCAATTATCACCTTACTGACTCAAAAACTGGATCGCCACCCACAACAACTGCAAATGATATAGCCGATTACTACGAAATGCTCTATAAAAGAGAACTTATTACAAAAGACTTCTCAAATCAGATGATAGAAATACTGAAAAGACAAAAACTTAACGACAGGATACCTAAGTATTTACCCGCAGGAGCACCTATTGCCCACAAGACGGGAGAATTGGGAGGAGTAAAACACGATGCTGGAATTGTATTTTCGGAAAAGGGAGATTATATAGTTGTACTGATGTCGAATACTAATGCACCACTTAAAGCTGCTGAAGTAGAAGCCAATATCTCAAAAGTGGTATGGGAATATTTTAACCGATTATAAAACTGATATAGTTGATCATATTGACTGGTGAACGATTGTTCACTAAGATTACTTTTGTAAGCTTTAATCTCAAAACTAGCAACACTAATATATAAGGTTAGGCTAGGTTTATATTAACTCTTGCTCATTAAAAACTCTTACCACAGTTACTTTCACCAGTTTTTGGTGAATATAAAACAAAACCCTGGTGAGAGCTTTTGGTACTTTTCTCGGCAGAAAAGTAAAAAAACATATGAAAGAAACATACATCACTGATTTACAAAGCTTCTACAAGAAAAATAAGAGACTCCCCTCTTACTCTGAAATGCTAGCCCTATTTGGATTGGCTTCAAAAAATGCAATCCATAAAATTATTAAAAAACTTATTGAGCAGGGTTATTTAGACAAAATTGCCGGGAAGTTAGCGCCCAGCAATTCTTTCTTCCAAATCCCCCTGTTGGGGTCTGTAAAAGCAGGATTCCCAACGGGGGCTGAAGAAGACCTCAATTTCATGTCTTTAGACGAATATCTTGTAGATAAGCCTGGATCTTCTTTTATGCTGAGAGTGGCAGGAGACTCTCTTGAAGGAATAGGTATATATAAAGAGGATATCGTAATTCTGGAAAAAGCAAAATCGGCCAATAGAGGGGAAATTGTACTTGCTCTTATTGATGGAGAGTGGACTTTAAAAATTATCGAGAAAATCGAAGGCAAAGTGGTTCTCCGATCTGCAAATCCCAAATACCCTGACTTTTATCCTCATTTAAGCTTAGAAATTTTCGGAATTGTCAAAAGCGTTGTTAGAAAGTACTAAAGTATGGTTAAAAAAAGTCTAAGTCTTATAAGAAGGTTCTTCAAAATGTATTATGATCACCTCATGGCCTGAAGCAGTCCTCTGTCTAGACGGTGATGCTTTTTTTGCCTCAGTTACCCAAGCCGTACACCCAGAATTAAAAGGTAAGCCTGTAGTTACTGGTTGGGAAAGAGGAATTGCAACTGCTGTCAGCTACGAAGCGAGAGCTTTAGGAGTAACTCGAGGTATGCGGTGTTGGGAAATAAAAAAACAATTTCCAACTGTCGTAATTACTACTTCTGACTACCGCATCTACCATCTATTCTCCGAAAAAATGTTCACTGTTATGCGAAAATACTCTCCGTGCGTTGAAGTCTACTCTGTCGATGAAGGCTTTGCAGACCTCAAAGGCATGCGCCGCCCCTTACACATGAGCTATGAACAGATCGCTGCTACAATAAAACAAGAAATTGAAAAGTCTCTTGGTATTACAGTCTCTTTGGGGATCTCCGTAACCAAATCTTTGGCAAAACTTGCCGTTAATAAAAATAAGCCGTCAGGATTAACTGTCTGTGAAGGAAGAAATATAGACAACCTCCTCAGAGATACAGAGATAAGCAAGGTCTGGGGAATTGGTCACCAATCAACAGCGCTTCTTAACAAGCTCGGCGTAACAACAGCTTTTGACTTTGCTCATAAGTCAGAAGCTTTTATAAAGCAGTATTTCTCAAAACCCTTCCATGAGATTTGGCGCGAGCTTAATGGAGAAATGGTATACGCTGTTAATCCTGATGCAAAACGTGAATATAAGTCTATAACCCGCTCCCAAACAGTCACCCCTGCAACTAATGACCACGATATTCTTTGGGCACGAATGCTAGGACACGTTGAAGATTCTTTTTTCAAAGCGAGAAATTATAATTACGCTGTTAAAAGAGTTTTTATTTACCTGAAGGACCAGTCTTTTCATCACCACGGTATAGAAATAAAACTCCCCGAAGCAACCTCATATCCTATGGTTATAAGAAAAGAACTTAAAGAAGGATTTGAAAAAATATACAAAAAAAATGTTGCTTTTCGAGCAACGGGCGCAACAATTTATGAGTTCTCCGAAAATAAGCAAAAACAAGCTTCTCTATTTTTTGGAAATTCAGATATGGAAGCAAAAGCTAAAAAGCTTTACCCCTCAATTGAATCTAAAAAAGTAGATTTTGGAACAAGCCTTTTTGATAGCGATCGGCTAATACGCAAGAAAAAGGAAATCAAGTTATCACTCCCCTTCTTATCTCGCCTAGAATAGTTACACTTCGACTATTTGATACCAATCATCTTTTACCTCTATATATTGGTTGTCACGCAGAAGAATTAACTGACTATTCCCCTCATACGCATGTTCGAGCCTTCGATTAAGATATAGTTCCTTGAAGCTTTTACTTCCCCAGTGGGGCAAGATAGTAAAGTCCACCAATCCATACCCATCGTAACCCTTTAGATTTGGGGCCAATGAAGCATCATCTAGTCTTAAGGTCGGATAGGTATCTTTACCAGCAATAATAGAACCAGCACTTGTTCCTATATAAATTTTTTCATCTTTCAAAATTAAATCTCTAATAATTTCCATGAAGCCACTCTGTTGAGATTTTTCGAGAAGATAGAATGTGTTGCCCCCCTCGATATATATAAAATCGTAGTCGTTCATAAAAGCACGAATCTCATCTGCCTTTTTACCTGCAATTGTGTAGTCTGCCACCTCAAATCCTGCTTTTATTAAGCTGTTACGATCATTTGTCACCCAAGATGAATCATGCTCCTTATCCTCGGTTGCGGTAGTTACAAAAACCAACTTATTCTTGCCATTTTTAAGATCAAAGTCTTTTGCTATTCGGCTGGCTACTTTATGAACAGATGATGTTAAGTATAATTTTTTCATTGTATTTATTAATTATATGAATATGCCCAATCAGCTATTTCAAGAATGCCCTTTGACTTGAGAAATTGTTTTTTTACGTCTGCAGACTTTGTGTCCTCAAACCACACAGCGTGCCTGTTCCCATCAGCATCGAGATACTTAATAGAAGGTTCTTGCGTTGATGGGTCCCTCTCAAGGTTACATGAATCATATGCACAATCATTCACGAAATCTTGAATAATCTTATTAGTACTAAGAGGAACTCCTGAAGCAACGGCAGTCCCATCGCCACCTACCTGCCAATCATAACCAAAATAGCCGAGTGTCACAACCAGTTTTCTATTATCAACGTCTTTCTGAAAATCTGAAATCATCCTCTCAAAACTATACCCATATTCTTCAGTCTCCTTTAGGGGAAAGTTTGGTCCTGGATTACCTCTCGATTTTGAAAAGTCATAAGCCATAATAAGAACTTTGTCAGACAATTCCCCTATTTTTTTAATGTCATAAGGACGAGCTCTAAAGTATGTATCACCGTACACGGTCGTATAAAAAAGGAGGTTGCTACTCTTTACCTTTTGCGAAACGACTTTGTAGAATGAGCTTATATTATTGGTCGTAGTGTCAAATCCAAAAGCCGAAGTCTCATAATCCAAAAGTACCCCATCAAATCCATTTTCCGTAGCAAGATTTACTGCCTCAGAAGCAATTTTCTCCTGAACTTCAAGGTTCTTTAAAACCTGAGCATTCACAAATTTATCTGTCATTCTTATTGCTAATATTCGCTCTGTCGCATTTGGTGTAAGATTTGCAAATGTTTTTAGCTTCAAATACCCGTCTTCCTCTTTATTAACACCTAAATCATTAACGCCTAACCCAAAATATATAAGAGCAAAATCACTATCCGTAACTATTGATTTAGTAAAAGACCAATACGGCACAAAAATATATTGTTTTTGCTGGCTCTGCGAAATTGGCTTTGGATTTACTTTATTTTCTATTGTTTTAATCGTCTGTTTTACCGTCCCTGGCTTTGCGTAATTCCACACAACGATGCCCCCAACAATAGCTACCAAAATTAACAAAATCCACTTCATGTTGAGGCTATTGTATCATAGAACGTATTCTTTCTAAGGCAGGGGAGTTATTTGGGAGCGACGAAGTTCAGGTATGCGCGCTATCAATTCGCGTCGAGGAATCTTTGTCATATCAACGCCTGCTTTATTAGCAGCAAGCAGTCCTTCTATTATTTCGCGCGCCTGCCTTGCATCTTTATTCGTTAAGTAATTAATTTTTATCTGATTTCTTTGCTGATACCCTAAGTCTAAAAATCTCATAGCTGAGAAGAAGGGCCCCTTTTCAACTACTACGTCCATTATGTCTTTTACATTGATGCTTTGCGTTTTACCGGATAGGAAAAAATTTCGTGTAACAACTGTTACTTTTGTGACATCAATTATTAAATCGCTTGGGAAAAATTCAAATGGGAATACCGTCTTTGCTCTAAAAAGTATAGTTTGAGCTCTTTTAACAACATCATCAAATTTTTCTCCATGTAAATTAAAATCGCGAGTTAAGGTAGTCTGAGCTTCCTCAAGTCCTTCTTTTTGTATTTTTGGTGGAATTGTATCGCTTAATTTTTGGTCTGCAAAAAATCGAGAAATGCCCTTTCTTGCATTTCTAAATTCTCCAAGAAACGAGGCCTTTCCTTTTTTAAGGATAACTGGGTGTTGATACATTAATTAACTATATTGTTTGTTTGTGAATTTTGAACAAGAAAAGTAAAAGAGATACAAAAGAGTATATTCATTTGCACATTAGATAAATCGTGATATCATAACACTAAATTTCATGGCAGAAGACACACCTCAAAACGAATCCTTTTTAAATCCCTCAAGACGCTCTTACGTTTATGAGTCTTCTAAAGGTTCCGGCAACAAAAAAAGAGTAATACTTATTATATTAGGGGTTATTGTGCTTGTAGCACTTGTAGCATATGCAGTTATTGCTACTGGCGGAAAAGGAGAATTAGAAGAAGCACTAACTCCTACCCCAACAACAATTCAAGAAACCCCAACTCCAACAATTGCTGAAGCAACGCCTACTCCCGAAGTTTCACCAACTCCAACCGGCAAGACTTCTCCCACTCCTTCAAAGGGAACACCCACACCCACCAAAACTTCAGGATCTGACCTAGAAAAATCCAATCTGAGCCTTGAAGTATTAAATGGAAGTGGCGTTGCGGGCGCTGCAACAAAAATGTCAGATATACTAAAAAAGCTTGGGTATGAAGTTGCATCTTCGGGGAATGCTGATAACTTCGAATATGAAAAGACAGAAATTCAACTTAAGAGTACTAAAAAGGCCTATCTTCAAACGCTTAAAGACGACTTGGGAGACGACTACACCATTGGTAGTGCAACTTCAGACTACACAGGGGATGCTGATGGCGTTGTCATTGTTGGAAAAGAATAAGCAGGCTTGGCTGCGCTAAGCAAGCTTGGCTTCGCTAAGAACCTGCTACGCAGAACCTTGGCTGCGCTAAACAGAGTTTGGCTGCGCTAAGAACCTGCTACGCAGAACCTTGGCTGCGCTAAACTTAAGACGCCGCCTCAATAAAAAATTCTGGAGCCTGATTACCTTCCGAAATAATAAGTGGCTGATTAGTACTAAGGATATTTGGGGCAACAGCCGGAAGTACATCAAGGGACTCTCCTCTAATTAAAGGAGTACCATCTCCACTCATGCCACGACTTGCCATTCTTTCTGCTTGCCAAATGGCTTCTTGTTCTGCCATTCTAGCTTCATATCGTGCAGTTCTTTCGTGAAAAAGCTCTAGCGGGTAGGGACCTGTAGGGTTTGTTTCGTGAGCCAAATTATGATTTTATACCATAAAAAACTCATATGTGTAAAGTGCCAAAAATAATAGTAACTAAGGTATAATTAAGTACGCTCATATGAAAAATATTGGAAAAATAATTAAGCTTTCAAAACCGCTTCATCCACTTGTTGTAATCATTGCAATTCTTATTATAGTGAGCTCAGCTCTTCAGCTGGCGACGCCACTTTTCTCCAAATTCATAGTCGATGAAATAGTTGCTCATCTGGATAACCAATCTGGAGATCTCAATAAGCTAATTACCCTTATTGTGGTTGCTTTTCTTCTTAATGTAATAGGAGTCATAACAAATGTAATTACCGATAGACTTGGTGACCATTTTGCGGGTAGACTCCGCCAATTTCTCACCGAAAGGTTCTATGACAAAGTACTCACCCTTCCTCAAAGTTACTTTGATGGACAGCTTTCAGGAAAAATCATCAATCAACTAAACCGTGGGATAGTAACTGTTTATAGCTTTTTAAATGGTGCCTCAAATTTTATCATCCCCATGTTCTTGCAAAGCATATTCACAGTTGCTGTGCTTGCCTACTACAACATTCCCATTGCCTTCTTTACTTTTATTTTATTCCCTATTTATTTAATACTTTCCTATTATTCGACGGTAAGGTGGGGCAAAGAAGAGGCTAAGAAAAATGCAATCGAGGATGTAACCAGAGGAAGAATTAATGAGGTAATTTCAAACATCAGACTGGTTAAGGGGTTCACTCAAGAAAAAAACGAATACAGAATGGTGTCTGACGGGCTTACGAAAATTAATGAAATCTTTGCTAAGCAGAGCTCAACATATCATAAATTTGATTTAGCTCGCAACATGTCTCTTATTCTTGTCATGTTCGCAATCAATATATTAGTTTTTTACAACACTTTCATAGGAGTGCTTACTATTGGAGAAATGGTATTAATACTACAGCTGTTTAACCAAGCAAGAGTGCCTCTTTTTGCGATGTCATTTATCCTCACTCAAGTACAGCAGGCTGAGCAGGGTAGTAAAGAATATCTTGAAATTTTACACCTAGATTCTGCAGAAAATTACAAAGAAGGAGGCAGATTTGTTGCAATCAACAATCCATCAATTGAATTTAAGAATATATCTTTTAAATACGAAGAGTCGGAAAATGTACTCAATGACGTTTCCTTTAAGATCTTACCTCATGAAAAAGTAGCTCTGGTAGGCCATAGTGGAGCCGGAAAATCTACGATTGTGAACCTTATCATGAAGCTTTATACACCCACATCTGGAGATATCCTGCTAAAAGATAAGAAATACTCATCCTTATCTCACAAAGCTGTACGAGATAATATCTCTCTTGTCTTTCAGGAAAACGAGCTTTTCTCATCAACAGTTCGTGAGAATGTCGCCTATGGCAAACCTGATGCAACGGATAAGGAAGTTATAAATGCTTTAAAATCTGCAAATGCCTATGAATTTGTTATGAAATTTTCCAAGGGATTAGACAGTGAAATTGGAGAACGTGGAGTCAGGCTATCGGGAGGCCAAAAGCAGAGAATCCAAATTGCTCGAGCCATTCTTCGAAATTCTCCAATACTTATCCTTGACGAAGCGACTTCCTCCTTGGATGCAAAAAGTGAGTTTGAAGTCCAACAAGCATTGGAAGTCTTAATGAAAAACAGACTCACAATAATTATTGCTCATAGATTCTCGACCATTCAAAATGTAGACAAAATAATCGTTATTGAAGACGGAATGATCTCAAACTATGGAACGCCACATGAACTTTCATCGCAAAAAGGGTTGTACTCTGAATTATTAAAATATCAAATAGAAGGTAACCAAAAACTTCTCGACCAATTTGGTTTACATTAGTTCAGGCCAATTTAGCGAAGCCAAGGTTCTGCGAAGCAGGTTCTTAGCGAAGCCAAGCTTGCTTAGCGAAGCCAAGCTTGCTTAGCGAAGCCAAGGTTCTGCGAAGCAGGTTCTTAGCGAAGCCAAGGTTCTGCGAAGCAGGTTCTTAGCGAAGCCAAGGTTGCTGTCAAGCAAGCTTAACGCAGTCAAATTAGCCTACTAGGCTAATTTATACCCTCTCGTCTTCACCGTAACAATTTCGTAATCTGAATGAGAGTTTTTTAGTTTGCCTCTCAATCTCGCTACGAGTCTGTCGACAGCCCAATCAGATACTCCATATGCAGCTGCCTCAGGCCATACACATTCAATTATTTTCTCCCGTTCACAAAGCGCTCCTCTGTTTTCTTCAAGAATTTTTAGTAGCAAGTGCTCCTTCTTAGATAACTCATGCCTTGTAGAATCCTTTGCAACTTCGCCTTTATTTTGTAAATATCGCTCAAAAAGTCTACTAAATACACCCACCTCAGAAAGTATTCCCGTATTCCATAGGTAGTTTGCTCTATCTTTTTCGTCCGGGCCTATTTGTTTATTCTTTATGAACCTTAAAAGAACATCTTGCTCCTCAGAAGATAACGATTCCCACAACTCCTCTGACTGAAGAGCAATTCTCTCATCGAAAAATAATTCATCCTCAATATTTTGGGCTGAAAAACCATTTTTCTTTTCGTGAAGATAGGAAAGCGAGAACTGAAGATATTGAGTATACCCATCAACAAGTTCAAGGACTTTTGATTTTATGTTTTCAGGAAAATTGAGGTTGTATCTTCTGCATATCTCATCAAAAACAATTATAGAATCTTCCTTCCTACTTGGAGCTATATACATTGTCCTGGCAAATACTGACACTGAGGCTCTTGTAAATACGTCAGGAGACAATGACTCAAGGCTTCTAACACTGGTTATGACATATGATAAATTTTTATGACTTGCATCAATGAGACCTTGAAGGTTTGCAAAGAATTCAGGAGTTACAACATTTTGCATCCTATCAAATCTTAAGAAGAAAATAGTCGGAGACACATCTTCTCCTACAAGCTTAACTAGGCTTTTTCTAATTGAATCAATTGTGAGAAAAAGATCCTGTGACTGAATACTATCCAAAAAGAGCGCTTCTATATATCTCTTAGTCTCTTCTGAGACATTTGAAGCCATAACATTGTCCTCGATTCTTTTAAGGGTAAGCACCCAGAATGGATATAATTCACGTTCAACCAGATCGTTTAGATCAACGGGTATAAATAGATGGTTTTTATTATCGCCAATATATCGTTTTGCTATACCTTGCTTATTGAGGAAAAAACGGAGGAAATTACTAATTCCCACCCGCTTCATACCAACCAAGACAACGCTATTTCTATTCTTTATGTAAAGCCCAAGACTTTCTGCATCTTTTTTTCTGAATGACAGGGGATAAACAACTTCTTCAATTCGGCTTTCCATTACGTGAATTTTAGTCTCGACTTCTTACAATTACAAGTTTTGTCAGGTAAAAGTCAGGAGGGATCATACTGTCAGGAAATTGTCCCAAATAAAGGTGCTTTAAAGTCAAGTTTTGTATTTTCTATCATACTAAACTCTTGTTATGAGTCATGAAACTACAGAACCAACACTCGGCGGAGGGACAGAGGGAGTTCTTCCGCTGGGAGTTGAGGCAAATACACTAGTTATGAATCGTGGACATCCTGTTTTTTTGAATAGAATCCTGAACATATTACCATGGAGAAATTCTTCAGAGCCTATATCGCTTGCTGATACTCTTAGATCTGATATCCAAAAAGTTTCGAAACTAAATGGTGTTAATGCAGATCCCTATTGGAACGAAACAGAAAAAGGAGTACAACATAGTTAGGTTAAATAAATTTTATGAGTTGGGAAACTTCAATCGATGGCAGATTACACACTGCACTTGGTGAGCGAGTCGTGCATAATGGATCAGTTTGGATACATGAGACATACATTCAAGGCAGGCATCCACAAATAGGATCTTTGAAAGAAGGTTTAGAAGGAGAAGTAGAAACTGTCAGGAAAATCTTGCTCCCACTATCTCTTGTGGATTCGCGTATAAAAGTTAACGGTAAAAGTAACGCTTCATATACACATTTAGTGATTGATGAACACAAGCACCTGCTTGAGCACCCACAAGCAGAACCAGCTCATGAGTTGACCGTAGGAATTACGGCAGCAGTTGCACCAAGTGTTCCTACGGATAGAATGCTAGATATACCACTCCCTGTTCTCCCATTTTTAATTCAGTCCGCCAATTTGCAACCTGTGCCCACGTCATAACTAATTTGTTCACTTCCTCCTGAGAAAGAGCCTGAAATTTCTTCTTAACTTTACTTGGAATTTTTCTGCCATAAGCTGCTCTATACAGCATCTCAAAGGAGTAGTCACATTCAATCATATTCTGAGTTATCCATGCCATTACCCAACGATAATTGTTTGATTGTAGGAAAAGAAGACCCCATAATCCCCTCCAGCTCTCCTGCCAATTTTGCTACACTCATTTGTGCTTTTTCGATCTGCATTTCCCGTCTTTTCCATATCCTCTCCATAGATCTTCTTTCGGAATCAAGGTCAATTCTCATCGTTTGAATACTTTCTACATATCCCTCGATCCTGTGTCTAAATGAATCACTTTGAAGATATTGGTATACCATCTCAAGCGTTTCATCTTTGCTTTCAGCAGCTGATTTCGCAGCAGCAGTTTGCATGATACCTCGCCTTACAAGAACCGCCAATGAAATGGCAAAACTATAATTAGTAACAAGCACACTTTCTATAAATCCAAAATTTTGGATATCTTTTGGCAATTCTTCAGATACCAAAATAGATGAAGTTGCACTTACTTTTCTAGCATCTTCTCGAAGCTTTGGCAACCATGCTGGAGACCATTTTGCCCTCTTTGTTTCCCAAAGAATGGAACCTGCTACCCGACCCATAGAATTTCTGACAGTCTGGACAATATCTCCTCCCTTTGATCCTTTGGCAACCGGCTCGATTAAGTCTGTCGGAAAAGCTGCTGAAAGTTGTTCTTCCAAATCAACTTCAAGAACTTCTCCCTGAACCTGCTGACTTACTCCTGAGGCTTTACGATTTGCCTCCTCAAGCATTCTTTTAAGATTCTCTATCTGTGTCTCTTTTTCTTTTTCCTTAAATCTATGCTTTTCCTCTTCTTCTCGTACTATTTTTTCCTCTATTTTTTTCTTCTCTTCATCCATACGTCTTTCGACATCTAACGTGATTTGCTTTTTTTCTTCTTCTACTTTTCTTTTTTCTTCTCGAAGTTCAATTTCTTTCTCACGAAATTCATCATTCTTCTTCTTTTGATCCATTAACTCTTTTTGCAACTGCTCTAAGTCCTGCGCGCTCTTTTCAGAAAATTCTTTTTTTGCTTTTTCTTCAGCTTCAGCTCTTGCTCGCTCTATGTCTTTTTTATGTACCATGTCAAATTCTGACTTTGCTTCTTCCTTCACCTGATGCAGTAATGCTTCAGAAAGTTCCATTTCTTTTCCGCAATGCTTGCAAGTAATTGTATTCATAAGAACGTCAGTGTACTACCCAATGAAAATACTGTCAATTAAGTTATGATAATTAAATGAAAGATAAAATATTAGCAGCTCTTTGTGCCATTTACTTACTCATTACGTCCTTTAATTTAACGCTTCTTCCTATTTTCAATGATGAAAGCATCTATCTTGATTGGGGAATACGAGCAACAACCCAGCCGGGGATGCTTTATTACTCAGTGTATGACGGCAAACCGCCTCTTATGATTTGGTTTTTTGGAATTTTTGAGCAGCTTTTGCCAGACCCGTTGTTAGCTGGACGGCTTGTTTCGATCATTTTTGGCCTTGCAACTCTTCTTGGGATCTTTTCTCTTAGTAAATTTCTTTTTGGCAAAAAAACGGCATATATAACGAGCGTTCTTTATATATTCTCCCCGCTTATCTTTTTCTTTAATCGTCAAGCCCTTATGGAATCTGGTGTTGCTGCCACTGGAGTCTGGTCGACATATTTCTTTATTCGATTTCTAAAGTCTAATATGCCAAAGCACGCCTTCTATTCAGGTCTAATTTCAGGCATTGGACTTTTTATTAAAACCAACGCGACATTTTTTCTCATTGTGTCTCTTGTAGCAGGTACGTATAGAGCTTATAAAACTAAAAGTAGCATTACGGTAAAATCACTATTTCTCATGATTGCTGCATTTTGTGGCGGTTCAATTCTTCTTCTCATAAATCCCGACTTTTGGGCAACAATGCACCGAAATGCTCGATACGGAATGACTTTGTCTGAGCTATTACGCTTTCCTATTGGAATCTGGGCAAATAGTCTTTATATAAATAGCCTGATTTTATTAACAACCATTACACCATTTATATTAATAGCTTCTATATATGGACTTATTCAATGGAGGAAAAAATACGCCCTATTCATACTTCTCATTGTATCTCCAATCATTCTAGAGACTCTAACCGTAAGACAGCCTGTTCAGAGGTATCTCGTAAGCTATACCCCGTTACTGCTTATTCCAGCAGGATTTGTCTTTTCAAATCTTATTAATAATAAAAAACCCCTAGGCTTTATAGTCTTTCTAGTTTCCATCTTACCCGCATTATATTTGGTGTGTTTACAGATTTTTTCACCAGTTACATACTTTCACACAACGCGCCTTGTCCCTAACATTACTGATAATGGATATATTGCAGGTCAATTATCAGGGTACGGAGTAAATGCTCTTGTCCCCAAGATAAATGCTCTTGCAGATAAAAAAATTCTTGTAATGTTTGCTGAAAATACAGGGAATCCTGAGAGTGCAGTCAATATATATTTTGAAAAAAATAAGAATATACAGACAGGATACATGCAAAGCAGCTACTTTGGAGATCAATTAAAAAACTATACCTGCATTATTGAGAAAAATGGAACACCTATGTATTTCGTTAGTAGATCTTCATATTTAGCTGGCCTTGAAAAATTCATAACTCAAATCGATACAATCAAACTTCCTGAGTCTCAAGAGTTTATTGGGATATACAGAGTAAATAATGACTGTCCAAAAGAGAAAAGCCTTATAGTGGAGCCTGTAATGAGTCCTTAGTCAACTATTTTTCCTTCGACATATTTACCATGCGAATAAGTTTCAAGAATTTTTACATTTTTAGCATTTGCTTTATAAGCTACATCAAAAATGACCCCGAGGAATGGGATAAGTCCCACGATAAAGTCAATGGCAATATTAAGAAGCATTTTTAGAAAATCTGTTTTTGAAACTCCAACTTTGTAAGCTGTGTGCAAAATAAAAAGACTAAGGAGTGTACCGATGATATCACCGACCCAAGGAATAATATTAATAATCGGATCGAGGCCAAATCGCACACCACTAATATTGAACTGTGAGTCCAATAATTTTGCGAGCATTCTAGCTGTTCGTATTCGTTTGTCCATTAATTAAAAAAGTGTTAATTTCAGAGAGCAGTTCGTTTTGTCCATTATCAAGCTTAGGGGACGTTGGATCAATACCACATTCTGTAAGAAAACCATCATTAATGTTGTTAAAAATTTTGTAAAGATCGTAATCTGTAGGCAAATCCAACCCATCAAAGCTTCTACCTGAAAGAAAATAGTAGTATTGACCTTTTCTGAGGGGATGTTCCCGAAGACGTTCTTCTAATGGTTCGGCGTCCGATACTACAACAGCATTCTTAGGGATCTCGACGTTCATTTTAAAAAATATATCACAAGAAAAGTTGCTATATCAAGAAGGATTATTGCCGTACGTTTTGAGGAAAACCGGCTATTAACTCTGCTAACCTTTCTGCCTCTGTGAGAGGAGGAATCTGCAACAAAGCTTCAGTTGCCTCATGATCTTTACATGCTCCAAATCTATATTCCGGCCTTTGTCCTCCTTCAGTTTTGTCTACATAATTCGTGAGAGGGGTTTCTCTTATTCTTTTCTCATAAGGTTCATATGTGCATACCCACACCTGTCCTGTCGTTGCGTCAAATGATGGAATTTGTCTTTCTGCCATGAATGAAATTGTACCAGAAAGATACAGTAATGCAATGAGTCTAGCTTATTTTCAGATGGTACTTAAGGGTAAATATCCAGTCTTCGTCAAAATAGTCACTATTTAATTTTTGCTCCAACATCCATTCCAAATAATTTTTGTCGTAAGAGAGAACTTCTTCTATTTTTTTACCTTTGTGCTTACCGTAGTTAAATATTCGCAGAAGCAAGGGCTTTTCTGAAATTTCCATCATTTCATTCAAAATATTTTCCTCGCTGTGCCCTTCATCTTTCATACGCTTGTAGAGATATTCAAATAATTTCTCAAGCACAATAACATCCCCTTCAGCATCGTGCGCAACAGCCTTAACATTGAAATCTAAATAATACCTGAGATATTGCAAGCCGTATTCAGGAATTTCGTTATCCAAATCCAAAAATCTAATAATCTTTAACGTATCAATAAATCTTTTAACCGATATTCCTTCTTTATACAGCATCTCCACGTCAAAAGAAGCATTGTGAGCAACAAGGATATTCTCATCTAAGATGTTTTGTAAATCCTTCTTCATCTGAGAAGAAAAGAATGGCTCTGAATTCTTCACCATTTCATTAGTTATATGGGAGATGCTCATAGACTTAACAGAAATTGGAATTTCTGGCTTGAAATATGAAGATACAATCGTCCCTTGGAATTTATAAGCGACCTGGGTAAGCCTATCTACAAGGAAATCTATACCCGTCGTTTCTGTATCAAGATATACAACTTTATCCATTATATTGAGGCTAATTGTATCATACAATGAAGGTTTTCGAAGATTTTAGACTAAAGCAATCCTAACTTTTTAGAACATCCTCCCCATGGACCCCATCCACGGCGGGACTGAAGAAGCTTACCTTTTGATATTTGCTCTTCGGCAGACGCATCCGATGGTTTCCCGATTCCACCTACAGAGGCCCATGCACCAAGAGAAAATTGAAGACCTCCATAATATCCGTTCCCTGTATCAGACTTCCAATTTCTATGAGATTCACAATCTGCAATCTTATACCAAATCTCATCGCTTGAAGCATTAACAATAGGAGTTGGTGTGGGGGTCACTTTGTCTACTTCAAAACTCATTGCAATTATTTTCTCTTCATTAGGTGCTTGCGGAGGATTTATAACTTCACGTTTTGTTGCCCCAAGACCTGCTCCCAGAAAAACACTTTCCTGACGATATTTAACGTCTGACTCAGAATGAGCTACCCGAGCAGTATGGGTTATCAAAAAACCAGCAGATATTAGCACTATTGAGACGATAAAACATACTCTAAAAACGAGGGACGTGAAGAAACTAGGCACTATCGGTTGTGCACTTTCCATCTTTGTAAATTATACTGACACTGAACCTATGATGCAAATTTGAAGCTATTTTTGATGTATTGACATATCCCAATACTGGTATATAAATAGTTATATGCGCTCTCAACTGTCCAAAGTGCTTTCTGCTTTTTTGTTTGTAATCCTTGCAATTCTTCTCATAATTAACGCTCCCGATGCGAAAGCTGCAACAGCAAATTCAGTTGTTATCTCAGAAATTCAAGTAGGTGTGGCCGGCACTGGAAACTCTACTCAAGAATTCATTGAACTTTATAATCCAACAGATTCAGATGTTAATTTAAGTAATTGGAAAATTGCTAGAAAAACACAGGGTGGCGGTTCTGATATTCCAGTTTCCCCATTGGTAGGAGTTATAAAATCCCACGGCTATTATCTTGTAGCACACATTGATTATTCGGGTACTCCAGCCGCTGACATTGAATACTTCGAACAAGAACCCATTGCTCCAAATAACACTATTTTGCTTTATGGTGGAGCCGATGGTACAACATTAGTAGATAAGGTGGGAATAGGAACAGCTACAGACAAAGAAGCGTCAGCTGCACCGGCCCTTACTAATAATGGAAATAGTGTAGAAAGAAAGGCTAATGCCTCCTCTACGATTGAAACCATGACAACTGGAGCCGACATGCTTATGGGCAACGGTGAAGATACTAATAATAATGCTTCTGATTTTATTATGAGGACAGTTTCAAACCCTCAAAATTCATCAAGTTCAGTTGAGCCAGTACCCACAGCTACTCCTACGTTAACAACGACACCTACTGCTACCATGACGCCAACAGCAACCCCAACAGTAACTGTTACTCCTACAGCTACTCCAACCCCAACAATGACTGCAACCCCGACTCCAACTGCAACGATCACACCAACAATCACAATGACGCCAACAACAACACCCACGGTAACCGCTACCCCCACAGCTACCCCAACACCTACTGTGACAACCACTCCTACAGCTACAGTGACCCCAACTGTAACTGTCACACCAACCGCTACTCCAACTCCTACTGTCACAATAACTCCAACAGCAACACCTACTCCAACTGTTACAATGACTATCACTCCAACAACAACAGTAACTCCAACTCCTATTGCTACATTCCCAACATTTAAAGTCGTTTGCACAAATAAAATTCTTAGCTTCAATATTCTCTCTATGCACTTCAGTGTGCCCCTACTTACCTGCAACGTAGTCAAACTCTAATTCTTGTAGTCAAGCCTCAAATACTGTACGCTTTTAATATTATCAATGGACAAGTTAGATAAAGATCTTATTGAAGACTTAAAGTCAGAATCCTTGCGGTATATCTCCGATAGTAATCCTGGTTTTTTTAGGCAAAAGAATCGAAATACTTTTTCGTACTATGATACCTATGGCAATAAGATTAAAGATGATAAAACACTCACCAGAATTCAAAAACTAGTAATTCCGCCTGCGTGGAGGCATGTATGGATTTGCCCACAGGCAAATGGACATTTACAAGCGACAGGAATAGACGAGAAGGGCCGAAAACAATACATTTATCACGAAGACTGGGTAAAGATAACTCAGCAGAATAAATTCTCTAAAATGATCGATTTTGGATTATCCTTGCCATTGATCCGTCAGAAGGTACGACATGATATGAATATGTCTGGAATGGACAAGAGGCAAATAATAGCAACTATTATCTGGTTACTAGAGCACACATTTGTTAGGATTGGCAATGAAGAATATAAAAAAGAGAATGACTCTTACGGCTTAACAACTCTTCACAACCGTCATGTAAAAGTTAAAGGAAATGAAATGGTATTTAGGTTCCGCGGCAAGCATGGAGTTGAAAGTATCATTGAAGTTACAAATCCAACAATTGCCAAAACAATTAAAAAGTGCATAGAGCTTCCGGGCTATGAGCTCTTTCAATATATAGACGAAGATGGAAGAAAGCATGTTGTAGACTCGCAGGATGTAAATGAATTTCTTAAGGAAATTACCAACGATGAATTTACAGCAAAAGACTTCAGGACTTGGGGTGCAACAAATTTATCTTCAAAAATTCTTAATACAATTGGGGAAGCTGAAAATAAAATAATGCTTCAAAAGAACGTACGCTCAATGGTGAAAGAAGTAGCTTCGCATTTAAATAACACAGTGAATGTATGTAGAAATTACTACATACATCCGACCGTTATCAAAACGTACTCAAAAAGAATACTCGTACCACATTTCGCTAATCACAAAGGGAAAAAGCCCAATATTAAAGGCCTTACATGGAGCGAAGAGGCTCTAGTTAAATTACTACAGAAATATTCGTAATTCTAGAACCCCTCGCCATCTTCCTTCTTCATAGCACCTTCTGCATTGTGAGAGACATTTCCATCCATGTCTACTGAATCACCATTTTGAAGCAAAACCTCTTTACCATCTTTTTGTGTTATTTTTCCCTCAGAATTAATCTTATCTCCATTGGTAAATGACATTTCGCTATCCAAAGTACTCATAACGCCATTTTGGATTACCCAAATAACATTATCTTTCATAACCACTCTGTTAGCATCAGATTTAACTTTCTCCATGGTCTTATCTTTTTCTGCAACCATTTTATTCAATTCAAGAATTTGTGGTTTGTACTTTGCACGTGCAACTAAATATCCACCCGCAAAAGCGATTATAAGAGCTACAACGACCATTATCTTCATAGACTTATCTTTATCAGCAACTGTACTTTTTTTACTAGCCATAATAATTCACCACCTTTCTTAACTAAATTGATACTTATTATTTAATAGTTATTTACTGGGGGATGTCAAGGAGAGGAGGGGGACTTTATCACTCAAAGCTATTGCAAGGGAAAATACTCACGCACTATCTTTACAGATTTGGCAATGTCCCTGTAGTATTTTTCTCGGGCATTGAGTATGCGTGGACACAGCTCTAGATTTATAAGTCCATCATATTTTGTTTCTTTAAGATATGTTAAAAAACTATGGTAATTAAGATCTCCATCTCCAAGCCCCATATGCTCTTTCTTTTTCGTGTAATCAGATAAGTGAATGTTTTTTAAATACGGACTTATTTCAGCGAATCCATCTGCCTTATGAGGCTCTGGCTCCATTAGATGCGATATATCTAGAGTAAAACCAAAATTATATTTCTTACATAATGTATCGAAGTACTCAAGGTCTGTTGCGCTATCATGATGTTTCTTGCTTACATAGTGGAACATTGGCATCAACTGATAAACATTTGTCATATTTTCTATCAGAATATCAACTTCATACTTTTTCCTCATTTCAACAAGCCATTTATAATATGCTTTCGATTTATCTGAATTGAGATGCTGATTAACTAAGGGATGAGCAACAAATTTAGCATCAAATTTCTTTGCAAAATACATTGCTTTCTCGTCCTGCCAATAACCTGCAACTGACCATGCTGGCTGATGAATAGAAAGAATAGGCACACTGTACCTTTTAGAAAGTCTGACAAGCTTACTAAGATAAAATCGAGTTTTCCACCCAATAACAACTTCAAGTCCTACTTTTAGATGAGAGGCGAGCAGAAAATATTCTTCAAGAGCAATACCGAGGGGAATATCTGCAATTGAAAAAGTCAGAGAAGGACCTTTCTTTGGTGAATCCATATCATATTCTACCACTAAAAGTTGTATACTAGCCTCATGTATTCCCAAGCAATCTCCCACTTTAGAAAAGCAGACCCATTACTTTACGAGTTGGCAAAAAGCATTGATCCATTTGTTCTTGAAAAAAGCCCAAACCACTTTATAAGACTCGTACGAACAATTGTCGGCCAACAACTATCGGTTAAGGCTGCTTCTACTATATTTGGTAGATTTGAGAAATTATTTAAGGACGAAATTAATGCAGCAGAAATTCTAGAACTTAAAGACGCTGACATGAGAGCATGTGGAATTTCATATCCAAAGATTAAATACATAAAAGATCTTTCTGATAAAGTACATACGAAAGAACTGCTACTCGAGACTTTTGAAGAGGCAGACGAAACTACTATTATTGAAAATCTCACTCAGGTTAAGGGTATCGGGACTTGGTCTGCAGAAATGTTCTTAATGTTTGCGCTTGCTCGTCCTGATGTATTTTCCGTAGGAGATTTGGGCCTTCGAAATGCAATGATAAAGTTGTATGGACTAACAAAGCCTACCAATGAAGAATTGCTAAAAATAGCTGAAAAGTGGAGTCCTTACAGAACGTATGCGTGCAGAATTTTATGGCAAAGTCTCAATAACTCTCCAAAATAACTAGTACCCTATTTTCTTAAGGATTTTCATATAAGCTTTTGTCGGAACAGAAAGATCCATCTTGCTCATTTCAGCAAGACTGAACCATGCGAGCGCACTGCATTTTTCTGGTTCTTTAATGAATGGCTTTCCTTTCTTTATTTTTGCTATGAACCCTGATGTTATCCAGTGTTGGCCCTCTTCTTTTATAATATGGTCAAGAACAGGTAGCTGTTCATAGGTTGTTATCTCTATCCCCAGCTCTTCTTTCATCTCGCGCTTAATGGTAGCCTCCATTGTATCCCCAAACTCTACCCCTCCACCGGGAAATTCCCACTTTCCCCGCTCATTTTTAGCTTTAGGACCACGTTGAGAAAGTAGTATCTTGCCATTCTTATCAACTATTACTGCTCCAATTCCTACACCAATATAATCAATTCCTTTTTTCATACCACAAATATACCACACTACCAAGGGATGAACTAGTGATTGATGGGTAGTGATTAGTGGCAGGGTAGCATAGCATTGGGACCTATTGAGAATACGACGCAAGCATATGATTAACGAGCAGAGCGGGCGGATGTATTCGCGAGATGGGAGAATACGATGACAGGACCCTAGACAATCTCTACTTCCACTTCAGGGGTGAATCCGAAGGATTCTTGCATCTCTTCTTCAATTTCAGCAATTATTGATTTCACGTCCTGAGCCTTTGCTCCTCCCATATTTACGATAAAATTCTGATGCTTCTCGCTTACCTTTGCAGCGCCTACCTGTTTTCCTTTAAAACCGAGTCTATCAATTATGTAACCCATGCTTACTTTTCCATGCCATTTACCATCCACCAATTCTCGAATATCACTCCAAGACTCTAAAATTCTATCAACCTCTTCCTTTTTTGAAATATTCTTAAATACACTTCCACAATTTGGATAATCCAGTGGGTGCTTGTCTTGACGATAAGTTATATTTTCAAAATATTTCTCGTGCGCATTTAGCAATTCTTCTTGAGTCCCGTCACGCAGACGAAATTGAGCTGATATAACGATTAACTTTTCTTTCTTAACTTTACTTGAGCGATACTCAAATTCCATCTCATCATGATTTAAAGTAAGTTCTTCATAACTTCCGTCCTCCTGCAGTCTTATGCAATGTGCTTTTACAAAAACATCTTTTATCTCGCCTCCAAAAGCTCCTACATTTCCTCGTACTGCAGCACCAACCGTACCCGGAAGTCCTCCCGCCCATTCAAGACCCACAAGGCCTAATTCAAATTGTGCTTGGATTACACTATCAAGAAATTCTCCTGCAAAGCTTTCGATTAATCCATTTTCCAAAAATCTTACACCCTGCCCATCATCTTGAGACTGAAATCTAATAACAACCCCATCAAAACCCTCATCCGGAAAAAGAAGGTTTGATCCAAGGCCTAGTACAAAGACATTGGTAATATTATTTTGCTTTATATAGGAAAGTGCTTCGTAGACATCTTCTTTTGAAGCCACATCGATAACAATTTTGGCTACACCACCAATTTGATACCAGAGAATAGTTGAGAGTAGAACGTTATTGTAAATTTGCATCTGCTACGTCGTCCTCGGAAAGTCTGAGGAGCCCTTCATCGAGCCTTTTTTGATCGAGGTAATGGGCAATAAATCCGACTGAACGAGACAATACGAATAGAGCATTAAAGAACTCTTGCTCAATTAATTCATAGAGCTGCTCATCACTATATCCTTCTTTCTCTGAGAGATAATCCAAAAGAAGGGCCGCAATCGTACCATCAACATTGAGTATTAAATTTCCTTTTTTCTCAGTTGTAACTTTTTCAACCTCAAGAGCAAAAGTCGTAAATCTTTTTGTACTTAACCTATCCAAAAAAACCTTTAGTGCTGCTACTCTTGGATCAGGCATGTCCGTTCTGTATTTCTTGTGTCCAATTCCCTGAATATATTGTTTTTTAACGGCAAATTCTTCAACGTAAGAGGATGCATTTTTACCGTCAACAACCCCCGAGAACCAGTTGCGGGCAGCCTCATTGAGAGCTCCTCCAAAGCGAGGACCTATTGTCAAAAGCCCAGAGGATAATGAACTAACAAGATCTTTACCAGCACGAGCACTTACTATAGTATTAAGTGCACCTGATACATATGGTCCGTGATCTACGCTTATCTTTAAAATAAAATCTACTAACTCTTCAGTGTCTTGAGACTGGATTTTTTTGCCTAAGAACATTGAAGCAATTATCTTAGGAAATCCATTATTATTTGCAAAACTAAGCAAGTCTTCACCTAGCACCTGGACTTCCCCATCAACATCTTTTGAAATACTTGATGAAATTAATGCGTGTTTTCGATCGTCCATATTTTCAATTGTACCATTGGACTTATCAAAGCCAAAGTCTGAAAGATTTTGTATCATCTTAACAAATTCAGAAAAACTCTCAGGCACTTGTGCCCCCGCCTTCTTAAGTGCTTCTCTTTTTTCTTTTGCACCTTCAGCACGAGTCCCTGCCATAGCTTTTGCATGACCAAATTGCGGCGGGGTCTCAAAGAGATCCGAAATAGTACCTGCTACATAACAAATTACCGGCTTTGTAATATGTCCTACTTCTAATAGCTTTGCTAATTTGTATTCATCCTCACCACCAAGCTCCCCATAATAAACAATGGCTTTCGTTGCATCATCTTTTTGCGCTGCCATGAGTGCATCTACTGGCTCAAAGAGCGGAAATCTATCTCCCCCAAAAGATAAAGAGAAACTTACCTTGTTATGTGTCCTGTTAACAGTATTTATAATCTCGTTAACCATCCCACCGGATGCAGAAAGCACACAAACTCCCCCTGAGGAAAGTAAGCCAGAACTTATTATTTGTTTTTGACTAACTCCACCAATAGCACCCACCTTAAAACTACCCGGAACCACTAACCCCACACTTGAAGGGCCAATGATTGACACATTTTTGCTCTTGGCATACTCAAAGAGTTCTATGGCGTGTTTTTCAGGAACTCCCTCTGCAAAAACAGTCCCAAATATAAGCTTAGGAAGCGTATTCATTGCCTCAATCATCGATGTAAGCACTCTTCTTCCAGAACTCACATTAAGCACTGTATTTATCTGACCCTTAAATGCTTGTGGAAGACGATTTAAAGTAGGGTAGACTGGCAACAAAATTTCCTTCTTGCCAAAAAAGTATCTATTAAAATTTCTCCCATTGGCAACAATTGCAATAATTGATGGGGAAGTACGACCTATCAAGAAATCGTAATCAAGCATTGACTGAATAATCCCAGCATGATTGCCAATAACTACTATCTTTAATGATGTCTCTCTCAGTTTTTGTATATCCATATCTATTTAAAATCCAAATTCAAAACTCCAATTTTCAAATGATCATTGGTACTTGATCATTGGTCCTTATTTTACCCACTCGAGGGCGGGTTCTACTATATCAGTAAGTATCAACTCTGGACCATGAATCTCTCCCAACAATTCAGTCTTTTCTAAGAAAGCTTTCATCATAGAAAGCCCTTCTTCCTGATGAGGACCTCCACGTCTTACAAAAATTTTCACATTTTGAGATTTCAAATCCGTTGATACCTCTCCCAACGCTCGAATAATGCCTTTAAAAGTTATTCTAACGTCCGTAAAATTCGCCACACCCCCAGAAATAATGATTGATTTATTATGGGATGTAGAGCGGAGTAGGGCAGTCAAAATATTCTTAACATACAGATAGGTCTCTTCTTCTGTAGGACTTCCACTATATTCACCATAATTAGCAAGTAAATCCCCTTTTCCCTTTTGGTAAATTTCATCAGCAGTCACCAAAGACGCCCCTCCTCCTGAAAGCAGGACAAAAATAGAGCCATTTGGATTAAGGACTTGATAACTCAGTGCTGCTGGAGTTGTTTCTTTTAATGCTTCTATCGCTTTTTCTTCTTCTGTTTTAACTTTCTTACTTCCCTCACGAAAATCATCCTTACTCCATGCACCTTCTACAAAGAATGCTGCTTCGCTATCTACTTCAACTGCTGTGTCTAAGAAATAAAATGTATCGTCTTTTACAACCAATGGATTGATCTCTAAAAATGAAAAATAATACTCATCAAATGCAGTAATGATACTTTCAAGGGTTTCAACAGAGATTTTTAATGTAGTGGCAATATCTTTGTACTGTGAGTATCCAGTTAAAATTGATGAAGTAACAGAGTCTTTATTAGATTCAATTTCTATTCCACCTTGAGCTGAATAATGAACCATCTTGCCTTCTCGTACCCGCTCGATTGCAAAGTAAAATTCTCCACCTTCATGCTCAACAAACTCCTCCAAAATAAAATAGTTAAAGCCTTTTTCCTTTAACTTTTCTATTTCAGCCTTAACATTTGTCCTATTTACATCAAGCACTACAAGCCCATTTTTCTTTCTCTGCTTTACACCCTGATCAACCTTCAGAACATATCGTATACCCTCTTCCATCTTTGAAAGTAGGTCTTCTACGTAATCATCATTTGTATTAATAGTAATACCTTTATAGGGAAGCTCTAAGAAAGAATACAATATTCTTTTTGCTGCAAATTCGGAGATTTTTTTCCTAGCCATATTTTACGATTATACTAAATTATTCAACATGTTGGGGGTGACGCGACTGGGGGACCCACATTGTGAATCGCAATCCTGATCGAAGCGAATGGTGAGAATCACGAATGGGGGTGAGGAGCGGCAGGACCCCGTCGTAATAACTCCTCTATCAAATACGCCACGCCATCTTCTTCTTGCCGTGGCACTATGACATCTGAAATTGCCTTAAGTTCTTCCCTAGCATTGCCCATAGCAACCTTAAATCCACATGCTTCCATTAAGGGAAAGTCGTTGTATCCGTCCCCTACTCCAACGACCTCTTCCCGCTCAAGCTTTAACAATTTTATCAATTCAAGGACTGAGAGATTTTTTGTTGCACTTTTTGAGGTCACATCCAAGGATTTTCCAAGATCATTATAACTTCTTACAATATTCAGTTGTGGATACATATCAATCAACAGATTTACAAATTTTTCAAATTCTTCAATAGTCCTATTCCCTAGTGGCACGTTCACCTTAGGCGCATCTTGGTGGGAAAAATCTTCGGCCTTTTTCATAATCAAGTGCTGATACATTGAAATATCATATTCGTAAGAACCATAGAGGGCATTATCTTTCTCTATCATGAAATCATAATTACTTGAGACTAAAGTCTTTGTAAAATCAGCAAGAGTATCAGCATCAATATTTTGTGAATATAGTACATTGTCTGTCACTGGATCAATAATTTCAGAACCCCCCCTTACAATAACTGGCATTGTTATTTCTAGATTCTTAATATCATTTTTAAGCATGAAATACTGCCGACCGGATGCAATCGTGAACAATCTTCCATTGTTCTGCCAGTTCTTAATAGCAATGGTGTTCTTATCTGAAATTATTCTGTCTCGACCCATCAGAGTACCGTCTACATCACTTACGATGAGCTTGAATTTTGATGTGTCCTGAGGGAAATGGTCCATGCAACATTATACATCTCCCCGGTAGTAAGGTCGAGATTTCTTCACATTCAATTTGTCGTTATAATAGAATTTACAATGTTTAGGGCAATTCATCATGTAGCAATAATTTGTTCTGACTACGAGATTTCTAAGAAATTCTATACAGAAATTTTAGGGTTTGAAATTATTAAAGAAACATTCCGCGAAGAGAGAAATTCCCATAAGCTCGATCTTAGAATGGGAGATATTCAAATAGAACTCTTCTCTTTTCCAGAGCCACCAAGAAGACTTTCGTATCCAGAGGCGGCGGGTCTTCGCCACTTGGCATTTAGTGTAAAAAATATTCAGGAAACTAAATTAGAACTTGAAGAAAAGAAAATAAAAGTAGAAGAGATAAGAATAGATGAGCAAACAGGAAAAAAATACACATTCTTTCAAGATCCAGATGCTCTTCCAATAGAGATCTATGAAATTTAAGAGATATTAGTGAAGCGACTGGCTAGAAGCGAAACAATTATTCTTCTTTAGGAACGAAGTTAGACTTTGATTTGATTTGCTCTTGGATCTGCAATGGCACTTCTTCATAGTGAGAAGGCTCCATGTATGCATTTGCACGACCCTGAGTAAGAGATCGGAGAGTCGTAATGTATCCTGAAAGTTCTGCAAGAGGAACAGTTGCAAGAATGATTCTTGAATTTCCTCTTTCTTCTGATCCTGAAATCTGAGCTCTCTTTGCAGAAAGATCTCCGATAACATCTCCCATAAATTCATCAGGAGTTGTAACTTCTACTTTCATTATAGGCTCAAGGAGTGTTACTTCTGCTTTTCTAGCACCTTGTTGGAATGCTTGTGATCCAGCGATCTTAAATGCGATTTCCGAAGAGTCAACGTCATGGTAGGTTCCGTCATATAGTGTTACTTTTACATCAACCACTGGATATCCGAAAGCAACTCCACGCTCCATAGCTTCCTTAATACCCTTTTCAACTGGTGGTATAAATTCTGCAGGAATAGCTCCTCCCTTAATCGCATTTACAAATTCAAATCCTTCTCCTCGTGGCTTTGATTCAACAGTTATAAGAACGTGACCGTATTGTCCTCTTCCCCCCGTTTGTTTGATGTACTTAAATTCTGCGTTAGCTTTACCCTTGATTGTCTCCTTATATGCTACTTGAGGAGCACCAACATTTGCTTCAACTCCCATTTCTCTTTTCATACGCTCAACCATAATTTCAAGCTGAAGCTCTCCAACACCTGACATGATTGTTTGTCCTGTCTCATGATTGATCTTAACGGTAAAGGTAGGATCTTCCTCCATGAGTCTTTTCATTGCTGCTCCCAATTTTTCTTGATCAGACTTAGTCTTAGGCTCAATAGCTAGTGAAATAACTGGATCTCTAAAGGTAATTTTCTGAAGAACGATTGGCTTTGCTTCATCACAAAGAGTATCTCCGGTTATTGTGTCTTTAAATCCAACGATAGCCACAATTTCTCCAGCAAAAGCTTCTTTAATTTCTTCTCTTTGATTTGCGTGCATAAGAAGAAGCCTTCCTACGCGCTCTTTGATGTCCTTTGTTGAGTTAAATGCATAGCTTCCAGATACGATCTTCCCCGAATAAATTCTGACGTAAGTAATTTTTCCTACATGAGGATCAACCTGAACTTTAAATGCAAATCCGGTAAATGCTTCTTCAGGATTTAAGTTTCTTGTCTCTTCTTGCTCGGTCTTTGGGTTCATTCCAGTTACTGTTTTAAGATCAAAAGGAGATGGTAGAAAGTCGATTACAGCGTCTAGAAGAGGCTGAACACCTTTATTTCGTAGAGAAGTTCCTGCAAAAACAGGAACAACTTTGTAAGCAATAGTTGCTGCTCTTAATGCGGCTTTTAGTTCATCGTAACCAATTTCTTCTCCGTTGAGGTATTTTTCAAGTAAGGCGTCGTCAGTCTCAGCAATCTTTTCAATCATCTGTTCTCGGTATTTTTTAACCATGTCTGCCATTCCTTCAGGAATTTCATCTAGAACCTCAAAGCTAGCTCCCAATTCTTCTCCGCTCCAAATGTATGACTTCTCATCAAGAACATGATAAATTCCTTTAAAATCATTTTCTGCGCCAATTGGAAGTCCAATTGTGATCGGGTTTGCACCTAGTCTGTCTATAACTGATTGGATTGTCTTTTCGTAATCAGCTCCTAATTTGTCCATTTTGTTAATAAAACAAATTCTAGGAACGTTGTATTTATCAGCCTGTCTCCAAACTGTTTCTGACTGTGACTGAACACCTTCTTCAGCATCAAGAACAGTAATTGCTCCGTCAAGAACACGAAGAGATCTTTCAACTTCAGCTGTAAAGTCTACGTGACCGGGGGTATCAATAAGGTTGAATCTGTGGTCTTTCCAAAAAGTAGTAGTTGCAGCTGACACGATGGTGATTCCTCTTTCTCTCTCTTGGTCCATCCAGTCCATAGTTGCTGCTCCTTCATGAACTTCACCAATTTTATAAGTACGTCCCGTATAGTAAAGAATACGCTCAGAAGTTGTTGTTTTACCTGCGTCGATGTGCGCGATAATTCCAAAATTTCTAATTTTATCGAGTGCGACATTTCTGTCTTTTGTTACTGTTGTTTGTGGGGCTGTGCCTGCCATATTTTTAGTCAAAAAAACGACCTCGAAAGGTCTTATGAGTTATTCTAACAAATTGAGGTTAAAAAAGAAAGTGGAAATTGATTTATTAACCTGTCTGATCAACCGGTCTTGTTGGCTGACCAAATAATAATGCGTTGGTGTGAGTAAAATGCGCAACATGATCATATGGGACACCAGTTTCGCTTCGAACTGTTGCAACCAAATTATCAATGGAAGTTCTACTAATATTCTTCTCGAGGGTCATTCGATCAAGTTCACTTAAAGGACTTTTAGAACCTATTCTTTTATCATAAAACTCTTGAAGTGCTTCAATTTCATAAGGCATCCAAGTACGAAGAGAGTGGGAAGCAGGCATTGCAATTGCACATGCTCGATAAAAATCCTCAATGGAACCCTCACCCCACAACAGAGAAACATCTCTAATTGATTTTGATGAAGGGTAACCCTTACCGTAGTGGTAAAGATAAGATAGCGCTGCTTCCGTGAATGTGTCCCTCACATCTATTGCTTCTCCTCTCGCATCAGAAAGAGCCATTTCGGTTCTCATAGCCCTTAAGCTCCTACTAACGTCTGCATCAACTATGTCTAACTCATTAGCTATTCCACGGGAAAAATTTACTGTAGAAAGATGACCTTGCTGATTAGTTCCACGCACATGAACACCAACGTCTGCCAAGTGCTTATAGAATAGATCCTTTTTCGCTGAATTTCCTCTCAAAATCTCAGTCATTTCAAGCCTTGAACTAATTTTGTCCCCGCTTTTGAGTCCTGATCTAACTTGATAGACTGCATCTCTACCAACCATGACTCCCTTATCTCGCATCATTTCAACAACACGAGCTGCCTCAATACTTTTGTTAGTTATAGGTATTCCCGCTTTTTTTTCAACTTCTTGAATTCGACTCATAGCCCGAGATTATACCAAGGAATATTAAAAAAATAAACTATAGGTTAGTGAACTTCTTGATCCTTTCTCGAGTTCATAATCGGATAACGCGAGTTGCAAACTCGAATTAGGCGAGTATATACTACTTGCATGGCCAACGTAATCCAGACATGTACTACCTGCTCTAATCAATTTCTTGTAATAGACCAGGAGCAAGCTTTTCTCCGTCAAAAAGGCTTACCAAATCCAACAAATTGCCCAAAGTGCCGTCAGGCTAGACGGCTTAAGCTTCGAGGAGAAAGAGTGCTTTACAAAACAGACTGTCAACAATGCGGAAAGGAAATTGTGGTTTCGTACGACCCATCCAAAGTTACAAATAAAATACTTTGTAAAGAAGATTACGAAAAGTATTATGAAGAGCATGACCCAATGATCACAGATCCCCTACCACAACTATGACAGCCGACACATTTTTTCTCGAATTACAAAAACTCATCACTCAGCAGCCGAAAAGACCTTCAAATACATTAAATTCCGAAGATTGCAAATATACAAATTTCGTCTATTACAGTACGGAGCTTACTAACTGCTTTGACTGTACTAATTCAACAAATGGAATATATCTTTATGACTCTCACAACTGTGCAAATTGTGCTGATATGAATTTTTCCTTTGAGACAGAACTTTCCTATGAATGTGTAGACGCCTTTAAATGTTTTAATTGCAGCTACATTGATGATTGTGGCAACATGACTGATTCTGACTTTAGCACCTGGTGCCTCAACTGCCATGATGTATTTGGTTGCTTTAAGCTCAAAAATAAATCGTTCTGCATATTTAACAGACAATTTACGGAAGAGGAATATCACGAAAAAGTAAAATATCTCAAGACTCTTCCTCCAGAGAAAATCCTTGCTGAGGTTGAAAAAATAGCACTAACTCACCCCATAACTCAGACTAATGAGCATGATAATGAAAATTCAAGCTTCGGCAATTACATTTACTTTTGTAAAAATTGCTATCTCTGCTTTGATTCGACACACAATCAAGATTGTGGATACACGTATGACTCTAGCTATAATTCTAATTCTTTTGATATCTTACAGTCGGGCAATTCAGAACTATCCTATCAAGTTTCAGATTCAGGTCAGATCTTTAATTCTGCATATGTCTTGTGGTCAAAGAATTGTCAGGACAGCATGTATCTTATTGATTGCCTGGACGTTAAAAATTCAATGGGATGTGTTGCACTAAGCCACAAAGAGTATTGCTTCTTAAATCGACAACTTTCAAAAGAGGAATATGAAGCAATTACAAAACCATTACGTGAAGAATTAAAAACAAAATACTTCGAGTGGGGCAACTTAATCTACTAAATAATAGGCTCAGGAAATTCCTCAGAAGAACTACCAGAAGCTCTTGCTGCAACTTTTCCACTGGTCCATCTCTGAATTTCATTCTCAACAGCAACTCTATTTTTGCTGTATGTCACTCGAGACTTATCAACGATTTCAATTGAGTAATCAAAAGTTGGCTTTGGAACACTAATCGTATTTGCTGAAAATGGCGTAGTTAACTTTCCATCAACGGACATTTTTACGTACATTTCTCGAGTATTAAGATTTATCATGTCATCAGGCTTAAAGGTTGGAGAAAATTCTTTTGCCAAATACGCTGCGTCATCTCCCCCAACAGCAAAGACCACCATTGATCCTACGTTGCCAAATGCTGTGGCCTTTACTTCATCTGGAAGCTGCGCAATGTACTGGTGTGCAATCGTTAGATCCAAATGATATTTTCGAGCCTCGGAAAGGATACTCGAGAAAGCGTCCGTTGCAAAATTCTGGAATTCATCAACATAAAAGTAAAAATCACGCCTTTCCTCTTCCTTCATCTTCGCACGCGCTAAAGCTGCCTGCTGAATTTTTGTAATGAACATTGACCCTAAAAGTGCGGCGTTCTCATCTCCCAACTTTCCTTTTGAAATATTAATAAGAACAATTTTTCCCTCATTCATGAATTTTTCAAAATCTAATGCATTCTTTTGTTGGCCAATCATATTCCTAACTATTGGATTTGAAATAAATTGCCCTACTTTATTAAGAATAGGAACAATAGCCTCATTGGAAAACTGCTGGTTATAAGTCGCAAATTCATTTGTCCAAAAAGCTTTCACTACTGGGTCTTTTATTTGCATAACCACCTGCTGACGATAAGCAGTATCGGACAAAATTCTTGGAATACCTAAAATATTTGAGTCCGGGGTTTCAAGTAGTGCAAGCGTAATGTATCGAATAAGATGCTCCATACGTGAATTCCAAGTTGCAGCAAACAACTTCTTAAATATTGCTATAAAAAATACTGATAAATGTTGCCTTGCCTCATAGTCAGCAATAGGCTCAAGAGGATTAAACCCAATAGGAAAATCGCGGTCTGTAGGGTTGATATATACAACATCTTTTATTCTGTCCTTTGGAACATACATTAAAAGCTCATCTGCTAAATCTCCATGGGGATCTAAAAGACAACATCCGTGTCCATTTTGTATATCTGAAATAAGCAGTAATTCCAAAAGCCTACTTTTACCACTTCCAGTTTTTCCAACTACATATAAATGTCTGCGTCTATCTAGCCGTTTTATTCCAAACTCCTTACCATCATTTCTATAATTAGTTACTCCAAATACGGACATTTCATTTGATTTAGTTTGGCCTACTATCGGCAAAATGTCTGGTGCCGGTGCTCTTTTTGACGTCGTATTAACAACGCTGCTAACAATAGCCCCTTTGTATGGGAAGTGATAGATAGTTGCAATCTCTGGAGTGGACCACAAGTCCCCTTTCTCAAACGTACGGAATTTAAATTTCTTTGATGACTCAATACTCCATATTCCTGCTTTTTTAAGCTCATTTGTTGTACTTTTTAAGCTCTTAAGTAAATTTACCACACTCTCAAGCTTTGTCTTTGCAATCTGATGATCAACCGCCATATAGACAATTCTTAATTCTCCTTGGTACAGGCTGTGTGTAAGTTTTGCCTTCCCGGGATGGCCAGCTTCATAATTTCTAGACATAAGCTTAAATAGTGCCACATGAGAACCACGCTGCCACCATTTTGAGCCAACTCTTTTTAGTACCAATTGAATTGCAACTTGTTCTCCCCGATCGATCTTTGAGAACATTGCCGACAAATTTTTCAAAAGATCTTCTTCTAAATACTTGTATGTACTAATTGGATACATACTCCCTTTTTTAAAATTTAGACCTGCAACGACAGATTTTTCAGGCTTAAAACTTTCAAAATAATCCGGAACAATTTCAATCTCAGCATCTGCATATTGGGCATAGAGCTGGGATTCAATTGCGTTTTTCTGAACCTCAGGAAGAACAATATAAAAACTTAAGAACTGATTTATCGAAACCATCTCAAAGCTTATATGTGATCCTTGAGGCAATAATCTATGAATTGAGCGCAAGAAGCCTTCCATAGCATCTTCTTTTTGCTCATTTGATGGAGGAATTTTGACAAGAAGAACTACGTCCTTAAATTTCTCTTTTCTTTCTATTTCTTTTTTCAATTGTCTTTTTCTAAATAGGGGCTTGAGTGCGAAACCGAGGATAATTAGTGTAGCAATTGAGAAAATAAATACGCCTACTGATATGAAAGCTGTGAGCACTAAATCCAATACCTGTTGCATTATCTAAGTATACAACGGACCCACACACTTCTCACTCCCACTCCATTGTGGCCGGAGGCTTTGTTGAAATATCGTATACAACCCTGCTGACATCTGGCACTTCATTGACAATTCTTGATGAAATAGCCTGAAGGACATCATAGGGTAATTTTGCCCATGTGGATGTCATAACATCATTACTCTCAACAACCCTCAGAGCAACAACTTCAGAAAAGCTTCTCCCATCTCCCTTCACAGCCGTAGACATTGCCCCCGTCATAACCGGAAATGAAATAAATACTTTATCCAAGATTTTTGCCTTTTCTAATTCCTCAAGAACTATAATGTCTGCTTTTTCCTCCATCATAAGTCTTGCTTCTGTTACCTCGCCACGAATTCTGACAGCATATCCTGGACCAGGAAAAGGTTGCTTATATACAAATTCTTTAGGTAGGTCCATCTTAAGCCCAATTGCCCTTACTTCATCTTTGTAAAATTCTCTTACCGGCTCAAGCAACTTCATTCTCATATGCTTTGGGAGTCCCCCGACATTGTGGTGTGATTTTATCCTTGCGGCATGTTTTGTGCCTTTACTCTCAATAACGTCTGAATAGATGGTTCCTTGCATCAAAAACTCTGGTTTTATTCCGCTTTTTTCAAGCCGATCCAACTCCCTTTCAAATATTTCGACATAATGTCTTCCAATGATTTTTCGTTTTGTTTCTGAATCTTTAATACCTTTTAAAAGAATTAGCATTTCTGCCCTAACGTCAATTATTGTAGGTTTTATTCCGATATGTTCAAAAATTGCTTTTACATGCTCTGTTGTACCATGACGCATAAGTCCGTTATCAACATATATCGGGTAAAAATGGTCTCCGATAGCTTTTGCGGTTATAACGGCAGCGACGGTGCTATCAACTCCGCCGCTTACGGCACCAATCACATAACTATCTCCAACTTTTTCCTTTATGTCTTCTACCAATGCAAAAGGGGAAATTGTTTGCTTGCCAACTTTAATGCCACAAATGCCTATAAAATTTCTGAGAAGCTCTAACCCAAAATCCGTATGCTCTACTTCAGGATGAAATTGAAGCCCAAATACCTTTTTCTTTACATCCCCAACAATCGCAAATTTCATATTCTTTGTAGTACCAAAAACTTTCATGCCATTTGGCACCTTTACTATTTCGTCTCCATGGCTCATCCAAGCTGTAAATCTAGGCAATACGTTTTTGCATAGTTGAGCCTCTTTTCCTCGAATTGAAAGGTCTACCTTGACCGGACCATACTCTTTTCTTCCCTGGACTACTTTTCCTCCATTTAAATGCGAAATGAGCTGCAAGCCATAACAAATACCAAGAAGGGGAATGCCAAGTGAAAAAATTGCAGGATCAATTGTTGGAGCACCATTTTCATATACAGATGCGGGGCCACCAGACAATATAATACCTTCAGGCTCTGGATACATGCCAAGACGGAATTTATGAGGCTCAGTTATTGTAACCTGCACACCTAATTCCTTTATCCGTCGCGCAATTAAATGAGTTGTTTGGGATCCAAAATCAATAATTAAAATCATAATGGGGGACAGAGAAAATGGAGCGTTTCATAATTTAATATATTCGAATCACATATCTGTGTCAATTGCGTATGTGTTTGGTACAATACCTCTATGTTTGAAAGTAGAATAAGACTTCTTCAAGATGCCCTTTCTGATCACGAAATAGACGCTCTTCTTATTACATCTTCTTATAATATTGCGTACCTTTCGGGTATCAATGCGTTTTCCGTTGAAGAACGTGAAGCAAAAATACTTATAACAAAGACCTCCATATACCTTTTTACCGACGCACGATATACGGAAATGGTCAAAGAAAAAGCACCATTTATAGAACTTTCTGAAATTTCCTCAAATAATCCTTTTTCCAAGGCATTTCAAAAAGTAGTTGATAAAGAACATCTTAAAGAAATCGGCTTTGAAGAGGAGTCAATAACGTATAAAGAAGCTGCTGATCTGGAGGAGAAATTTGGCAACTTGGAATTTATTCCAACAGTTGACGTTGTAGAGAATATACGAACAGTAAAAGATGGTGAGGAGGCAGAACATGTTAAAAAAGCTTGCGCTCTTACTGACAAAGCGTATTCATTTATCCTTAACTCTCTTGTTCCTGGCGTTACTGAAACTGAAGTCAAGGCACAATTAGAAAATTTTATGCGGCTTGAAGGAGGAGATCTTGCTTTTTCCTCAATCGTTGCCTTTGGGAAAAATTCAGCAATACCTCACCATTTATCTGATGAAACAAAACTTCAAGATCAAGACGTTGTACTTCTTGATTTCGGGGCAAAAATTGGCGGATATTGTAGCGATATGACTCGCACTGTATTTGTTGGAAAACCGACTGAAGACATGCACAAGATTTACCATGCAACCCTTGAAGCACAAGAAGTTGCAATTGATTATATCCGTACTCACATGGATGAAGGTTTTGAACTCAAAAAAGCTCACGAACTTGCAAATAGTCATCTTAATAAGCTTGAATTCCCTGATATCCCACATAGCTTAGGGCATGGTGTTGGGCTACAAGTCCATGAAATGCCAGTAGTATCACCTTATTCTGATGAAAAATTAGTCCCGGGAATGGTAATTACCATTGAACCTGGTATATATATGCCAGGTCTTGGCGGTGTAAGAATTGAAGATACAGCAATCATTACAAGTGATGGCATTGAACTTCTCACAAAATCCCCTAAAGGGTTGACTGCCATTTAGAATTGTTGTATTTTAATTGACGTGAACAAAGTCCCATTTGTCGTTATAGGCATACTCTTATTAACAGCAGTTTTTGTTGCAGCATTCTCAAGCAATGACGGGAAAAATCCTTTAGACGCATTGGGAGATGTGTCTCCAACTCCAGCACTTAAGCTTAATAACACTCAAACAGATCAAAACGCACAGCAACAAGCCCAACAGCAACAGCAGCAACAAGCCCAAACCCCACAAGTTGTTCCAACCACACCACTATCTGATATACTATCTGCCACAGTGGTTACCATACATACAGCAAAAGGAGACATTGTTCTTGACCTATATCCAAATGATGCTCCAAAAACAGTTCAAAATTTCGCAACACATGCCAAAAAAGGCTACTACAATGGTCTTACATTCCATAGGGTAGAACCTGGATTTGTTATTCAAGGAGGGGATCCAAATGGCAATGGAACAGGAGGCTACTCTATTTTTGGCGCAACTTTTGCGGATGAATTAAATCCTGATACTGAAAGTTACAAAGCTGGCTATCAAGAAGGAGTACTTGCCATGGCAAATAGAGGACCAAATACTAATGGATCACAATTTTTCATTATGCTTGCAGACAATACAACGCTCCCTAAAAATTACACAATATTCGGCAAAGTTAAGGAAGGTATGGATGTAGTTAAGCAAATCGTAAAAGGAGATAAAATGACCTCAGTTGAAGTAATCGAATAGGAAGTCATTGTTGTCCTTCGGACAGAATTTGTCCTGCGGCCATAAACTGCCCAGCGTTGAAGTAATTGAATAGTTACTGAAACAAGAATTTTACAAAGAACCACACCGAAGTAATTACCCCAATAACACTTAATGATTGCCAGGTCGTCTGCATAATGATCCAAGACTCTTCGCCCTTAAACCACTTTTTTGGCCACAATGTATGAGGAGCATTTCTATGTGCGTGTGCAAATTGCTCCAAGAACCAATAGATTTGTTCACCGATTGAACGAACTGTCCAGAAAACTGAAAAAATAAGGAGAAAAAGACTCCATTGCTGGAAAAGAAGACAAAAAAGTGTAACTACGGCAAAGAAAAGTCCAAATACGACAGCGTCAATCCACACAAATACCCCAATAGGCAAGAACCATCTTACCAATCCAAAAGGATTCTTCTTTTTTCTTATGCCAAGAACAAGTGCAACTACCGAATAACAAAAGAAGACCACAAGAAATATATTTGAAAAAATATTCATAAAGTAAGGGGAATTATATCAAAAATGCGGTTTTGTTAGGTTTTTGTGAGGTAGCGGTGAAGCACAGCCCTACCCTCGGGCATACAATAGCCTTAATTATGAGTGAATTCGCACCAACCATAGCACAACAACCAATAACAAATGGTGCTCCCATTCGACCTATGGGAGCTGAGAATTTTTCCGGCTTTTCCTCGAAGGGAATGTTCAAGGATATCCGCTCTAATTCAAGTGAAGGAATTATTGACATCAATAATGGAATGGGCAAAGATTCCGAATTTCAAAGATCAGAATCTTTTGAATCCCAGGCCCAAGACAGCCAATCACTTTTTGACACCTCAAACCCTTATCAAGAGCAAGGAATTGGAAATTTTGATCAGCCCACACAAAGTACTGAAACTAGCTCAATCCAATCTATAGAAGAGCCAGCAAACGTCTCTAGAAATAAAGATAAGGAGTTCACCGACATGCTTTCTAACTCGACAGTGCTCTGGGAAAGTCCAACTTCAAAATTAAAAGGATACGGGACTCAAGAGGTGCCTGCTCAAAGAGTGGAAAAACCAACTCTTCTAAAAGAAAACGCAGAACACAGCATTCAGTCATCAGCGGGAGCTCACATAGAGACATCAAATAAGGGTTTGGTAGAGACTACAGCGGTGCCTGAGGGCCATGCAGAAGCATCTCCACAACAAGAAGCTGCAACAACAGGAAGAATTGTTACTATTCCAACGGAATCTGAACAAACTCCTACCTTACAAGCTCCAGTTGAAACAATGGATCAAAAAAAGGCTGAAGCCACCCAGACACAACCTGAAGGTGGTATTTCAACACAAACCGAAACTGAGAATACAGCACTTTCTCAATCTCAACCAGAAACAAACATCAAAGAAAAATCAAAAACAATAACCAATGGCATAGCTATTACGGAAATAAATACTAAGCCAACAACTGCGCCCCAACTTCAACCTGAAGTTCGTACGCAAACAGAAACCACAACAACTACCACAGCTCTTGAAGCAGTAAGAGAAGAGGTAAGGCTAATGCCCGATACAAAAGAGGTAACAGTTACTCTCACTCAACCGTTGCCGGAGTTACAAAAACAAACAAAAACCCAAGTAATGGATAAAGAGGCTCTTGAGAAAATACTCGCAACAGAAAAAGTTCAAAAAACTAAGGCTCAAACCGAAAAGGAGATTGATACAAAAGCAACTCCTACCATGAAAGGGGAAGAGGCAGCAGATCCTGAAAAAGAGGATGAAGATGAGACAACTATTAAGATTACAAAAGCTTGGTTTGAAGAAGATGTGGTAGCCAATAAAAATAGGAGACTAGAAATAGTTAAGGCATACGCTCTAGTGCACTATAAGTGGCTTAGACAGTACATTTCAAGAATCGATGGGTCAACGGTAGCTGATACTATTAAAAAACATCGGGATCGCGAAAAACTAGAGAGTCAATCGATAAAGCGTATTCAACGGGATGGTTCAGTTGATCCATTTGCAGAAACCATTGAAAAAGCAAAGGATATTGAAGCACTAGATGAATTAGATTCATTATTGGACGATGCCGAGAGAGAATTCTCCGGGACTAACTTTACCGCTAAACCAACTCAAGAAATTATGGATGGAGAACAAATAGATCGTGTTCACAACGGAGAAGAGGAATTCTATGCAAATCTTGACGGAGAAGAAGTAAAAGTCATCATGAATGGAGCAAGAAATGCCAAAAAACCTACGTTTATAAGGGTCGAAATGGAATAAAAATCAGGAAATCTAGAATCTGAAGTGAGCGAATGCTTTGTTGGCATCTGCCATTTTATGTACTGAATCTCTCTTTCTTACAGCTTCTCCTTCATTATTAAGAGCAGCAATTATTTCTGAAGCTAATTTTTCTGAAAAAGTCTTGTAATCAGTGTTTGGTTTCTTTCTTGTAGCGTCCAAAAGCCATCGGATTGAAAGAGAAATTTTTCTAGCTCCTCTTACTTCCATAGGAACCTGATATGCAGCTCCTCCTACTCTTTTTGCTCTTACTTCTTGCTTAGGTGCTATTGATTCAAGAGCTTTTTCAAAAGATTGAATTGGGTCCATACCTTTTTCCTTGAGGATATCGAGCGCATTATATACATTCTTCTGAGCAACGGTCTTCTTACCGTCTTCCATCACATTATTGATAAATTTTGTAAGTAATGTAGATCCATAAATAGGATCTGGGATCATTTTTCTTTTTTCAACTGTTTTATGTCCTCTTGGCATATTTTATAGGCAATTTTCAAATTTCAAATTCCAATTTTCAAACTATTGGTTTGATCAATTGGTATTTAGTTATTGATTATTTACAGCTCAAGCTTGAGCTGCGCCGCCTCCTTTCTTTGCTCCATACTTACTTCTCGAAGTCTTTCTTCCCTGAACTCCAGCAAGATCAAATTTACCTCTTACTAAATGGTATTTTACACCTGGCAAATCCTTTACACGACCGCCACGTACTAATACGATTCCGTGCTCAGCTAGATTGTGTCCAACACCCTGGATGTATGCTGTTACTTCTTCTCTATTTGAAAGCTTTACTCTTGCTACTTTTCTAAGAGCTGAATTAGGTTTTTTTGGAGTCATTGTTCTTACCAAAGTCACAACCCCTCTTTTTTGTGGAGATGGATTTTCTGTATATGCTCTATTTTTTGCATTAAAAATAGTTCGCAAACCAGTTGCTTTGATTTTCTTGCCTTTTTTGGCTCTTCCTTTTTTAACTAATTGATTAAGTGTTGGCATATATCTCTTTTAACTAGGGTTTAGTTTTTAGGGTTTAGTTCTAAACGCTAAGCGCTAAACGCTTGAGTTGTATTATATCTCTTACTCTGAAGTATTTCCAGCCTCAGGGTCTTCTTTAGTAGCCTCAGCTGCTTCTTCAACAGCGGCTTCATCAGATGGAGCAGTATCCTCAGCAGATGCTTCAGTTGGTATGTCTTCTTTTTCAGCTTCTTCTACGATCGCCTCGTCAACAGCAGCTTCTGTTTCTTTTTCAACTTCATCAGACTTTGCTTCAGCCTCAATTTCTGGCTTTTCTTCTACAACAACTTCCTCAACTGGAGGGATGTAATTATCCATCAAATGTTCTCTTACAGGTATAAGTCTTCCAACGATAACATTTTCTTTAAGACCGATAAGATTATCTACTTTACCCTCCAAAGAAGCGTCAGTGAGAACCTGTGTTGTTTCTTGGAATGATGCTGCTGACAACCATGAGTCAGTAACAAGTGCTGATTTTGTGACACCAAGCATTGTTTCTCTTGCTGTAGCTGGCTCTCCGCCCTCAGCAATACCTGCTGCATTCTCATCTTCAAATCTAAGCTTTGAGATAAGATCTCCAGGTAGAAGAGATGTGTCTCCTGCTGTTTCGATCATAACCTTGTCAGACATCTTTCTAACAATAGTCTCAAAGTGCTTATAGTGAATTGAGATACCCTGTGACTCGTACACGTATTGGATCTGATTGATCAGATATTGTTGAGCTTTTTCAAGGCCACCAACCTTAAGAACATCTTTTGGATCCAAATGTCCTTCACAAAGTTGTGTTCCGGCAACTACTTGCTCTCCATCTTCAACCAAAAGGCTTGATGCAAGAGGAACAAAATATTCTCTTTCCTCAACTGGTTTTACCTTTGTATTCTTAACCTTAACAATATATCCGTCCTCTACCTTCTCAACGCTTACCTTACCGGTGATTTCAGCAACTGGTGCCAAATTCTTTGGACGTCTTACCTCAAATAGTTCTTCCACACGAGGTAGACCTTGTGTAACGTCAGACATAACAACTCCTCCAAAGTGCTTAACACGCATAGTAAGCTGAGTTCCAGGCTCTCCGATTGATTGAGCAGCTATAACTCCAACTGGTGTTCCTAGATCTGCTCTCTTATATGAAGAAAGATCCCATCCATAACATGCTGCACACATTCCATATTTGAGTCTGCAGTACATAGGGGTTCTGATATCTGCTGAAAGAACTGAGTCATCCTTAAGGATTTCATTCAATTTCTCATGATCAATATCTTCACCCTTCTTTACGTATACTTTCTTGCTCTTTTTTGAAGCAATATCTTTCAAAGCAACTCTTCCCAAAAGCATATTAACAATTGGAGTTACATTCTCACGATTCTCTAATGGAATATGATATCCCATTGTTGTTCCGCAATCTGCTTCACGGATAATAACGTCATGAGTAACGTCAACGAGACGTCGAGTTAGGTATCCTGCATCTGCTGTCTTAAGAGCTGAGTCAGTAAGACCTTTTCTTGATCCTCTAGCAGAGTTTACATATTCAAAGATTGAAAGACCTTCTCTAAAGTTAGACTTAATTGGAAGCTCAACGATACGTCCTAGTGGATCGTAAATAAGACCTCTCATAGCAGCAAGCTGTTTGATCTGATCTTTTCCTGCACGGGCTCCTCCTGAATCAGCAATTATTCTAACAATGTCATTCTTAGCAAAAAGATCCCATGTAAGATTTGCCATCTTTTCTGTTACTTCAAGCCATACATGATTCATAAGTCTTTTCTGCTCAGTAAGAGTGATAAGACCCTGTTGATATTCGTTTTCGATATTTTGAATTTGCTTTTCAGCAGCATCGATAAGAGTATTTTTGTTATCAAGCATCTTCAAATCGAATGTTGATACTGAAATTCCTGAAATTGTTGCTGCGTAGAATCCAATTCCCTTAATTCTGTCTATTAGATTTGCAACTTCAACTTCTGAAATATCAACCATTGCACGTGTAATAATTTCTCTAATTGTTGAAGCTTTTATTTCTTCATTTACAAAACGCATGCTTTCAGGCAAAGCTTCGTTGAACATGATTCTTCCCAAAGTTGTTTCAAGAATTTTTCCATCAAACCTGATCATGATCGGCTCTCTTAAAGTAATCATCTTAAGAGAAAGAGCAAGATACCCTTCAGATGGATCTGAGAACATAGGAAGTGTCTCTTTTCTCTTTGATTCGTCAATGCTTGTAAGATAGAACGTACCAAGAGCCATTTCCTTGTTTGGAAGGGTTATTGGATTACCATCAGCTGGTTTCAAAAGATTTGATGCAGGCATCATAAGCTGGATAGCCTCATCTTGAGCTCTTTGTGAAAGAGGTACGTGAATAGCCATTTGATCTCCGTCAAAGTCAGCATTGTAACCTGCGCAAACACAAGGATGGATCTTAATAGCACTTCCCTCAACTAACACAGGATAGAAAGCCTGGATACCGAGTTTGTGAAGGGTGGGGGCACGATTCAAAAGAACTGGGTGATTTCTTGTGATTTCTTCCAAGATATCAAACACTTCTGGTGGTCTCTTTTCAATATATCTCTTTGCAGCCTTTGCATTTGGAGTTGTAAGTCCTCGTGCAATAACTTCACGGATAACAAAAGGCTTAAATAATTCAAGTGCCATTTCCTTTGGAAGTCCGCACTGATTAAGAGACAATTCAGGTCCAACGATAATAACTGAACGTCCTGAGTAATCTACACGCTTTCCAAGAAGGTTCTTTCTAAAACGTCCCTGCTTTCCACGGAGCACGTCAGAAAGTGACTTAAATTGTCTTTGAGTCGAAGAAGCCCTTATTGATGTGTCGATAAGGTAATCAACTGATTCCTGAAGCATTCTCTTCTCATTTCTTAAAATGATTTCTGGCGCTCCAAGAGAAATAAGATGGTTAAGTCTGTTATTTCTATTGATTACTCTTCTATATAGATCGTTAAGATCAGAAGTAGCAAATCTTCCTCCGTTAAGTTGAACCATAGGACGAAGATCTGGTGGCAATACAGGAAGAACCCGAAGAACCATTGATGAAAGGTCAAATCCTGCTTCATTTATAGCCTCGATAAGATGGAGTCTCTTAAGTAATTTCAATTGCTTTTGGCCTGAAGACTTTCCTTCTTCTTCTCTTAGTTCTCCAATGATCTTTGGAATATCCATCTGCTCGATTGCATGAAGGATGGCACCAGCTCCTGTTTCTACCTCAAAGAAGATGATTACATCATATTCAAGTAGTCTTACATATTCTTCTTCTGAAAGAACGTTCCAGGTCTTAAGACCTTTTACGATATCACCGATTCTGTCAAAAATTTCTTCAATGCGTGAGCCTTCATTTTCTAGTCTCTTATCAAGAGCTGCATTCTTCTGCTTGTAGTTAACTCTTTGCTCTTCAAGAACTAGTTCTTTTCTCTCTTTCTTAAGAGTAGATTCTGTATCTTTGAATTTTTCTTTTTCTTCAGCAGAAAGTCTAGCTTTTTCATCTTCAATGGTCTTTTTAAGATCATCTAGTCTCATTTGTTTTGCTTCTTCAAGCTTAGACTGTGCTTCTTTTCTCTTTTCTTCATCAATTGTTGTTACCAAGTAACTTGCGTAATAAATAATTGATTCAAGCTCTTTTTGAGATGTTCCAAGAAGAGTTGAAAGCTTTGAAGGTGATCCCTTTGAGAACCATACATGAATTACAGGTGCTGCAAGGGTAATATGACCCATTCTTTCACGTCTTACGCGAGAGTAAGTAACTTCTACTCCACATCGGTCGCAGACAATTCCCTTATAACGAATTCTCTTGTACTTTCCGCAATAACATTCGAAGTCACGCGTAGGTCCAAAGATTCTCTCGTCAAAAAGTCCGTCTTTTTCAGCCCTGAAGGTTCTGTAATTAATTGTTTCTGGCTTAGTAACTTCTCCATATGACCAATTCTTTATGTCGTCTGGAGATGCTACGGTAATTCTAAGACCTTCAAAGTCTGAAATATTAATCACATCATTTCTTCGATGTGTTACTTTTGGAGCGAATGCTCCATCTCTATATTGTTGATTTCCGTCTTGTGGTTCCATAGTAATTTAGTTCTCCTCTCCTTCTGTTGGCGCTACGAGATCTTCCTCTGTTGGTTCTGTCTGTTGGACTGACTCTACTATAAGCTCTGCTTCAGGAGTTAGGACATCATCTGTCTCAGTTGTCTCAACGGCTGAACTCTCAAGTACTTCCTTTAATTCTTCAGCTTCTTTCTTAACTTCCTCGCTTGCTTCCACTTCATCTTCTTCAGGTGCAACGACCGCTGCTGTAGGTTGAATATTCATACCCAATGATTGAAGTTCTCGGATAAGAACCTTGAATGATTCAGGCACTTTAGGTGTTGGGATATCTACACCTTTAATAATAGCTTCAAATGCCTTGGCCCTGCCTGCAACGTCATCTGATTTAATTGTTAACATTTCCTGAAGTGTATAAGCTGCTCGATGTGACTCAAGAGCCCAAACTTCCATCTCTCCAAGTCTCTGTCCTCCCATTTGAGCCTTTCCTCCGAGAGGCTGTTGGGTAACAAGAGAGTATGGACCTGTAGATCTAGCATGTGTCTTATCCTCAACCATGTGGATAAGCTTCATGATATATCCGATTCCAACAACTACATTATTCTCGTATGCGTCTCCAGTTCTTGCATCATACATTTTCACTTTTGCATCCGCTGGAATTCCAGCTTCTTTCATGAGCGCAAAAAGTCTTTCCTCTTCTGTCTTTTCAAATACTGGAACTGCTATTTTATCACCTAATCTCTTCGCTGCCCACCCTGCATGTGCTTCAAGCAATTGTCCTAGATTCATACGACCAAGCACTGAGATAGGTGAAATCATAATATCAACTGGTGTTCCGTCTTCTAGATAAGGCATGTCAGATTGTGGAACGATCTTTGAGATAACACCCTTATTTCCATGACGTCCAGCAAGTTTGTCTCCAACAACAACGTGTCTTAATTGAGCAACTTCGATATGAAGTTTTCTAATAGTGCCTGGCTCTAACTCATCACCCTTGTCACGATCAAGAACCTGAATGCTTGTAACAATTCCGTGCTCTCCGTGTGGCATTCTCAAAGATGTGTCTCGTACTTCACGAGCCTTTTCTCCAAAGATTGCTCGAAGCAATCTTTCTTCTGCTGTAAGTTCAGTTTCTCCTTTTGGAGCAATCTTACCAACCAAGATGTCTCCTGGGTTAACTTCAGATCCAACTACAACAATTCCCTCTTCATCAAGATTTGCAAGATCTTCTTCAGCTACATTTGGAATGTCTCTTGTTGTTTCTTCTGGACCTAGCTTTGTATCAACAACAGTTGCTTCATATTTTTCTATATGAACAGAGCTTAGCTCATCATCTTTTACAAGTCTGTCCGAAATAACGATAGCGTCCTCGTATCCAAGTCCATCATAAGATGCGTATGCAATGAGGAGATTCTTACCTAGTGCCAATTCTCCATTGTCAGTTGCAGGTCCGTCAACAAGAACGTCTCCCTTTTTAACTTTTTGGCCTGTAAATACAACTGGTTTTTCTGAGAAATAAGTATTTTGAGCAGTTCTTTTGAATTTTTCGACATCAAATTCAACTTTTCCGTCTTTACCTTCAAGAATAACCTTATTTGCGTCTACGAAGCTTATTTCACCGTCGAATGGAGCTTTTACAACTCTACCCAAGGCTTCAGCAACTGTTGCTTCCATACCTGTTCCAACAACTGGAGACTCAGTCTTAATTAATGGCACAGCCTGACATTGCATGTGTGTTCCCATCAGTGCACGGTTTGCTTCGTCATGGTCAACAAAAGGAATAAGCGAAGCAGAAGTTCCAACTACCTGACGTGGAATAACGTCAATATATTGTATCTTTGATCGCTCTACTTCGAGATATTCTCCACGATGTCTTGCAGGAACAAGCTCATCAACGATATAACCATCGTCATCGATAGCAATATCAGCATGTGTGATAAATTTATCTGCCTCAACATCAGCATCAAGGTAAACGATCTCACTTGTTACCTTTGTAACTGTCTTGCTTCCCTTTTTCTCTTGGACAACAACTCTATATGGAGCTTCTAAGAAACCGAATTCATTAACCCGCGCATAGAGAGCAAGGTAAGTAACAAGTCCGATATTTGGACCTTCAGGGCTTCTTACAGGACAAATCTTAGAATACTGGGAAGCGTTGATGTCACGAATTGAGAATGAGGCTCTTTCTCTTGAGATACCACCAGTACCCATAACGGTAAGACGTCTTAAATTGTCAATTTCTGCAAGTGGATTTGTCTGATCAAGAATAGCTGAAAGTTGAGAGGTTCGGAAAAATTCATTAATTGCTGCAATTATTGGATGAGCGTTAATAAAATGTGATGGCGAATAAATTTCATCAGTAGAAGTCAAAGACATCTTTTCTTTAATAATTCTCTCAAGTCGTAGTGCACCAACTCTAAATGCCGTTGTCTGAACTAATTCTCCAACGCTTCTAATACGTCTGTTTGCCAAGTGGTCGATATCATCAACTTTACCTTTGCCCTGTGAAAGTCCAATAAGGTACTTCATGATACCGATTATGTCTTCTACTGCAAGCGTTACTACCTCTGTATCAACATCTTTATTAAGTCCATCAAGCTTCTTATTGATCTTGTATCTTCCGACTCTTGAAAGGTCATATCTTCTTCTGTCAAAGAATGTGTCTCTGAAATTCTGTCTTATTGTGTCAATAACAACTGGTTCTCCTGGGTTAAGTTTTTTAAATATTTCAATAAGTGCATCGGTTGAACCCTTTGCTTCATCTTTTTCAAGAGTATTTTTGAGGATAATGTCAGCACCTTCTGTGTCTGCAAATTTTTCGTAAATTTCTTCATTTGTTTCGATGCCTAATGATTTTAGGAAAACTGTTGCGAGGAATTTCTTTCTTCTATCAATTCTTACGACAATCATGTCGGTTCTGGTTGTTGAGATTTCGAGCCATGATCCATGAACAGGTCTTAACTCTGCTGTATATAGGGTTTTTCCGGTAATTGGATCTTCAGCTCCAGTGAAAAATACCCCTGGGCTTCTTACGATTTGGTTAACGATAACTCTTTCAATACCATTTACGATAAATGTTGCACGATCAGTCATCTTTGGTACTTCACCAAGAAAAACTTCTTGAGTTACTTTCTTTCCGGTCTTTTTATTGAGGAGGGTTGCTTCTACTGTTAATGGAGAGAAGAACGTGAGACCTTTTCTCATTGCCAATTCTTCTGTGATTTTAGGTTCGCCGAGCTTATATTCTGAAAGACTTAGTTCCCAGTTCTTGCCTGTAAAGTCTTCTATTGGGGAAATTTCATTAATAACTTCTTCTACTCCTTCGCGGATGAACCACTTGTAAGATGCCTTTTGAATCCCCAAAAGATCCATTTCTGGGAGCTTTGCTACCTGCTTGCCCCAATATTGTCTTATTTTAGTTTGTTTGATCATCGGAAATAAAATTGAAGTTGGCTTCCAACTCACGAAAAAAAACGATGAGTGTACAAACACCCATCTTTTTTTACATGTTGTTTACATATACAGGATATAAAAAGCTTTGTCAATACCATACTTGAGACCTAGCCTCAAGATTAGTTCAAATATCTCTCTATATTTTGATTATGCTCGGAAAGTGTCTTTGAAAAATGCACATTTCCCTTGGTGTCATGGATGTAATAATAGTAACCACTTGAGGCTGGCTCTTTTGCTGCTTTTATAGCCTCGATTCCTGGATTTGCTATTGCTCCAGGAGGTGTACCTGCATTCTTATATGTATTATATGGCGAATCAATCTGTCGATCGATCCCCATTGGCACTGACCACCACTTACCCTGGGCGTTCTTTCCCTTGGCGTACTGAAGCGTTGCATCTATATCAAGAGCCATTCCATCATTGAGTCTATTGTAAAGAACTGATGCTATGAGTGGCTTTTCATCATCTCGCAACGCCTCACGTTCAATCAAAGAGGCTAGTATAATAATCTCATCAAGCTTAGGGTCTTCGGAAGAAAGACCTATTTCTTCAATTTTTCTTGTAAAATTCCCTTTCAAGATAGAGATAACAGCCGCTGCATCTGCGTCTTTTGGAATTAAATACGTATCAGGAAATAGATATCCTTCCTCTGCTTTTAGAGTTGCTATCCAACTAGGATCATATGTAGGAATTTCGCGCTGTAAAATCTCTGCTATCTCCTCAGAGCGCAAACCTTCTGGAATTGTCACCCATGTATCAACAGTTCCGTGCCTAATTGTATCCATAATTTTAGGTAAATCCATTGAAGGAGATAATTTATAAGAGCCTGCCTGAATTGCCTGATCCATATTGTTCTGCTTGATATATATGAAGAAGACCACTGGGTCCTTAATGAGACCTTGGGTTTTAAGTTCATTTCCAACCGTACGAACCGCAGCCCCTTTTGGAATAACAAATACTTTACTTGTTGTGTCTTTTGAATTGACAGCAGCAAGGCCATTTTTCCACCACAATGAAAATATACCGAAAATAATAATGCCAATAATAATAACAGTGAGGAGTTTTCGCATGAATCTTTTCTATTCTAACATAAACACTAAATACTACTTTGAGCTTGAGAACGCTACTTTTATTCCAAGAAGAATTAAGGCTACGCCAATAAATCTCTCGGCAACATGTTGCACTTTACGGATTTTGCTTTTAAATAAATGATGAGAAAAAATAAACGCTATGAACATGAACCAAATCGCAGTGGCAATAGACATCTCAGCACCCATAATAAGTTTTACAAAAAGTGGCGTCTGAGGCTCAATAACTAAGGTGAAAAGACTTAAGAAAAATAGAGTTGCTTTCGGATTAAGAACATTTGTCAAAAATCCAATACGAACTGCTTTTAAAGAAGATATATCCTCCTGTATAACGACTTCGCTGTCTTTCTCTTTTTTTGACTTTGCAGTTAACGATTTGTAGCCGATATATATAAGATAAGCAGCTCCAAGATATTTAATAATCGAGAATAGAACAACAGACTGAGAGATAATAAGCCCAATTCCTATCAGAGAGTATGCAACATGAACCAAAATTCCAAGACCTAACCCTATAGCTGAATACATTCCTGTCTTTCTTGAATACACAAGACTGCTTCTTGTTATCATCATAAAATCAGGGCCAGGACTAATAACGGCAAGGAGATGAATAACAGCAACGGTTAGAATAATCGATACATATTCCATGAATTAATTTTAACATAGGCTTGAAATGCTATCTGATAACAACAGCCCCACTAGCTTCGGGGACCTTTTTAAATAATATATATCTCTTACCTACCAAAATTCTTACAAAATTATTCTCAACTATATCTGCCTTGGGAATTGCCTCAATACTGCCGTATTGCTCTTTTAAAGCAATACCAGATGCAGTAATCTCTTTTTCTGCTTGCAGAATTCTTTGGTCTGCCTCATTTAACTGCACAGGAATAACTTCTCCGTTAAGCGTGAACTCTTCAATTACTTTTCTTGTATCTTTCAATTTCTTATCGGTTCTTGCAAATTTCAATCCATCATAGTGATCACGTCCGACAAGCTCTGCGATTTCTTGAGGACTAAGGCCAGGATACTCTACCTTCTCTAGAGTGATCACTCTAGAGCTATAACTTGAATCTTGACTTACTTCTCCTGAATAATTTGGCACCACCTTAAACCCTAAAGACCATACAATCTCCTCAAAAAGTTTTTCATTCTTTAAATCTAAAGAGTAAATATTATTTACTAAAAGCTTACCTCCTTTTTTTAAGACTCTATTTGCCTCAGCCAATGCCTCTATCCTTTCAAAATTTCCTTTACTCGGCGCGAATGAAGTGTACGTCCAAGCAAGTGAAAGATTTGCATAATCAAAAGATTCATCTCTAACAGGAAGATTTAAAAAACTTGCAGTAACAGCATCTCCAGCTACATTTTTGAAATGATGCTTGTTAATATCAAGACTAAGTACATTGTCTTTGTAAACATCCGGAATGTGGGATCGAAGCATTTCCGGCCCGGATGCTATGTCAAGAATCCTTACTGAATCAGAAGCATGACCTGCCTCTCTTGCCATTCGGTCAATAATAGTTCCACAAACCCTACCTGCATTCGCTTGATAGCTTCTGGACCCTAAATCTACGTAAGCACCAGCATATTGATCTGCATATTGGCGCAAGAAATCGACAAAGCTATCCTCACCTTTTTCCTTTACGTACGCAAATATTTTATTCATCCTATCCCATGAAGAAAAATAGTATTCAGCGAGCTCCGGATTTACCCCCAATGATTTATCGATCTCGTGCTCACCTTTCTCAAGAAGTTGTTTTTCAATTTCTGTAGTTGGAATACCTTTCAAGAGCTTCATGATTGCCCGCTCTTTGATTGCAATATACCTATGGATACCTTCTTCAATTGTCCCGCTGCCTATGAAAGTTGCGCTATCAATAGGATTTTTTACACCTGGACGATACCCTCGAGCTAGTTGCTGCCTCTTGTCAAACTTTGACCATGACTCATTATAAAAATCAACAGATTCAGCTGAGGAAAAATCTACTCCAACATCTGCTGTCTGACCACTAACAAAAACTACCATCTTGCCATCATGATCCCGCATGCGTTGTTGTATCCTTTGCCTATCCTCTTGCCCCACTGGACCATCGATGATCTCTACCTCCACGCCATCGGGAATGTGAAGCTTTGCAAGCATGCTTTTTTCTCCTCGAATAACACCATTTGTGTAATCATTTACAAAAACCACAATTTTATCTTTGCGTTCTAATTCTGCATTAAGATGAACATCAAACTCTTCGATTTTTTTACCGGTAAGACCCGGAGTTGGATCAACAAGATCCGGGTTGAGCAAAAATTGACGCAACATTTGGAGTTTTACTGTTGAAGATAACTCATCATCATTCAAGAGTTCTTCATATATATCTTTTTCGATACCTTCAAGTTCGTAATTTTTCGTTGTTTCGGTTAACTCTGGCATCGGCAGTGATTCTGCTAATACTTTTGCCTGCATGCGAGGAAGTAAAAGATTTCGGATGTCTACAATATCTCCCTGAATGATACTTTTTATAAGTGTTGCATTATCAGTATTTTCGAATTGGTCTGGATATAATAATTTCAGGGCTATAGCAATATCCTCAACCTTATTTGGTATTGGCGTACCTGAAAGTAACGCTACATACTTATTTTCCCCCTCCATTTTTTCTGCTAATGAGACGAGATGCCCAGCCCTCACCCCTTCTCTCAAATTCTTTAATTTATGGAACTCGTCAACAATAAGCATTCCAATATCAAGATTTTGCAATGACTCCATATGGGAATCGTTGAGACGTTCTTGAGAAAGTAATATATAGTCATAGTCCTCAGGATTAATTCCCTCTAACTCACCGACATCTGAAACAGTCAGTACTCTCGGCGCAGCACCTTGCTTAAAGTATCCTATGGGTTTTCCTTCATCATTTACCCTGTCTGACAAGAAATTTTGCCAAACAGAAATTACATTACTTGGAGCAATAACCAAAGCATTTTTTACGCCCAAGGTTTCTTTTGCTAAAATCGCAGATGCTGTTTTGCCAAGACCCATCTCATCTGCTATCAATAACCTCTTTTTTTCCTCAATTTCCTTAATGTTTATCCTCTGATTCAGATCCGGAAAAGGCCTTCCTCCATTTAGTGAATCGACCATTTGAGCGGGTTTTTGGATATCAAATATTGAGGAATAATATGACCTAATATCTTCAAAAACGGCTTGAAAAACCTCGTCATCAATACCTTCAGCTTGTTGTCTATATTCAGCAAAAACAGTATCCAACATTCCCTGCTCGTCATGGACCTCACCAGCCCTTCTTACGTCTGAAATTTTATGAAGAACATCTCTCTTCCATACTTCAACCAATCCTTGGCGCAAATTCGGCTCTGATAAAAAAGGTAAAGCCTTTTTAACATCAGTAAGAACAAGTGGTCCTGACTGTAATAAAAAATCCCCTAAATACTCGGCAATCATTCCTTTCACTCTGTCATGTGGAACACCACGGAATTGTGGATGAAGTCGATAAAGAATATCGACGGCATTTGAAGTACCAAAAAATGAAACATAATCTTTTAGCTTCTGGTTGTTTGTAATATATCGGTCTGCCTCTTGCGTGGCTTTCTTGGCAGTCCATTGTTGCGGAGGTATCAGTCCTTTTTCAACCATCAAGTTGGTTAGGCTTTCCTTGAGGAGCTTTCCTTTCTCTACAGCCTCCTGCTTTTGTTCTTCAGGAACTGAGGACTGGGAAAGAGCGGCTTGGGTTGGAACGAGACCATCGAGAAGAAATGTGGGATTTTGTATTCTCCCGTCTTGAATAAGCGCATACGCAAGTGAGTACTTATTTTCAACCATGGTTGAGGCTGGATAAAGAGTAGGAAACTCAGGATTTCCCAAAACTGTATCAACCGCTTTCGCGCCATAATTTTGTGCTGGCTTTAAAATGCCTGGGGATATTTCTTCTCTGGGTGCTTGCAAAGAAGGGTCAACTTCACCCTGCTGATCTTCTGGAATTTCAGACATACAATTATTCTATCTCAAGTTGTCTCATCATTGCATCAGCTTCATCAGGAGAAATTGAAACTTCTTTTTCTATAACACCTAATTTTTCTTTTATTCCAGCCCACCCACCTGGATAATTTCTTGTGATTGCAGCAGCTAGCGAAGTGAATCCAGCCTTCGTAAACCCTGGCTTACTAAAATGTACTCCTTGACCAATTGATCTTCTTGCTTCAGCCTCAATATTCTCAATACTATTCCAATAGTTTTTTGGCTTCATTATTTCCCCAATTAACCCCAATTTCTCACGCAGCGACACGATACCCCCAGGGTAATTTGCATTGATTGCAGCCACTAATGAAGAAAGTTTATTACTCGTGAGACCAGTGGAAGTTAAAGGGACACCTTTATCGAATGCTGCTTTCGCTTCCATCTCAATGTTTGCTGTATCCATCCAATACCCAGCTGGACGCGAAGCTTCTTTTACCTCAAGACCAAATTTTTGCCGAAGTCCATTAATGCCTCCTGGATACTTATTTGAAATAGCACCAGCTAAATCTGCTTTACCTGATTTCGCTATGGCAAATGTTGAAAGGGCACCATTTTCTATCAAGAATTCTTGAGCTTGGGATTCAATGAGTTCAGGAGTCCAATAGCCATCCGGCCTATTACCCGGCACCATATCGAGCCCCAATTTCTGCCGAAGCTCATTCATTCCACCCCCATGTTCAAGTACAGCAGAATATAGATCTCCTCGGCCGGCATCCATCAGAGACTTTCTTGTAATATCTCCATTTGCTTCTACAAAGCCTGCTGCCTCTTTTAACACACTTTCAGGAGACCATACCCGTTGTACAGTTACCGGAACTTCCAATTTTGCCTGTAATGCTGCGAGTCCACCTGGATAGTTGCCAGATACTGCTCCTGCCAATGAAGAGAGCTTACCCTCACGCAATCCCTCATGAGTTATTCGTATTCCTTTTGACAGAGCTTTCCTTGCTTCTGCTTCGATATTTGCCGGGTCCTTCCAGAAATTTGGTTCTCTTCTTGATGGTTCGTATCCCAACTTAGATCTCCATGCTAGTGATCCTCCATTTCTCAACATCGCATCGCGTACTTTTGGGTTTTGATCTAACAATTCCGAGTCTGAAGGAAAATGTCCAACTCCACTTGCGATCTTACTTAACTCATCTCTAATTCGATCCTCGGTCCAATAACCAGCTTCCGTATTTTTTTGCGCAAAACCTAATTCCTGTTGCCATTTTCTAAAACCACCCGTCCTCATGATTCCCTCTACCAAAGAGTGATTACTCAATGTTGTTCTTAATTCCACAGCAGTAGGGAAATGGCCAATTTGATCGATAACAGCTTGAAGCTCTGTCTTAACATTACTGGGGTCATGCCAATATCCTTCGGCCTTTGTGGTTGTAGTATATCCAAGCTTTGTTTTCCATTGATCAACTCCACCACTTGTTGAGATAGCAGCAGCTAGGGAGCTTTTCTTCATCTCTCTTAAGGCATTGCCTGATGGAAAATCTCCATATATTGCAATAACATCTCTCAATTCTTTTTCTATATTTGCGGGATTATCCCAATAGTTAAACGGTTTTTTTCCTATACCCTCTACCTGTTGACTTACCAACTCAGTAGGTGGATTACCATTTTCAGGTTCTGAAGTTACACCCATAGCAACACCTTCAGGAATTACATCCTGAGAAGAATCATCTCCATCTACTACTTCATTTACAATATCATCAAAATTTTGACCTCCTCCTCCATCTATTTCGCTCATACCTCTTCCTCCAATCCTCTTATTAATTCATCTGCTTGGTCAGGATTAGGTCTCTCTTGATTCGATTCCTGCTTGGAAGATTTGAGCTCAGACAAGGCTTTTCTTGCGTCTCCTAGGTGATATAGCGTAGCCTGGGCGCCTGCAGAATTCCTGCCGGGAAGCGAGCGGATCTGGTCCTTAAGTTTTTGTAAACGTTGATAATCAGCTCCTCCAAGAGCCGTGAACCCACCCCACTCACCTTCCTCATTTGCATAAATTCCTGTTCCCGAGTTGACCTGAGGCAATAAATCTCTTTCTGCCAATGCTTTTTTCGCATCTTCTATGTGGAATAGTTTCGCTGGCCCCCCACTTAGATTTCTACCCGCCTTTATTCTAACCTGGTTACTACGACTTGCCAAATATCTTGAGTCAATGCTCTTGAAGTACTCACCACTTCCCCAGTCACCGGTATCGTCTCTGTAAATTCCGTCTTCGCCTACTTGAGGTTTTGCATCGCGCTCAGCAAGTACTCTGCGTGCGTCCTCAAGGTTATAGAGAATGGAACTGCGTCCATTTGCCGCTCTGCCAATCCTTGTACGCATTTTGCTTTCCTGTGATGATATATAGCTAGAATCCTTCGCACTAAATGCAGCGCCACTTCCCCAGTCACCGGTATCGTCTCTGTAAATTCCGTCTTCGCCTACTTGAGGTTTTGCATCGCGCTCAGCAAGTACTCTGCGTGCATCCTCAACGTTATAGAGCGTTGCATCCAAGCCATTTCCACCAATGCCTTCGATTGTTCTAATTATCTCTTTATTAGCTCTTAAATATTGGGAGTCTGATCTACCAAAATAGGATTTTGTTCCCCATTCACCTGCATCATTCTTATATATTCCTTCTTCACCCACTCTTGGAAGGCTTCTAAAACGTTCCAAAAGTTTCTTCGCATCATCAATGTTATATAGCGTTGCATCTTGTCCAGTCATTCCTCTACCCTCTATTGACCTTATTTCATCTCCATGTGACGCAAGATATCTACTCTCATTTTTCCCAAAATAACTATAACTTGCCCATTCCCCACCATCATTACGATAAACTCCCGACTCCCTCTCAACCCGAGGCAAAGATTCAAAACCGGCCAATACTTTTTTTGCATCTTCAAGGTTATAAAGAGTTGATAAATGCCCACCTGCAGTTCTTCCGTCAATGGACCTTACTTCGTCTTTGTGTTTTTTTAAATATTGAATTGCCGCATCACCAAAATAAGTCCTTCCTGCCCACTCTCCATCTTGTACATAAATATTTGTTTCTGGATTCACTTGTGGCAGCAGATCCCTCTCAGCTAATACACGCTCAACATCTGCAAGATTGTAAAGAGTAGTAATCTTTCCTTGTTGGATAATTCCCTTCTTTGTTCTAACCTGGTCACTTCTATGCTTAACGAATTGAAGATCCGCATTCTTAATCCCTTTCTGTGAAGCCCAATTCCCAGCCTCATCCGCATATGTTCCAGTTTGCGGATCAACCATGGGAAGAGGGCCTGGCTCGGATTGAGGAACCATCATCTGCTCTTGCAAAGACTGTTGTTTAACTTCCTCAGCTCCTGGATCTTCAGGAACTGTCAGACCAACTTCTTTAGTTACCTGCTGTCCCTCCCCACTTAATATATTGTGAGAAATGCTATCTCCGAGCATTTCTTCACCCTTATTAACACTACTTGGATCAAAACCTCCATCTATTTCGCTCATATTTCTTCCTCCAGTCCTCTCATCAATTCATCTGCCTGATCAGGTGAGACAATCATTCCAGAAGACAATTCAAGATTTTCTCTTAATTTTGTCAAACCCCCTTCGTAGTATTTGGAGATAGCGCTTGCTAGGCCGGACTTTCCATTTCGCTGTAAACTTTTTTGGGTTAAATCGATTCCAAGTTTTAACGCATTTCTTGCCTCCGCCTCAATAGTAGCCTTTTCTTGCCAATAACCATGAGGTAACTTGGAAGGTTCAATACCTAATTTTTTTTGAATTCCTATGATTCCATCAGGGTAAACT
>CAZHDZ010000004.1:73881-137890 GCA_964531275.1 uncultured Gammaproteobacteria bacterium
AAACTTTGTCGATTGCCCTTTTGAGAGGACCCAAGCCTCCTTCTCTCAAACCATCAACTGTTAATTCTGTTCCATTAGCAACTGCCTGACGCGCTTCTTGCTCTATAGTATCAATTGTCCAATACCCATCTGGTCTTCTCAGCTCATTTAGGCCTAATTTAAATCTCCAATACGCTCTCCCCTTCTCTGATAGCACTGCGTCCAAACTAGACTCACCAAGTATTGTAAGTTCTTCACGCGTAGGTAAATGGTCTAGTCCTTCACCCTTAATAATTCTTCTTATCTCAAACTCAACATAACTTTCATCTTGCAAACTCCCCCTGGTACGAATGCGTTGTTCAAAGCCCAATTTCAACTGCCAGGCTTGAAAACCTCCATTTTGTCTAATTGCATTTACCAAGCTTGATTCACCGTTATCGATTAATTGCTGAGGTGTTGGAAAACTATCTAAGCTATATTTTGCCATGAAACTTCTTATGAGCTGGGCAACATTGGCTTCATTTCTCATTGAACCTCTTTCCCGACGTGGATTTTCAAAACCCATTCTCGTGCGATAATATTGAATAGATTTTGCAGAAATTGCTCTCGACAATTTCCATTCTTTTAGCGCACCTAGGACTTTTTGATTAGGAAATGTAGTTAATCCATGAGCCTCCATAACCCTACGAATGTCCAGCTCAATTTCGGCATCACTTTCAAAACCTTGTCTATTTGGATCCAAAGCTTCACCTTGTGATTGTGTTTGAAATTGACGGGTTTCTGTATTAAAAACTGAGCGAGCAAGGACCACACTCGAATCGTCCTGCTTCTTTACAACTACTGTCAAATTTCCATCTTCATCTAGTGATGGCTCTAGAAGGACAGTATCACCCTCTTTAAAACCTGTACTTCTTAGAGCAATCCGTACACCACGTTTATTAAATTTACCTACATGAACAATTCGATTACCGTTTAATGTTCTGGTGAAAGGTGTTAGTTGATCTGCCCCAATCTCTCCGCGTAGATACTCAACGATATTACTTTGTCCTGTGAGCAATGCATCTGGTGCACTCTCTTGCAATACTTCTGTGAGTCCCAGTCCTGCATTAAATTGCCCATGCTCTTGTCCTGGAATTGGTTGTCCTTCACTCATGTCTCTTCCTCCAATCCTTTCATTAATTCGTCTGCTTGGTCAGGATTAGCCCCTAGGTCATGCTTTGTTAATCCTAATTTTTCCCTCAAAGCCTTGCGTCCACCAGGATAATGTTTTGCTATTGCAGCTGAAAGTCCACTATTCTTATTATCTATCATTAAGGTAGGCGTAATATCCCCATGTAGCTGAAAAAACTCAAAAGCTTCTCTTTCTATCCTTTCTGGATTCCATACAGAGGGAATCTCCTCAAGTTTTATTCCCAAAGCGTTCCTCAACTCGACTATACCTCCAGGATAATATCTTCCAATTACATACAAAAGGTCAGAATTTCCGCTAGCCTCCAATACTCTACCCGTCAATCGAGCTCCCGTACTACAATATTCTTCTACTGCCTTCTTAATCTTATCTTCTGTCCAATATCCTTCTGGGTATTGAGAGAGTGCAACTCCCAATCTTTCTTTTAAGGCGTTCATACCTCCGGGATACTGAGCTGAAATTATTGGTCCTAGCTGACTCCCCTTCTCTCTTAGGGCTGGGACCGTTAATGCACCTTCTTTTATATAAAAATCTAGTGCTTCCTTTTCGATATTCGCGGGGTCTTGCCAATACCCATTTGGTTTTCTTCCTGGACTTATACCTAGTAACGTTTTTACTGCATCCATTCCTCCTTCATATTTTGTAATTGCTGATGAAAGAGAAGATGAGTCATTTTCAGCCAAAAGCTGATGAGAAATATCACCATGCTCTCTATAGAACTCGGCTGCACTCTGCACTACCCTTTCCGATGTCCAAAATCCCTTGGGCTTATGTCCTCCCTCAACCAGTCCCAGCTTTTCTCTTAGTGCTCCTGTGGCCCCAGGATAATAAGAACTAATTGCTGAGCTTAAATCTGCACGCCCTATTTGTTTTAAATACTCATGATTTATTTTCCCTCCGTTTGCAATGAGATTACGCGCCTCGTTCTCAATTGATTCAGGCGTCCAAAACCCTAATTCTTTATGCGGAGCATCTATTCCCAACTCTTCTCGTATCTTTTGAATTCCGCCCGGGTAGTGAATAGTTATTGCAGCTCCCAACCCTGACTGCTTGGCTTTCCCTAAGGCGTACACAGAAAGCTTGCCTGTTTCCTGATAAAATTTGAGCGCTTGCGACCGTATATCACTAAGTGCTTGATCGGGATTCTCCCTTATCATTGCTGACCATAACGTTCTTTTTGCCGCTGATGCACCACCGTCTTCTTCCACTACGCCAGGTTCAACAACGGGAGAAAATAGACCATTCTTCATGTCATGGTCAATTAATGGACTAATCACCGTATCGCTATCCTTCTTTTCAACTAGAGGTTGCTCTGCAACCTGAGCGGTTGGATTTATGATAGAGCCTTCAAGTGTAGACTGTTGCAAATTGACTTCTTCTTGCTGAATTGGCTCACCTTCGCTCATATCTCCTCCTCCAATCCCCTCATTAATTCATCTGCTTGGTCTGGGGAGATTTTCCCAAAATTTTCCTCTTCTATGCCAAGATAACTATTTAAAGCTGTAAAACCTCCAGGATAATATTTGGTGATTGCACCCATAAGACCTCCTGCTCCTTTTTTCAAAAGAAGTCTTCGAGATATTCTTCCATAGGTACCAACAAACTTTTTAGCTTCTTCTAAAGCTTTTTCTGCAGACCAATAACCTTCAGGTTGTGCTTGATTAATACCAAATTTTGCCTTGATACCCCTCATCCCACCAGGATATTTTTCTGAAATAGCATGACGCAAATCAAATCGTTTTTCTTTTGATAAAAGTGATTGGGACAAGCCTCCATTTGACATAATAAATTCGGACGCTTGCTTTTCAATTTCCTCCACTGTCCATGGAATTTCTCTTCCGAAAGTCTGAGATCCAAATCTCTGCCTCCACTTAGAATAACCCCCATTCCTAATAATAGCTGCACTCAATGATGCTTCACCCATAGAGTGCAATTGTTCAGCGCTGGGAATCTCTGACAAATGATGCTCTTCAATTAGTCTTAATATTTCTAATTCAATGTTACTTTCATTATTCCAATACCCACTTTCCTTCTTTTCGGGCAGTCTTTCAAAACCCAGTCTTTCTCTCCAATAATTAAATCCTCCATTTCTGGTTACAGCAGATACGAGAGTACTGGAACCAGAGCTCACTATTTCTAAGGCTGATGGAAAATGCCCAATTTTTTCGACTATCTTTCTTAATTCTCCATCGATATTTTGTGTGTCTGTCCAATAATCAGGCGGTTTTTGGGTAATAGTAAATCCCAACTGCTGTCGCCATTCTCTAAATCCACCAGACTCAGTCACTGCATGTGCAAGAGAGTTCTTGCCCATTCCCCTCAACTCCATTGGTGTTGGGAAATGGCCAACAGAATCAATAATACTTCTTAATTCCCTTTCGATATTCGAGTTTTCCTTCCAATACCCTTGGGCCATTCTTTCAGAAGGCTGAATGTCATCCACAACTGGTAGATCTTGCACCAACGATGGTTCTTGAACTGTTATTGTCTGGTCAATTAATATTGGTCCTTCTGCCAAGTCGGGTAACGAGACAATGGTATCTCCCGTAAATTCATTTTCTAAGTTTGAAACTATTACCCTATCTTGCTCACTCATATCTCTTCCTCCAATCCTTGCAAAAATGTGTCTGCCTGATCAGGGGAAATAGTTAATTCAGCCTCTTTGCTCAATTTTTCTTTTAATGCCTCATATCCTCCTGGATATCCATTACCAATAAAATAAGCAAGACTACCTAAACCTGATCTCACGAGCTCTCCTCTAGTTAGATGTACTCCCTTATCCAGTGCAGCCCGCGCTTCATTCTCAATATTAGATACGTCACTCCAATAACCATTTGCTTTTCTTACAGTTAAACCTAATTTTTCCCTTAAACCACTGTATCCTGCTGGATACTCCCGTTTGATTGCAGCCGCAAGAGCAGTGTAACCCTCCCTATGTAATGCGTCTTTTTTTATATCAATCCCTTTTTCTAATGCAGCGCGCGCTTCATTCTCAATAATTCCAGGATTCTGCCAATATCCAGGGGCTCTTTGCCTTGATGGTTGGTTAAACTTCCCTCTCCAAAAGGCTACTCCTTGATTTGCCATCGCCAGACCAAGGCTGGCATTTTTTCTGAGTTCAGTGTGAGTTGGAAAATGGCCATATTCTTCAATGTGCCTTTTCAACTCATTTTCAATATTACTTTCATGGGTCCAGAATCCAGGGGGTTTACGTCCTCCAAATTCTGTACCTAAATATTTTCTTAAAGCATACATTCCACCTGGGTACTTTTTGGAAATTGCTTGTAACAAATCGTCTCTTTTTAAGCTTCTTAGATTTGTTGCATTAAATACTTCCATCCCGCCAACCAATGACATTGCCTCAGCTTCGATATTTTTGGGATCATCCCAATATCCTGCCGGCTTATTTTCTCTAGTTCTATCATCTTGCATATCCCTCCTTAATCCCGCAAAGCTTCCGGGATAATATTTTGAAATAACAGTTCCCAGCCCTGAATTGCCACTTATATTTAGTCCGTCTTGTGTTAAAGAAATACCTTCACTTACTAGCACCGAACTTCGTTGTTGTACATATAGCTTCAAAGTCTCAGGGGCTTCTGCTAATTTTTTCCAATCAATATAACCACGCGATTCTATTGGTGGAATAATTTCGGAAATTGGACTTTGACCTAAGGGTTGTTGAACTACAAATTCACCCTCCTTTTCAAGATTAGGGTTTTCTTTAATATCCAGAGATGACCCTTCAAGAATCTGAGTGTCAGGAACTTGATTTATATTTACTTCTCCCTCGCTCATGAAGTTATTATATAAAGATTTTACTCTATCTCGTAGATTGGGAAGTTGCGGAAAGAATCAATCGCTTCTTGTAAATGTCTCTCTGTCTGCGCATACATATCAAATATATTCTCATTATTTTTTACCTCATCATCAACTCTTTTTTTCAAAAATAAGCCGGCCCTAGCATCCTGAGGAGCCCCTAATATCTTTGCGATTAATGAGACGTTTCTATTATTCACTCTCTTTATTACACCGGATTTATTGGATTTCACCTCGTGTGTTTTTGGTCCAGCATGAAGTTTTGAAGAAATAATAGTAGGGTCACCCTTTTGAGCCTCGATTATATCCATCATTTTCTTATGAGCAACCCCGCTTATTAATATACTTTCTGCCCATTTCTCAGTGCTCTCGTATTTTTTAGCCTCTTCTTTGATCTTTTCATCAGCACTTTCAAGACATAAAGTCAAAAGTTCACCAGCAAGTTTTAGAGATTTTTTCTCCAGTGCCATAGGTCTCGTAGGATCCTGCTCAAGCACTTTAAGTGCATCGGCAGCTTCTAAAAGTGGTCCAATACCATTTCCTGCAGGCTCATATGCATGAGACAGAATTGCCTCAAGTTTTATATTGAATTTTTTGGCAATGAATTTAAATTTCTTGGCTAAATTCTCGCCGTCTTCCTTGTGGTGTACTTTCATGGTACGGCCATAAGGGATATCAATTACAACGTGATTGGAGCCAAATGCTATCTTTTTCGCCATAACAGACACCAAAATCTTGTCAAAACTCTCAAGCGCCAAGGGTTCTTCAACATGTATTATCTGGTCATCAGCAGGTGCAATTTTAAAGCTTCCTCCCCATACAATACAGGCATTTGTCTTTTCAACAATTCTATATATGTCATCCTCAGTAAAAGTAACGCTGGCAAGACATTCCATCGAATCCGCAGTACCAGCAGGGGTAGTGATGGCCCTAGAAGAGCTTTTAGGAATCAAAAATCCTGCACTTGCAATAATTGGCACAATTATCATGGTGGCTCTGGTCCCAGGAAGACCACCGATAGAATGTTTGTCGGCAACAACCCCTTTAAATTTAAGCTTGTCACCCGTCTCAATCATTGCCTTGGTGAGATAGTAAATCTCATCATAGGTAAAGCCCTTAGAGTATCCTGAAGCAGCAAAATAGGTAGTTAAGACATCACCCAATCGTTCATTTGCAATCTCATCCATGATCGCAAAAATCTCCTTATAGTTAAGCTCTTTGCCAACTAATTTTTTTTGTATTGCCTTTAGCGCCAGCGCATTGGGTACCATAAATAATAATTTTCAATTTCTAAATTCCAATTTTCAAGTTAGTTTGATCAATTGGTATTTGATCATTGGCCATTAACAATTTATGCACCTGGCTTAAATTGTTCCAGGGCTACTTTTAAGAATCCTTTTATAACCCTTAATAGATGATACAGGAAAAAAGATATAACTCTATTCACAGATGGCCAAATATTATAAAAAAATCTGTATATTCTGTCTTTCCATAAGGAAAGAGTATAGGCACGTTGCATTTGCTGATCTTCTGTTGAGGGCGTGTATTGCTGTTGATTGTTTGGATCCATACTTTGTTAATTCTCAAATTCTAAATTCCAATTTTCAAACTTTTTGGTTATTGGTTTTTGATTATTGGTCATTGTTCTGCTGTAGGCTCGCTCGAATAACAAGCCTTTTCCAAGTGGTGCCGGGAGGGGTACAGGTTATGAGGGTTATATAGCTATTGTCATAACTTTGGGAGAAGATATTTGGATCTTTTGGATCCGTAATCCCAATAGAAAATACTTTATAAGTATAGTCTTTACCATTAACAGTCAGAACAAAGTCATCTCCTTCTTTTAACGTATGGAGTTTTGCAAAAATTGCCATGTAATTTTTAGGGTCAAACCATTGGGGAAGAGTTGAATGGCCAAATATTACTGACGTTCCCTTTTCGATGGGACTTTTTGAAGTGGTAAAATACTGCACCAAATGCTTTGAAAGATCAAAATCGATAGCCGAAACTTTTGCCTTGTTAATTCCTTGGGAAGGAATTGAGAATTCATACTCATCGACTTTCTTTACCTCAGCTTGAGTCTGTGCATGAACAACTTCTTGATTTGCTTGATACGGGAACCAATTTCTTGCATCTTTATAGTCTGAAGTGACATTCTTAAATCCATGGCTAACAAGCCCTCCTAATGGACTAGAACCATTTAGGACATATCTCTGAGGTATAGGCGACTGAATCTCGCTCCCCGCAAAGGCTGATGAAAGATAGAGGTGATATGAGATCAATGGAAAGAAGAAGTAAAGGAGTGTTACTATTCCAAGACCGATAATAAATAGCCCAAGTAACTTTTTCTTGTTGTGATAAAAAGAAGACCCACCTCTTCCATATGAATATCTATGCATGGTTATTGCGTCTTAACCTCAATACTAATATTTCCTGGATTTAGAGGCACAATTTGAGGCAAAAATGGAATAGCATTTTCAAATTGAATTGACGCATCTGAAATACCGGGAGTTTGCTTTAGACTATCAAGGGCTTCTTTTGATCCTTTCCCCGCAACAATTTTAGGCACTGATTTTTCATCAAGTGATGGCTTGAAAATAGCGTTATACGAAAGTTTTGCTGAGAGATCTTTTCCGTCTTGCTTGATATCTGAGATTTTAATTGTACTTTCATTATCTGAAAGCTTAAATTCATCGGGTACATCAAATTCATCCGATGAAGAAATGAAATTGAGAAGCTCTTCCTTGTTGTAGACTCCCAATGTATATGTTACTGAAGCATTTAACTTCAATGTCTTTGCAGTATCATTCTCTTTTCTGTCAAATTTTTTCTCCTTAAAGTCAAAGGAAAGATACATTGGGACCATTGCGTCTTTCTCAGACAAAGATCCTTCTGCTTCTCCTTTTGCTTTATCAAAAAGTCTTTCAATAACTGATGTTTCAAGTGTCTGCAAGTCTTTCTTAGAAACTACCTGTATCTCTTCCTTTGTTCCGCCTGAGAATGCAGAATCATTTCTTCCGAAAACATCAGAAGTAGAAAGGCCCTTTATTGTAAAGTTTGTTTGGGATGGAAGGTTATACTCTTTACCAAAACTCGAAGCTGCAACTTTTGCCTGAGCGCTTTGGAAAGATGTCGCAAAAGAGCTGGTCGAGGCAATACTAACCGCATCGTTAAGAGTAAATTCAAGATTGTTTGAGGAAGTAATAGTCGATCCTTTTTCTAGTTGCTTGGGGCTTTCTGTCTTGTTAAAAATGGTTACTGTACCAGTCGCTTTTTGACCGGTATCTTTCTTGCCTGTGGTTTCTTGGGCCTGCTCTCCGCTTGCCTCTTGCTCTATTGTAGAAATCTTAAGTATTTTATCCTCAAAAGATGAACTACCGCTTGTACTTAATGTTATATCCATCTGATCTTGAGCAAATTCTTTTTGATCCGTAAATACAATTACCTTCACCTTTACAATTGCTGTGTAATAAATCACAAGAACAACTATCACGACAATAAGCGCAATCAAAGGAATTATAAATTGTCTTCCACTACCGATCATTTTTGGGAAGCGAGATAGTGATCTTGGAGTAAAAAAAGAAGCCAATGACTCCTTAAAACCTCTTCGTGCACTACTATGGCCTTCTACTTCTTCGGGGATGTCCTCCTCATATTCACTTTCAGCAACCTCAGTTTGCTCAATACCATGATGCTTTATAACTGCATGTGAAGTATTATCTTCACTAAATTTAAAGCCATCTTCCTCAGGGGTAGTTGGCGACACCTCAGATACTACTTGAGAAGCAACTAGAGCAATGTCTTCGTCTTTCAAAAATCCGAAATCATTACTACTCGATTCTTTTACCTCCCCTACTTCTATGTCTTCTTCTCTTGAAGGCGTGACCATTTCACCACTTATCGTTACGTTGAGTTGAGATGCTACTCCCGTTATTATTGCTTGATTTTCAAATCCCTTCTCAAGAATAGTCACCTGAGGCAAGTGCATAAATGGAAGTTCTTTCGTCCAGTGATGTGACAGGAATTTCTGAGAAACTGCCTCAGCCTCCTTATTGTGAAGAAGAATTATCTTTGGGGGAAGTACATCAAGCTTTGTTACTTGGGAAAGCAATTTTTCAACGGTAGCCTCAACACCATCCTCTACAATTCCGTGCTTAACATCAATGATATTCCCCCCTCTTACGATAAATACTGTTAAATACTTCTCCGAAAGTTCAACAAAAATACCACTGATTGGAGCTCCTTCTTTCTTTTGCAATGCGGCTGTTATTGCCTCAATTGAGACGATAAAACCCATAGGGGTAAGTGCTAGTTCTTGGCTTATTTTTTTAAGTTGCGTCAGTCTTTCGGACTTGATTCTTCCTTCCTCAACCCATGAGTAAGGAACTGCAAATATAGTCTTTTCTAAATTCGCACCCTCTGGAAGGCTCATCTCAATACGCGAAATGACTGTATCACATACAACAATAAGATCTTCTGCAGATGATTGTTCAAGATCTACTGGTGCTTCATGAGAGGAAAGGATAATGAGAGTTTTTTCTTGTTCTTTAAAAAGGATAGAGGAAACCTTATCCGACTCAAAAATTAGAGCCAGAAAAAATTCAGTAGTAACAGTCTTTGTTAAGAATGGTATGGCAGGAAACTTCATTTAACTCACTTTTACATAAAGACGTCTTACCCCACGGGCAACGCCTTCTTCCTTAAGTATATCAAATGACTGGATAAGATCTGTATGCTCAACATGAGGACCTCCACAGAACTCTATGGAATAAGCTTTCTCTTTTTCTGAGTGTGGGTTTGGCCCGCCAATAAAGTATATTTTTACGTCTTTTGCATATTTGTCATCAAATAACCCGATTGCTCCTAGGTCTCGAGCCTTCTGAAGAGGCATAATCTCAAAATGCACAGAAAGATCTTCTGCTATTTTCTTATCTACAATTTCCTTAACTTTTTGCAATTCTTCTGGGGTTACTTTTTTATCATATGTAAAATCGAATCGCACTCTTTCTGACGTGATATTACTTCCCGTCTGATGCACTGAGTCCCCCAGAATGTCACGAAGGGCCTGATGCATGAGATGTGTCGCTGTATGCCCTTTAACAGTTAATTCTGAATGGTCTGCAAGACCACCAGCAAATTTTTGCGATGAACCAGCTCGAGAATTTTCCTGATGCTTTTTAATAAGCTCTGAAAGCTCTTTATCATCAAATGTATACCCAAGGCTTTTAAGCTGAGTTGGACCAAGACCATAGCTTGCCATAGATTTAAATGCTAAATCTGCAGAAATTAATGTAACTCCCATTAATTCATCTCCAACAGTTACTTCTTCGGTAATTCTTGATAACTCTTTTTCTATAAGCTTTTTTCCGCCAGCGAGTGCTTTTTGATATGTCTGCTCCTCTTCAAGAATTATATTTTTAATCTCGATGAACTGGTCTTTAAGAATCGGATCAGTAGGAGCATATTGCTCTACAATTTTTTCCAAGACCGACGAAATGTCTTTTCCAGAAAGTAGGTAGAAATTATCTAGTCCTCTTCTTATTAAGCGGCGCAGAATATACCCTTGTTCTTTGTTTGAAGGTTTTACTCCATTCGATGCAATAAAAATGGAAGCAGTCATATGATCCAAAACAATTCTCATTTCACGAAATTCCTTCGCATAATCTTTACCTGTAATCTCTGCTATTTTTTCAATAATTGGATAGAAAAGACTTGATCTAAATACATCTTGCTTGTTCTCGGTAGCAGCAACGAGTCGCTCAAGACCTCCACCAAAATCTACATTTTGTTTTGGTAGATCTTCAAATCCATTTTCGGTCTTGATGTATTGCATAAATACCGAATTGCCAATTTCCAAATATCTTCCGCAATCACAATTTACATGACAATGTAAATTCTTAAATGGGCTATTCTCATGAAGTCCTAATTCCTCCCCAAAGTCATAAAACATTTCGCTATCAGGTCCACCTGGCTCTCCATTTGGCATCTTATCTGGAGTTCCTGCACGAGACCACCAATTCTTCTCAACACCATATTCAAAGATTTTATCTTTTGGGTCTAGGCCTTTTTTTGTAAAAAGTTCTTTCCAAATTTCAATACTCTCGGTGTCTTTTTCAACTGTATCCGATCCCTCAAAAACAGTGACAAATAATTTCTTTGGATCAAGATTTAATTCTTCTGTTAAGAATTCAAAAAACCAAGGAAGTTGTTCTTTCTTAAAATAATCTCCAAGAGACCAATTTCCAAGCATTCTAAAAAATGTTGTATGTCTGTTATCTCCTATTTCATCGATATCTTGAGCGCGAAAACTATTTTGAGCATTTACTAATCTTTTTCCAGAAGGATGCTCTTCGCCGAGAAGAAATGGTACAAGCGGTTGCATTCCTGATGATGTAAAAAGAGTTGTCGGGTCATTCTGTGGCACGAGTGAAGAATTCTCAATGCGTGCGTGTCCACGCTTTTCAAAAAATGAAATGTATTTATTAAGAATTTCTGAAGCTGTCATGTAGTAGGTATTGTAGCAGAATGAGGTAAAAAACTCGAGAAGGTCTACTGATGTTCTGGAATGACTCCCGCATCCCCACCAAATCCATATTGCTGAATAATACCCGTTAGCTCACTTACGCTTGGCAATGTGTTCGCGACATTATAGTAATCTGCGGGAGACAGGGTTGTACATTTATTTTGCTGTGCGCCTTCAGCAGCACGCCAAAGTAGTCCGCAAATTTGGGGATCAACATTCAAGAAGGGATCTATCCCTTCGCCTTGTGGAATAGATCGGCTTTTGAGCTCAGCCCTGCCCGCCTCAATATCTACAGTTAGACCAAGCCCTCTTGCCCTCACCTCATCAAGAGCCTCTTTTACTTCTGGGCTTTCATAGGCCGCAAGCATAACGTGCTCTGGCAACAATACTGCGTGTCCAAGAGCTGCCGCTTCGTCTTCAGCCTTAATGAGAGTTCTTATCATCTCATCTGAAAATGTTGGCATGTCAACTTGAGCGAGCCTTTCGTTGAGAAGAGTAAAGATTACATGTGGTTGTCTTTCTGCACTTTCCTCAAACTCAGCTCCATTTGCAGTAATTGTTGGAGGTCCACCAGCACCCTCCATTCGGGTTTCGGTTTGATAAATATGTGGTTGTCTTTCTAGTAACGCTGCGCTCATACAGACATACTATTATACACGGTAAAATTACTACCGTAACTCTTTTAATCGTTCGTCAAGATTTCTTGAGCTATTATTCTCAAACGCTATATGAGACACACTAACTTCCTCCCACTTTTTCATATAATCATCCAGTAAATTTTCACCAAAAAAATGATTTTTTCTTTGTGAAATTCTTTTTTTGTGAACAATTGATGGTGCAGTCACTAAAATGAGCTTGATCTGGCCAGAAAAAGCACTTAGAACATATTCTCGAGATGTATTATCTGGAAGACTATCCCCTAGAGCAATGTTGTCGTGATGCTTTTGAAGCTTTTTTATATGATCTATAATTCGCTCAAGCTTTAATAGCCTATCCTGCCTCGTGAACTTTTTATTCAATAATTTCTCTCTATCTTCATCTGTTAAAAAATCGTCGGCATCAAGATAAGAAAATTTTTCAATTACAGCTAACCTCTTCGCGCAATAATCTTTCCCAATTCCAGGAAATCCAAAAAACCAATAAATCATACTCCAACATTATAATATGCCTTACCTATGGTACAATCCGCCTATGAATTTCGAGCGTTTTAGAACTTCAAAATCAAACATGCTAAGAAACTCTGCATATAGCATTGGCATTGCGGGAAGCATCTGCTTAGGTGGTGGATTAGTTGGTGCAATAAATTCTCGTAGTGAAATGAGGGATGGTCTCTCTCAATTTGAAAGTGCACACCTCGTAAGTGACCAAACCCCATACCCTGCAACAGATTTGGATAGAAAAATGTACAAAAAGTTAACATTTGATCCTTATGTCGGTGAAAGTGGACTTACGAGCCTTACCCCTAATCAGCATGAATTTTTAACTGATGCTTATGAGAGCAAGCTTGACTACGATGTATTTATTAACCTAATGGGAGCTGGCGCAGTATTAATACTACCGGGATTGGTATGTATTGCAAATGAACTTAATTCTTGTGCAGCGCAAAAAAATATTAGATAAATTCTTTAAGTGGGCAATCAACGTGTTTGCATGATGCTTTACAATACACCCTTCCGTAATAGATCATGCCAAGTCCAAATTCACGCCAATCTTTTTGAGGGATAATTGCCATCAAATCTTTCTCAATTTTTACTGGATCCTTCTGAGAAGAAAGTCCAAATAAATTTGACAGCCTTCTGACATGAGTATCAACAACAACTCCCTCTGATTTTCCAAATGCTTCCTGCAAAATTACATTGGCTGTTTTACGTCCTATAAATGGTAAGGCAATTAGCTCCTCCATGGTCTGTGGCATATTGCCGTTATATTTTTCAGTCACTATTTTTGCTGCTTCAAGAATTGCTTTTGCTTTTCCTTTATGGAAATTTATACTTTTAATATCCTGATCAAATGCTTCAAAAGTTGCCTTGTAATAATCATCTAATTTTTTATATTTCTTAAAAAGGGTCTCAGTTACCTTATTTACCCCAACATCTGTCTGCTGGGCTGACAACGCTACTGCTACATATAATTCCCAAGGATTTGAGTGCACAAGGGGAGTCTTTGGATCTGGAAAAAGTTTCTTAAGCTCTTCAGTAATTTTGATAGCCTTTGTTTTTGTATCCATATCAACCAATTATACCTGCAAGAACGGAGGCTAACTTTTCAGAATCATGTCTTAAAAATTGTCCGTCTCGTAAAAGGTCGGCTCTCACAATATTTTCATTTTTCAAATTATCTTCAACGAATTCCACTTGCTCTTCTTCATATCTTTTCACAATATCCCCCGTTGGACGATTAGTATTTACAGTTACAATATCGATCCTTCCTTTTCCAATATACTCTTCCATTCTTCCTACAAAATCCTGAGCTTTAAAGCCGTTGGTCTCTCCAAATTTAGTCATGATATTTACGTTATATATAACCTTTGCTTTCGACTTTCCAATTGCATCAGACACCCCCTCAACTACAAGATTCGGCAAAATACTAGTAAATACATCTCCTGGACCTAAAATAATTACATCAGCCTTTTCTATAGCCAATATTGCTTCAGGGTTTGCGGTAGCTGTAGGCTCAAGATGCACTTCTTTTATCTGTAGTTTTCCATCGTGTTTTGGAATGTCGATGTTTGTTTCACCCTCAATCGCTTTCCCATTCGTAAGTGTTGCGATAAGCCTAGTCCTTGTAAAAGTGACAGGCAAAACTTGACCCTTGATATTGAGTATTTCTCCCGCTTCTTTTACCCCCTTACCAAAGTCCCCAGTTATTTTTTCAAGTGCGGTTAGCAGAAGGTTACCAAGACTATGCCCCTTAAGAGATGATTCTTCATCAAAGCGGAAATTGAAGAGTTCTGATAATATTTTTCTGTTGGAATCTGAAAGGGCAATTAATGCACGACGTATATCTCCTGGAGGTAACGTCCCAAATTCCTCTCGAAGTACTCCGGTTGATCCACCATCGTCAGACATGCTAACTATTGCAGAAAGGTCGTATGGATACTCACGCAGACCCGATAGGACAGTGTATCCTCCCGTTCCGCCGCCAATGAATACTACGCGCTTCATATTTTTCTTTGGAATCATTTACTTAAGAGCTTGGTGTAGCCACCTTTATATTTGGGGTGTTCTTTCTTGTAATCGTCTCCATGTCCAATATCTTCAACAATCGGAATGTTCCGACTGCAAAGTCCTGTCTTTGCACAATCTTCTGGGAACCATGTCTCATAAAAAATGTCAGCAAGTTTTACGAATTTTTTAACCCCCATTGCCTCAGCGCTGACACCTTTATTTGCAGCAACTGCTCCAACTCCTACAATTTTTCCACCCGCATTATTTACCGTCTCAATCGTTGCTTTGATTGAGGACATTTGGTTGATAATGTCTTCAAGAATTAATACTCTTTTACCTTTTACAGCCTCAGCAAACCCTTGTCTTTCAAATGCGAATGTCTTTACCTGAGCTCCCTTTACCTTATCTGCCCACACACCCAAAACTTCCTTTTTTGTTAACTTAGAAAGATGATATGCACCCCAATGTGAAAATGGAATTGCACCGACTGCAGGAGAGACAATTGTTTCAATTTTGTCATCTTTAAATGGTGTAACTAGTTGCTTTATTAACTTATTTACTAACAGAACATGAACCATGAGAGGATCAATATTGCAGTAACCAGCAAGATGCTTTCCGCTTGTACCTACAAAATGTCCTTCATAGATACATCCAATTTTTTCTAATTCTTTTTTGGCGTTCATTAGAACAGATTATATCACTTAGCAAGACCCGCGTTAATTTGGTCGCGAAGGTTCTCAGTTTCGGCACGCGCTACACGGGCAAAATCGGGTCCATTTGATGCAAAAATAATACCCCGTGAAGAACTTATTATGAAATTTTTCTTAACTGCCTTCACCGTCTCTATGACATCTCCTCCCTGCGCTCCAACTCCGGGAATAAGTATTGGAATTTTGCTAGAAATATCTCTTACCTTCTTAAGCTCTCGAGGATACGTTGCGCCAACAACTAGTCCAACGTTATCTTTCATATTCCAATGATTAGCTACTTGGAATGCTACTTTTTCGTAAAGTAACGTGTTGCTTGTTTCTAGGTCTTGAAATTCCCCAGCTCCTGGATTTGAAGTTCTACAAAGAACAAAAACCCCCTTGTCTGCATCATTTATGAATGGGTCTAGAGCTTCTTGTCCCAAATAGGGATGAACTGTAATTGAATCTGTTTGCAAGTACTCAAATGCAAACTTCTTATACCCTTCATTTGTATTGCCAATATCAGCTCGTTTTGCATCAAAAATAATCACAATATCAGGGTAATTTTTAACTATATAGGAGGTAGTCAAATGAAGCTGCTCTACACCCGAAGCTCCTTCTGCTTCATAAAATGCTGAGTTAGGCTTATAGGCAGCCACTAAATCGTGTGTGGCATCAATTATTGCCTTATTGAATTCAAAAATTTTATTTCTAGAAGGCACCGCGCTTGGTATTTTTTCAACAACAGGATCAAGCCCAATACATACGAATTTTCCTTCACTCCACTTGTTCTTTAGTTTGTCGATAAATTTCATATAAATACAAAAAAAACTGCCAGGGGCAGCTTTAACATATATATACCATATCTTTATTAGCTTTTCCTAATTCCTTTAAACAGTCTTTTCCTTCGAGATAAAGCTTCTTCAGATGACTGTTTCGTTGGTCCCTTGGCTGCATCCATTTCACCGCTCATCACTTCTTCTTCCTCATCATTAAGAATTGTTTCTATATCATCAAGATTAATTGTGTTACCCACATAATCAAGGCCATAATCAGCAATATCTTTTAGAATTTTACGCCCCTTTTTGGTACTGATCAGTGCGCCGATTGCACCCCCGATTATAAGTCCTAACAATAATCCACTTGGTCCTTTTTTCTCATTCATAGTTATTCCTTTCTTCTCCTAAAAAGTGACACGATACTCGCCAAGGACCCAATAGCCGATGCTCCACCAAACATATTGGAGAAAGACTCAATCTGACTTGTAACATTTGTTGAGATGTTCTCAGCATTTTCAAGAATATTATTCGTACGACGAATTGTCTGGCGAAGATCCTTGAGGATATAGAAGACCTGAATTCCCAATACTACAAAGAGAATCGTTAAAAGAACGATAACAAAAAGTAGTACAGCTTGGACAGTATCTATCATAATTAGCAGTCTAACACGTTATCATGTGAAAATTTCAAAATCAATATACACCAACTAGTTCAAATCAGTACAAATATAGGTCACTTTCTTGATATACTGAATGTTATGCATCCACTAGTTGTTGAAAATTTAACAAAAACATATGGCGACTTTAAGGCCGTTGATTCTATCTCTTTTAACCTCGCGGAGGGTGAAATCTTGGGTTTTTTAGGTCCAAATGGAGCTGGCAAAACAACGACTCTTCAAATGCTTATTGGATCACTAAAACCAACTGATGGAAATATTCTGTATTTTGGTAAATCTCTTTTTACTAATCGTGAAGAAATCCTTGAGCGCATTAATTATTCTACTGCATACACAAGTCTTCCTTGGAATTTATCAGTTGAAGAAAATCTAACGTTTATTTCCCATCTGTATTCAATTAAAAATAGAAAGAAACAGCTTGAAAAGATCGTTGAGACATTTAAGCTTTCAACTCTAATGAAAAGAAGAGTGGAAGGTCTGTCGGCCGGTCAAAAAACTCGAGTAAATCTTGCTAAAGCCTTTATAAATTCACCCAAAGTACTCCTTTTAGACGAACCTACAGCATCTCTTGATCCAGATATAGCAAAATATATTAGAGATTTTATTTTAGATCAAAGGAAGGAAGACAAAGTTTCTGTGATTTTTACCTCACACAACATGAATGAGGTTGAAGAAATATGTGACAGGGTTATTTTTATCAATGGAGGAAAGATAATCGCAAATGACACACCTATGCAGTTGGCCAAAAAAATTGATGCCGTCGAGATAGAATTATTACCTCAGGACTTAGTAGCTACTTCTGAATTTTGCAAAAAAAATAACATTTCTTTTACTAACGAAAAGAGACATATAAAAATTGCGACAATAGAAAAAAATATCGTCAAAATTCTTCGCATGCTTTCTGAAAATAATATCGAATATGATGAAATTAGCATAAACAAACCTACTCTTGAAGACTATTTTTTAAAAGTATCACTTAATAAATAATATGAAGCTATCTCGAATTTTTGGAATGGTATTAAGACACTTCTTTAACTTAAGAAGAAGTTTTGATCGTCTCAGTGACGTGTTTTATTGGCCCGTGTTAGATATTGTTATCTGGGGACTAACCGGATACTATATTGTTTCCCTTGCTCCCAACTCCTCTGTGCAAATCAATGCAATTATTTGCGGGGTCCTTTTATGGATCATCCCTTGGAGAGCACAAAATGAAGTGGCAATAAATGTACTTGCGGAGTTATGGGATAGAAATCTACCTAACATTTTCGTAACCCCTCTTAAATTCTCCGAGTGGATCTCTGCTCTTTTTATTATGGGTGTTATTAAGGGGGCAATTAGTCTTGCATTTGCCTCACTTGTCGCATTTGTTATGTATGGAGTCAATATTTTTATTTATGGTCCATATTTACTACTATTTGCTATCGTGTTATTTGGTTTTGGGTGTACAATCGGGCTTCTAGTAAGCTCAGTTGTTCTGAGATTTGGATCCAGAATCCAGACTCTCGCGTGGACTGTTCCATGGGCTGTTGCGCCATTTTCAGCAATTTATTTCCCAGTTTCGATTCTTCCTCAATGGGGACAATCTATAGCGCATGTCCTGCCCTCCAGCTACATATATGAAACAGGCAGACAACTTATTTTTGAAAAAACATTTAACTGGGGTGCGTACGGTATGAGCCTTGCTTTATGCACAATATATTTTGTAATATCGCTTATTATCTTTCATTGGAGTTATAAAAAAGCGCTTGAGAAAGGCCTACAAAGTATTAACTAGTCCCGATGCTTCAATAGTTCTTCTTGCGTTCTTTCGCTTCCCGTTTTTGAATCGATTACGATATAAAAAAGCGCTTGAGAAAGGCCTACAAAGTATTAACTAGTCCCGATGCTTCAATAGTTCTTCTTGCGTTCTTTCGCTTCCCGTTTTTGAATCGATTACGATATAAAAAAGCGCTTGAGAAAGGCCTACAAAGTATTAGTTAACGGACAGTAACATTCAGAATCTTTCGTGTGTTTTTTCCATTTCTATTTTTTGAATCGATTACTATTTGTCTTTGTCCCTCAAATAAATAGAGTGTTTTTTTAAATGTACCATCAAGCGAGACATAAGATTCTTGATTGTTAATAAGAACCGTTGCGTATGGATCGGTTTTGCCGCTTACATCAACAATATTATTTCTCACAACTATTTTGTCTTTAGGAGAAATTACTTCAAGTCTTGGACCTAAGAAGAACGAACTGTATTGCAAGCCAATATAACCAAATATAACAAGCACTACAAGACCAATAATAATATTTCGTGGGGTAAGAATAACAATACGTTTTACACTTTTCTCCTGACTCTTGAATGTCGGAAGCATCTTATTCTTGCTACCCTCATATTCACGTCTAAAAAGTGCTGCCGCCTTCACTTTGTCTATACCTAAAAGAGACGCATAATTTTTAACAAATCCTAAAGCATAACTTTCAGAAGGAAGCTTTTCATATTCACCATTTTCGATAGCAATAATAAATAGTTTTTTTATTTTTGTTGCCCTAACAACTTGATCAACAGAATATCCTTTCTCAATACGAGTATCGGAAAGTATCTCAGAAATTTTTCTCATAAATATAATGCGTTCTACTGATTATTATTGTCTTCCGTCGCGGGGCCACTGAGGAATTCGTCAGCATTTCTTACTAGAACATCTCTTGGTTTTGATCCATCTGCAGGTCCAACGACACCAGCTTCTTCTAATTGCTCGAGCAAACGGGCTGCTCTATTAAATCCGACTTGCAAGCGTCGCTGAATAAGCGATGCGCTTGCTCTATCATGTTGAGAAATCATACGCACCGTCTGCTCAAAAAGCTCGTCTCTTCCTTCATCGCCACCTACCGTAGTTATTCCACCACGACCCTTTATATTAACTGCTTGCTGAATAACCTCTTGAGTGTATTCTACAGGAATACCCTTTGACTTAATAAAGTTAGTAAGACGTTTTACATCTTGATCCGAAACAAAAGTACCCTGAATTCTTGTAGGTCTGGCTTGATCTGGAGGGACATATAACATATCTCCTTTTCCAAGAAGTTTTTCAGCTCCTGGGCCATCAATAATAACCTTTGAGTCAATTCCTGAAGATACATTAAATGCTATGCGACATGGGATATTTGCCTTAATAAGACCGGTTATAACATCCACCGATGGACGCTGTGTTGCAAGAACAAGATGTATTCCGGTAGCACGAGCCATCTGTGCAAGACGGGCAATACTATCTTCAACCTCGACAGGAGCAAGCGCCATAAGATCTGCTAATTCGTCCATAACGATGATGATGTAAGGTATTGCCTGAAAACCAGCAAGCTCATTGTAACTATCAAGATTTTTAACTCCGGCTTCTGCAAATTTTGTATATCGCTTATCCATCTCTTTAAGTGCCCATTTAAGTGCAGATACTGATTGGTCTGCCTCAACAATCACTGGGGAGAGTAAATGAGGTATATCATTGTATCCTGTTAACTCGACTCTTTTAGGATCTATCATGATGAATTTAACTTCGGAAGGAGAGGCCCTAAAAAGAATTGATGAAATAAATGCATTTACCATAACGGATTTACCAGATCCAGTAGTACCTGCGATAAGTACATGGGGCATCTTTGAAATATCTGCAACGACCGGATCTCCTGACACATTAAGCCCTAACGGTACGGCAAGTTTTGATTTTGTCTCTTGCATCTTTTTTGTTTCAAGCATCGCCCGAAGACCAACGAATTCCAGGGACGTATTTGGAATTTCGATTCCCACAAGACTTCTTCCGGGGATAGGAGCTTCAATTCTAATTTGTCCACCAGGAGCCTCTGTTGCAAGTGCAAGGTCATTTGATAAGGTAGTTATCTTTGTAAGCTTTGTTCCTTCCGGAATACGAATAGCATACTGGGTAACGGATGGACCGACATTAATCTCGGCAACCTGGGCTTTGACTCCAAAACTTTGAAGAGTTCTTTCAATTGTCCCCGCAGTCCTCTTAACATCCCCTGTGTCTCTTTTCTTTTCTTTATTTTCTGTCAGAAGTGAGAATGGAGGGTATTCCCACATTCCCATTTCCAACGGCTTATTAAGAATCATCTCTTCAGGAAGAACTCCCTTCTTTGGCATTGGCGCAGGTGCCATTGTTGGGGCAGCTGACTTTGCTGGAGCGGCGGCTGCCTCAAGCTTTGCCTCAGATATCTTAACGTCACTACTATCATCAATTCCCTTAATTTTCATTGGAGTCATATCAGTTGCAAATTTATCCTTGGTCTTAAGCAACGGCACCGTTGCTTTTCCAACTCCACTTCCAGCACCCTTTATTGAATTGAAAAGATACATTCCTATCTCTGTAAAAGATAGGTTCATGCACACAACAAACCCTATAAAAGCACCCAATGCAAAGAGGAGCACGCTTAAGATCGGTCCGATAATGCTACTAAGATAATAAAAAAGATCATGTCCAACCATCCCGCTTTGAAATAATCCCAATATAGAAATCGTAAAAACAATAAATCCAATAGAGATATTTGGACGAGAAAGACTATTTTTCATCTGCAATATGAATAAGGCGACCAAGACACAAACAATTGGAATCAAAAATGAGAAAAACCCAAAAAAGTTAATTAAGAAGTCATTAAGTTGCATCAAGGCTGATCCGCTTCGAGTGTAAGAGACAACGCAGGCAATCGCTGCAAAGACAAGGCTAATCGCAGATACTGTATAAACTGTTCCCTTTTTGAGTTTTAGGCCACCACCACCACTTCTTCTTTTGTATGAACCCCTCTTCTTTACTTTTTTCTTTTTGGCCATAGTATGTCATTATAGCAATAATCAAATTCCAATTCACCAAAGTATTTAGAGCCTAATATGATAAGTGAATTTGAAAATTGGTATTTGGAATTTTAAAATTAGATGTTCCAGGCCTTCTCTTTATATTCTTGAATGCAGCGATTTGTATTGAAGAATGCACCTAGCGTTATTGCATGTTTCATCCTGTGCATCCAATCGTTTTTATTATTGTAATAAAGAGGAATAATTTCATTCTGTAGCTTATTGTACATATCATCAATATCCTGCTTGTCATCATTTATAGGGGCAAGACTCGTATCATTTGGCCCGATTGAAAACCCAGACTCGCTATCCATCTCGTAACCCTCAATCCACCATCCATCAAGAACAGAAAAATTCAGCACACCATTTAATGCTGCTTTCATACCACTAGTGCCTGATGCCTCAAGAGGTCTTCTTGGAGTGTTGAGCCATACATCCGACCCTCTAACCAACTGACGGGCAAGTAGTGGGGAATAATTCTCTAGATATACAACTTTTATACGTCCTCTCAATTTTTTAGAAATATCAATAATCTCCTTTACAAAATTTTTGGCCATCTCGTCTCCGGGGGCTGCTTTACCACATTGAATGATCTGCAATTTACCATCACCAATGGTAAGTAGCCTCTCAAGATCAGAATACAGTAATAGTGGTCGCTTATAAGGAACGAGGCGTCTGGCAAGAGATATAGTCAGAATATCTATATCGAATTGTTCTGGCTCTGGTGGATTTTCCCTTTCCTCCTCACTATTAACTGAGGTTAGATGATTGTTAACATGATCCAAAAGCCTGCTTTTCTCCGCCTGATGTGCACGCCATAATTCTTCATCAGGAATCTTATCAACTGCCTCTTTAAATACGCCGGGATTATGTATCCATTCTGGCAGGAATTTATCATATAAATTTGCGAGCTCTGTACCTATCCACGTCCTGTGATGCACGCCATTTGTAATTGCCTTTATGTGGAACTGAGGGAACATTGCAGCCGTAACCTGTCCGTGTTTCTGGCTAACACCAAAAGCAACATTGCTCATACTCATACCAAGAATTGTTGTATGCAATTCTTTTTCGCTCGCAATTTTTTTTATATGCCAAGGCAAATTGTCTCCTGCTATCTTGTGTGCGTAATCGTAATCAAATTTGTCATGCCCTTCAGGAATTGGCGTATGCGTAGTAAAGACACACAATTTTTTTACAGCCTCGTCGTCAAATCCCTTTTCAGAAAGCAACCCAAGTGGAACAAAAGAAGCATGGCCTTCATTCATATGAAATGTTTTGACGTCATGATATCCAAGACTTCTTAGCATCTTAACGCCACCGATTCCCAGGAGCACTTCTTGATCTAGTCTTACTCCACCCCCATACAGATTTTGCGTAAGACTTTTGGCATATTCAGAGTTATCTATAAAATCTGTATCTAGAAGATAGACGGGAACCACAAATTCATCAATTCCTGTTATGTCATACCTCCAGCAACCAACAATAACTTTTTGTCCTTGGATAGTAACTTCAACTCTATTTGGTAACTTTGTGAGTTGATCATTCTTATGCCAGACCAAAGACTCGTAATCCTGAGATCCTTCTGTAGTAATAACCTGACGATAGGTGCTGTCATTGTAAACCAAAGACATCCCAACTACAGGCACTTTCATGTCTGCACAAGAGCGCATAAGGTCTCCAGCCAATACCCCAAGTCCGCCGGCATAGGTTGGAATATCTGATTCCAACATAAATTCCATTGAGAAGTAAGCACAATCGAGGGTGGGACGTTTTGTTTCCATGGGCAGTAATTTATTGTAGCGTATTTTGAGCCAGAGAGGAATATTCTTTACAAAAAGTCTAGTAGCAGTAAGTCAAACTCCAAAAAATAGCCCTATGTCCAAAATCCATATTATTTAACCTTAAAATATAAAATCCCATCTTTCTGTGTTTTCCCATTGCTTAGCATGTATAACGAATATACAAGTGGAACTAAAATCAAACCCCTAAATGCCACCCTGGCCAAATTAGAATCTAATTTAAAACCAGGTGCAATAAAACCCAAATCTACTATTTTCGCGATCTGTGGGAGAAGAAAACTAAGAATCAAAGTTACTACAACTAAGAAAAGGGTGATCCTCCAAATTTTTCTGTTGCTTACCTTCATAGCAAAGGCGTAGATAATTATTCCATATACTCCAATTGCCGATAAAACCAACCCCAATATATAAAAGGGGCTTGTAAGCATTGCTGGATCGACAGCATTTGCTACAAGATAAAACCACATTAGAAATTGGTATATCAGATAGAATAAATATAGAACAGCAAGTGTTTTCCAAAACATAGGCTCATCAATCGTAACATACTCAAGAATTAATAGACAATCATCTCAAATTGTTCTTCCAAAGAACATACTGTCACCGTTACACATCGCACTCATGGTGTGTAATTGTTAGTTGGCAAATTTAATAGTCGTTTCGGGGAGTTGGATTTCTGGTATTTCTACTCTTAAGCGTTCTATATCTTCTTTGTCCATTTTGAAATCAAAGGACTTTAGATTTTCCATTAAGTGACTTTGGTTACTCATCTTGGAGATCACTATAATGTCCTGGGAAATTAGCCAATTTATGACAATTTGAGGCCTGCTCTTGCCATACTTTTTACACATCTCTTCTATTACTGAAATTTCCTTCTCAATAAGAGCCCCTCTTTCGATGGGTCTATATGCCATGACCATAATGTCATTTTCGCGGCAGTAGTCGACTGCATCCTGGAGATTTTGGTAAGCCAAATTGTAATGAAGTTGATTAACAACGATTTTATTTTTTGTCACGGACTGAGCTTCTTTTAACTCTTCAACCGTAAAATTACTCACTCCAATTTCCCGAATAAGACCCTTTTCTTTCAATTCGTCTAAAGCCCTAAATGTTTCCTTTATTGGAAATTGTGGGTTAGGAGCATGGACCAAATAAAGATCTAAATAATCAGTTCTTAGTCTTTCAAGAGACTTATGACATGCACTTATTACTTCTTCATACGAAAGGTTACCCTTAAAAACTTTACTAACTATGAATAATTTATCTCTATCAAATCCCTTTATAGCAGCACCAACCAATTCCTCAGCGTGCCCAGCTCCATACAGTTCTGCAGTATCAATAAGTGTTACTCCTAGTTCTAGGGCTATGCGAATACCTTTTCTATCTTGCTCGTCATTTTTAGTATCAACAGTAAGCATTCCTCCCACCTTCCACGTTCCGATTCCAAAAACAGGCATAGTAAAGCCGCTTTTTAGACTTTTTGTAGGTATATTCATTGGGGTTAGTATAACAGAGTTCTTGAATTAAATAGATTGTGATACAGTAAATCTATGGAAGAAATAGAAAGCCAAAAAGAACAATCGGGGATTATATCAGAACCCCCAATTCTAGCTTCAAAAAATCCTACAAGCCCCTCAATCTTTTGGATTAAAAAAAATAGAGTTATTGTTGCAATTTTGGGAATTGTTCTTATAGCGGTCCTTGCTGCTGTAGCCTATAAAATGTTTTTCGGAAATTCTGTAACAAGCCTTCTTTATCAGAATAAAACTTCCGATTCACCAACTGATTACAATATTAATTACTCTTTTGCAGAATATAAAATTTCAAATACAAAATTCCAGCCAAGTCTTCCAGACTATTCGATAGGGCTTTCTGAGATTTCAAATCTTACTGCTTTTGAAGGTGCAACAAAAGTGCCCTTTAACGATGGCCAGAAGACTGCTCTTGCAACAACCAATTTCTTCATATCAAAAAATACCGATAAGTTCTGGGGTGATAATCTTGAAGACGCAACCAGCCGCAACGATGACTGGACACAACTATATTCAACGATAGGTGGAGGAGGAATCTGGGAACGAAAACCTGAAAATTCCGTATTTATATCTTCGGATTTCTTACTTCATGTGTATCACAAGCTTTTAGAAATGCAGTTTGAATATATAGAAAATACAAAGTTCTACCCGCTTCTTAAAGATATAACAGATACAGCATTTGAAAAAGCTGTTGGAGAATATAAGACTTCAGATAACGAAAATAAGCAAAGCTTCGAGCGAGTAATTGCTTATTTTGCAGTGCCAAAGGCAATCCTTGATGCGGCGCAGAGCGAATTTAGTACAGAAAAAAGCGTAGACACCAAAGTCGACACTAAAGATGCTATGACCAATGCTCTTACCGCATTAAAAGGTCAAATGCCAACAACCTCCTACGAGCAGGCACAGACAGAACTGAATCGAATAATTGAGTCAAAAGATAATTCACCATCAAAAATATTTGGACAGTATCTAGGTAATACCAATGTTTCTGTTAACCACGATTATTCTCAATACACACCACGCAGTCATTACAATAAAAATTCCGTTTTAAGAAGTTACTTCAGAGCCATGATGTGGTATGGAAGAAATAATTTTGCCCTAGAAAGTCCGGAGCTTACCAGAGATGCTCTAAATATAAGCTTGATCATGAAAAATTCTGGACAACTTAAAAATTGGGAATACATATATATACCAACTGCATTTCTTGTTGGAAAGTCTGATGACTTGGGTATATTTGAATATTCAGAAGCTCTAAAAGGACAAAAAGCTGGAAAGGTTACAAAGCAAGTTGTTGCTAAAGTCCAGAAGGATATGAGTCAATACACCGGCCCTAAAATCCAGTCATCCATTATGATTGGTCCTGGAGTAATGGATCTTACAAAAGATGAATTACTTAGCAAAACAAAAGGATTTTACTTTATGGGACAGCGATTTACACCGGACGCTCTAATATATACAACGCTTACTCAAGGGGATGAAAAACCAGATCCAGCAACTAACCAGTATCTTCCAAGTATGACAACAGCTCTTATGGCAATGGATATTTTAGGGAGCAAAACATCTAAAACTCATGTAAATGAATGGATACAAACAAATGCCCAGAATGCTGATAAAGTCCTTGCTAACAGACTCACTCTTTTAAGAGACGAATTTGCGAAAATACCTGATACCGTTTGGACGCAAAATATTTATTGGGGCTGGCTTCATACAATACGCTCTCTATTCACAGAAGATCTGAACAAAAAAGGGTATCCTAACTTCGTTAAATCTGAAGACTGGAATAACAAGAATCTTCAAACAGCTTTAGGGTCTTATACAGAACTCAAGCATGACACCCTTCTTTATGCAAAACAATCGTATGCAGAAATGGGAGGCGGAGGGCCTCTTGAGAACCCACCACCAGTTCCAAAGGGATATGTAGAACCAAATATTCAATTCCTAGACCGTCTTATTGCCCTTACCGAAATGACAAGCAAGGGATTGAGCAATAGAGATTTGATAGATGGAACATTTAAATCTCGCAACGAAGATTTTCTCGCAGCTGTAAAATTCTTCAAAGGAATTGCTGTTAAAGAACTTCAGAATGAAAAAATTACCGATGAAGAATTCGAGATCTTAAGAGGCAAGGGAGGATCCCTCACCCATATTCTTAGCGCACTTCCGGGCGAGGAAATGCTTGAAAAAAATGCACGCTCGGCACTTATTGCAGATATCCATACAGATGCTAAGAATCAGGAAATATTATACGAGGCAGATGGAATTCCAAACTACATATGGGTTGCCGTAAAAGACCAGAACGGAACAAGACTTACAAAGGGATTGGTATACAGCTATTATGAATTTACAAATCCTTTGGGAAAGCGTCTTAATGATGAGGACTGGAGAAAGCTAAATTACACAAGGGATAAATCTGGTCTTCCTCAATCACCTCTTTGGGTGCAATCTCTAATTAAATGAGTCGAAAATTGATTCTTATTTTTATTGCATTCGCAGCTATTAGCTCTTTTGTTTTTCTTACTATTAAAAACCCAAAAAACCCAGAACCTACGAAAGTTGAATACCTTGAAAGCTATTTTAAAAATCTAGATGACTACAATGCATCTTTTACTAAGTTTGCAAAGACCAGTAAGCTTCCAATAAATATCGTAATAACGAGCCATCATTTCTTAGCTCGTGATGTTATTGCGCAGACATTATCAAATGTTGATCCGAAAAGAATTGAGAAAGTGATAATTATCGCCCCAGACCACTTTCAAAAACTTTCAAATACTAAATATCTTGCTCAGACAATTGATAACGACTGGATAACGCCTTTTGGAATTATGAAAGCGGATAAGGAGTTGATCAAAAATATTTCAAAAGAAAAAGAAGTTTATTTTGACATCAATACATTTAGAAGCGAGCACGGAATTTACACTCTAGTTCCTTTTGCAAAAAAGCTATTTGCTAATGCGACAATTACCCCAATCGTCCTAAAGGCTTCTTCAGATTTTGATAAATTTTATGATTTAGGGCAGCATGTTCTTGGTCTAGTTGATTTTAATAAAACCCTACTTATTATCAGCAGCGACTTTTCCCATGAAGCATCAGTACAAAAAGCTTCTGAAAATGATAAAAAAAGTATCAGTGCTCTACAGACTATAGATATTAAAAAAATAAATCAAATTGAAAACGACTGCGGACAATGCATTGCTTTTATGTACGGTTTCATGGGTAAGAGTAATACTTTTGTAATTGTCAAAAACACAAATTCATATGACGTTTCGGGTCATAGTCCTGAGAGTGTTACCAGTTACGTTAGCGGGTATTATAAAAAAACTAATTAGTTGCCTACCCACTGTGGTTGCGCGAATTCCTTAATGTATGTTGGGATTTTTTCTTCATTTTGAAGCTTATCATCACTGAATTTTAAATTCACAACAAGTCCTTTTCTTGTCTCCTCACTCCACATTTGATCAAATACAAGATTGCCCAGGGAATAATATACAGGCTTACCGATAATATGATCGCTCTCCTGCACCCAATGCGGGTGGTGCCCGGCAATAACGTCAGCACCATTTTCAACTAAAATCTTTGCGATTTCTTTTTGCAGGGAAGTAGAATTTGCACTATATTCATTTCCCCAATGCACACCAACAATAAGTAGATCTACAGAAAGCGCTGAATTTCTAACTAATAGATAGTCTTTGTCTGTGGGCTCTTTGGTTACAAAATCAAAACCCAAAAATCCAAAAGAATATCCATTAACTTTTCTAATTACAAGGTTATTGTCTCCAACATAATCTATTCTATTCTTTTTGAGATATTCTTTCGTTTGCTCAAAACCATCTCTTCCATAGTTATACGTATGGTTATTGGCAAGATTTACAATATCGATACCCGCATATACAAGTCCCTCTACCATCTTTGGGTCTGCACAAAACTTAAATCCCGAATCTATAAATGGACAACTCTTAACAACAGGATTTTCTAGATTTACAAAGGTTAAATCAGCATTCCCAATTTTCGGATAGATTTTTTCAAAAGGGTACCTCGGATTTTTTATTGACATGCTATGTGACATTACGCTTCTTCCAAGCATCACATCCCCAGCAATAGTAATTGTTGTAGTGCTTGGTTTTTTGTGATTGGCTGAATTTGAGCTATATACAATAAAACTTAACACTAAGAAGAACACTACAAAAATACCAAAGAGAATAAATTCTTTCACAAATTAAGTATAGCAACATAAATGGATATTCTTTTATATGTATAATACTCATATGAAATTTGTTTGCGTTGGAGAGGTAGCAATTGATAGATATATCGGGGGAAGTGATCACGCAGGGGGGAATACTTTTAATGTTGCAAAAGTACTTAAAAGAATAGACCCGACAAACGATGTTTTTCTTGTTAGTGCTATCGGTAGTGATGAGGAGGGGAAGTATCTTTTAGAAAAAATTATGGAAACTGGTGTTGCTCCGATACTCCAAATGACTAAGGAAAAGAGCTCTCTGATTGAAATAAGGATAGCAGATAATGACAGGTACTTACAAAAATATGCTGCAGGAGTTATCGAGAAATTTGAGCTTGATAAAACTCAAATAGAAGTATTGGAAAATTCAGATGTTGCTATATATGTTTGTTTTAAAGAAATAGAACACCTATTTGTAAATTCTTTGTCTTATCCTAAAAAGGCACTAAAAGTCGCAGATTTTACTGATCTACTTGACTACAATAAGGATCTCTCAATTGTCAGAAAAACAATAAATAAACTTGATGTACTATTTTTTGGACTAAAAAAAAGTGATACAAAACTGATTAACGAACTTGAATCTTTATCATCAAAATTTGATAAATTAATCATAGTGACATTAGGAGAACATGGCTCGGTTGCATTTTTTGAGAATAAAAAATTTGAAGTACCTGCCCAAAAAGTCATAAATGTCATTGACCCAACAGGCGCTGGCGATACTTTTCTTGCAACTTTCGTTAACTCATACGCAAAAGGTAAAAATATAAAGCTCTCACTTAAAAAAGCTTCGATTGAAGCCTCAAAAACAATTCAAAGAATGGGGGTACTATGAGCAAATTTATAGAAACATTTGGAAACCAACCTGTACTACTTCCAGTAATTCACGTAGTAAGTGAAAGACAAGCTCTGGAAAATGCACGAATTCTTTCGCAAGAAAATGTTAGAGGAAGCTTTCTTATAAGTATGGATGGGATGCCCAACAGCAAACTTTTAGAAATACACAGCAGAGTAAAGAGTGAATACCCAAAACTATGGCTGGGCATAAATTTGCTTACCACCCCAATAAAAAGAGTTTTTGAAAAAATTGATGACCGAGTCGATGGAGTATGGACAGATAATGCAATGATTCACGAAGGATCACAAGGACAAGAAGACGCTCAGGAAATTGCTGAAGCACGCATCAAAAGCGGCTGGGAGGGATTATACTTTGGAGGAGTTGCTTTCAAGGGCCAGAGGAAAGTAGACAATCCTGCAAGAGCTGCAATGATAGCGGGTGAATATATGGATGTTGTGACGACTAGTGGTGAAAGAACCGGGAAACCCCCAGAAGTTACTAAAATATCCGATATGAAAAACGCTATTGGAAATACACCTTTAGGAATAGCGAGCGGAATCTCGATTGACAACATAAGTGACTATATTCCTATAGCTGATTGCTTCCTGGTAGCTTCAAGTATGCTTCAACCTGGGACTGATAATTTTGATAGAGGTAAAGTTAGGGATCTACAAGGACTCTTTACACTTCGATAACAATGGGGATGACAAGAGGCTCTCTTTTCATTCTATAAAGCAGATTCTCGCTCGTTCTTTGGATTATCTTTCTATATACTCCCATATTATTACTTTTTGGAGATTTTTGACTGAGCTCAAGAAGCAGTTCTTCATTGAGCTGCTTTACAAATCCATCTTTTTCAGGGAATACAAATCCTCGAGCTATAATATCGGGCTTTGACACAACTTTTCCAGTCTCTCCCTCAATTTCAACAACCACTATCATAATTCCCTCCTCAGATATTTTCTGGCGATCCACAAGAATAAATTTCTCCATTTCCTCACCGGTTATTTGATCGACATATACAGTGGCCAATGGAATTTTTGCACCATAGCGAAAAGCTGTTTTTGTAAAAATGACTTCCTGCCCATACTCTGGAAGTACAACGTCTTGGTCACGCATTCCAAGATCCTTCATAAGCCCTCTAAATGCGACCATGTGTCTATAATTTCCTCCGATCGGAAAAGCAAATCTAGGATAGGTAAGAGTTGCAAGAAGCTTTATGTCATTTTGAGAACCGTGTCCTGATACGTGAAATTCATCTGACATATCTGAATGGATAACACGTGCTCCTTTTTTAGCAATAGTGTCAATTAACTTATAAATATTTACTTCATTTCCCGGGATTGGATCTGCCGAGAAAATAACAGTATCGTTTTTATCTATTCGCAACGCTTTATCATTGTCATTAGCAACTCTAACGAGTGCTGATTCTTCTTGAGCTTGGCTTCCAGGAATCAAGATCATAACCTTTGAAGGGTCCATAGACATCACCTGCTGGGGTTTTACTTCCATATTTGCTGGAAGCTTTACGTATCCAAGTTGTCGACCGATATCTCGAGCTTTTATAAAAGATCTTCCCATAAAACATACTTTTCTATTAAATTTAAGTGCTCCTTCGATTGCCTGATTCATACGAGAAATATTTGAAGAGTAGGTACTTACGAATACTCTGCCTTTTGTACGTCTAAATTCTGCTTCAAAGCTATCTGAAATCTTTCTTTCAGACTTTGAGTGACCCTCACGCTCAGCACCGAGACAATCAGAAAGCATACAAAGAACTCCTTCTGTCCCAGTTGCAGCGATTCCATGTACATCTGAGGGCTTGCCGTCAGGAGGTGTTAGATCAAATTTATAATCACTTCCATGATAAAAATTACCGACTGGTGTTTTTATAAATATATTAGAGGTATCCATTACGCTATGAGTTATATGAAGGAATCTGACCATAAAAGATCCCAATTTAAAGTCTTTCTTAAATTTAACCTCTACTACCCTTTGACTCAATCCAAAATCCTTTAATTTCTCGTTAGTAAATGCTGTAGTAAGAGGCGTTGCATATATAGGAAAATCTGGCAATTGACCTATTACAAACGGTACACCACCAATATGATCTTCATGTCCATGTGTCAGAAGCAATCCAACGATTTTTTTACCTTGAGTAAGGAGCTTCTTAAGGTGGGTTATGTCGGGAATTAAAAAGTCTACTCCTGGGGTGCTTGCATCAGGAAAACCCATTCCACAATCAACAATAAGAATGTCATTACCATAAATATATAGGTACATATTCTTGGTAACTGATCCTATTCCGCCAAGAGGAAGTATCGTTACAGAACTCTGGGGCATTGGGGGTGGCGTTACTATAGTACTACTATCCATTGATGCTTAATTATAACCTAATTAGATCAAAACTTATACTTGTATTGGAGCTCGTCCCTAGATACTTATGAAGCTTTTTACGTTACTATTATTGATGATGAATTTCTGACCGTGAGGAATTTTTCCAAGCATCATGTAATAGACGGTCTTCCTAACAATTCCCTGTATTAGCCTTTGGAGTCCACGAATTCCTGGATCATATCCAAGAGGTCTTACTAATGCTTCCGGCCATACTTCATCTGCAATTTCAAATTCAGCAGGAGTAAGACCCGAATCCCTCAACACCTTAGGGAGAACATATGTTTTTCCAATAACAATTTTCTCATCATCCGTATATGAAGGCATCTGTATAATCTCAAGCCTGTCAACAACAGCGGTAGAGATATCTTTCGTATTATTGCTGGTTGCGATAAATAATACCTGAGACAGATCAACTGGAAAATCAATAAAGTGATCTGTAAATGCTTTATTTTGCAATGGATCAAGAAGCTCTACAAGCACACCCATTATGTCTGATCTTGATTCTTCACTAACCCTATCAATTTCATCAAGAAGAATAACTGGATTTGAAGTACCCGCACGTCTCAAGGCCTTGATCACAAAGCCGGGCTCACTATCAGAATACAACCTCGATTTTCCTCTTAATTGTGCTGCACTTCCCATGCCACCAAATGGAATTCTTTCTATTTTTCTTCCTAAAGCCTCTGCAATTGAGTATGCAATAGTTGTTTTACCAACTCCAGCAAGACCAACCAAAGACAATATTGGAGCACGCGCAATGATATCTGACCCTGCTTGACCAGCTCGCGCTTTTGTCAAAATCATAATCGACAAAAATTCCAAAATCTGTTCTTTTACAACCTCAAGACCATAATGGTTGTGATCAAGAATTTGCTTTGCATGATTAAGGTCTAATATATCCTCTGATACCTTCCCCCACGGAATAGCTGTAATCCAGGTAATGTATCGAGAGATAGTATCGTATTCTGTGTAAAAAGAAGGTTGATCTTTAACAACCCTAAGCCTTGCAACCATTGCGCGAGCAGAAAGATTTAGGTCCTCGGGAAGCTTTGCATTTGCAATAAGAGCATCTAATTTTGCGATTTGGCCAGCGGCATCCGGCGTTGGGGCAGTATCCATACTTTTAGTATAGCAAAATTAGGGTATAATAAGGCCACTGCATGGTACTTCCCATCATTACCTCTGCCCCTCATGACGCAGACAGCTTCGGTCCTTTCTCTTCTCGTGTGAAATTAAGTCCATGGCAACTAGGTGAGTTTTCAGACAAATACACTGCTGTTACTGCATATAATCACAACGCTATAGGAAATTTAAAATCCATAGTATCAAGAGGACTTGGAAGTCTTAATCAGCCACGAGATCTATCACTTTTTAAATTAAAAGATTTTCATGGAAATACAATTTGGAAAGATGAGGCAGAACTTTCCGAGAAAGAAAAAAAGGAATGCTTTGAAAAATATCATGATCGCTATCACAATGATATTGAACGACTCATTAAAAGATCCAAAACTCTCGGCTTTGACAAAGTCATTTTATGGGATCATCATGATACCGGAGATTTTGACGAGAAGACGCAAAAAAGAGATAGAAAATTGCCTGGTGAAGAAAGAACCATGCCAAAATTCATTCTTTCAAATTTTGGAATGCAGCATACAGGAGAACTGAATCCAGAGAATGAATTCACATCATGCCCACCAGAATTTATTCAGCAAGTTCAAGACTATATGGCATATGAATTTGATTTACCCCACTCTGAGGTTGAGATAAATACCTCTTACAAAGGTGGTCACATAATACAAACCTATGGAAATCCTAAAAATGACTTTGGGAATACAGTTGTTGGAATTCAGATCGAATACAATAGAGGATTTATCATGGATCAGCGCACAAGATTACCGTATAAAGATAAATTAAAAGAATTCAATGAAAAATTTAATCGGGTAATGGAAAAGGCTTGTGGACTAATCTAGGATAGGCTTAACTTCTCCAATCGTCGCGCTTGCCGCCTTCGTAAGTTGGCTTTTTATCTACGCTACTTGTACGTCTTGCACCAAAACTTCTTCCGCCAGCTGGTCTACTAGAACCGCTTCTCGATCCACCAAATCCTCCACCAGAGCTTCTTCCTCCACCGCTAAAATCTCTTCTAGGTCCACCTGATCCACCTCTTGAGCCACCATATCCTCCGCCACTTCTTGGGGGTCCTCCACGGAATCCTCCACCTGAGCGTCCTCCACGATCTCCGCCTCTGTCTCCTCCACGGTCACCATTTCCTTCGCTTCCTTCAGGTCTCTTTGATGGTTTATCTGCATCTTCTCCAAATTTCATAGAAAGGTTAAGTCTGCCCATATCATCAATTTCCTTAACTCTAACTTTAACTTTTTGATCAAGAGCAACTACGTCTGCTGGATCTTGAACGTAATCTGTAGACATTTCAGATACATGAACAAGCCCTTCTTTGCCTGGTAGAATTTCAACAAAAGCTCCGAAGTTCATCATTCTCTTAACTGTTCCTTCATATTCCTCTCCTGGTTTTACTTCGTGAGTAAGACCTTCTATCCATTCGACAGCTTTTCTAACTGCTTCCTCATCAACAGCTGAAATAGATACGCTTCCATCATCTTCTACATCAACTTGAGCTCCAGTTGAAGCAATAATGCTCTTTATCATTTTTCCGCCAGGTCCGATTAATCCACCGATCTTTTCAGGATCAATCTTAACCATCTTAATCTTTGGCGCAAATTCACTAACGTCTTTTCTTGATTCAGAAATCGCCTTCATCATGACCTTTAGGATTTCAAGTCTAGCCTTTTTAGCTCGCTCAAATACTTCTGCAATCATGTCGTCAGTAAGCGCATCCTTCTTAACGTCCAATTGGATTGCTGTAATTCCGTCTTTTGTACCTGCAACTTTAAAATCCATGTCGCCTGCAAAATCTTCAAGACCGATAATATCAGTAAGTATTTTGTACTTATCATCCAATGTCATAAGTCCGATCGCAATACCCGCAACTGGATTTGTTATAGGAACACCAGCATCCATAAGAGCAAGTGTTGATCCACAAGCAGATGCCATAGAGGTTGATCCATTGGATGAAAGAACTTCTGACACAACTCTTATTGCATAAGGAAATACATCAAGAGGAGGAAGAACAGCTTGAATTGCACGTTCTGCAAGTGCTCCATGACCAATTTCACGTCTATTTGGGCTTCCGATTCTTCCTGTCTCACCAACTGAGAATGGAGGGAATGTGTAATGATGCATGTATCTGTGAGTTTCTTCACCGTCTAGAGTCTCTACGAGCTGGCTAAATGAAGATGCAGCAAGAGTTGCAATTGAAAGTACTTGTGTCTGACCTCTTGAGAAAAGAGCTGATCCATGGACTCTTGGAATGTATCCAACAGACGAGGTGATATCTCTTACTTCATCAATCTTACGTCCATCAAATCTCTTCTCTTTTTCAACGATATTTTCTCGGATTATTTTTTTGAAAACATAATCAACAGCTTCAAATATCTTCTTTTTGTCAATTGTTTCTCCCTCTTTCTTTCCTTTTGCCTCAGCCTCTGCAATAACTTCAACAATTTTTTGAAGATCTCCTGATACATTTTCTCCCAATTCACCTTCAAGAACGTCAACTATATTTTTCTTGTAAGTTTTTTCTACTAGTGTTACATAATCAGCCTTTGCTTCATCTTTAACCAAGTCGATTTTAGCAACTCCAATTTCTTTTGTTACCTCATTTATAAATTCAACAATCTTGCTTCCCCACTCTCTTGCCATTGTTACAGCACTTAAAGCAACATCTTCTGGAGTTTGTAGTGCTCCAGCCTCAACCATAAGAGTATGCCCGGTTGAGCTAGCAGTTAGAACCAAGTCAAGCGAAAGTTGATTTGCAACGTCTGGATTAGTTACCGGGGTATTTTTTTCGTCAGCTGCAAGAACTCCTACGCGCATTGCGCCAACTGGTCCGTTCCATGGAATCTTTGAGAATGAAAGTGCTGCGCTAACAGCATTAATAGCGAGAATATCAGGATCATTTACTCCATCAACAGACAGAACGTTGACAATAACCTGGACATCTTTCTTCAGTTCTTTTGGAAATAGGGGTCGGATTGATCGGTCAATAAGTCTTCCTGTAAGAACAGCTTCGTCTGTTGGACGTCCTTCTCTCTTAACCCATCGAGACCCTTTTATCTTTCCGCCTGCATATAAATGCTCTACGTAATCAACTGATAAAGGGAAGTAATCAAGAGTTGTATCATTTCGACCCATGCTAACTGTTGCAAGAAGAGTAGTGTCTCCCATTCGGGCAAATACACTTGAAGTAGCAAGCTGTGCTAGCTCACCCATTTCAAAGGTCATTGTTTTACCGTTTACGTCAAACGATTTAGAAATTTTTTTCATTTATTTTTTTTATTCTTACCCCCCAACAACAAACAAGTAATTGTGGATTTATATTTCTTTACTTTGCGAGGTCAACATTCTTCGTTTCCGAAGTAAAGCAAGCTTCGCTTATTTTGCGAGGCCGACTTTTTTTCCTATGCCTTCAGCACGGTTTTTGTCAACTTTTACAAGGAAATTAAAAAGTCTTCTTCTCTTTGATAACATATTTAAAAGTCCGCGTCTACTGTGAAAGTCTTTTTGATGAATTTTCAAGTGATCTGTCAATTTTGTAATCTTGTGAGTAAGTAATGCAATCTGCACTTCAGGAGATCCTGTGTCCCCTTCAATGACTGCATTGTCTTTAATAATAACTGTTTTTTCGTCGGTTGTTAACGGCATGACAAGTATTTTAACAAATATGAACCTGGAATACAACTAATTGTTGTTCTTGGAGCTTTTGAAGACTTTTGGCATCAACCAATCATCAGGTACTTCACTTGGAGAAGGGGTGTTATATTGTCCTTCTTCAGGCATTTGATCATCACGCAATGGGGCACTCATCATTGGCTCATTTATGTTCATCGTAGGTTCATTTACGACCTGCGCGTCCTGAATTTGAGGTTCTTGATATTGATCTTCAAATTGCATTGGTTCTTGTACGGGCTGTTGATTTATCATAGGCATTTGATTATTCACTTGCTCTTGAATTTGATTATTTACTGGTCTATTTTGGGTCTGCCTGTTCTGATTAAATTGTTGACCCCCACCAGAACGACGAGCATTTTCATCATTAATTTTTCTCAAAAGCTCTTCTATGTCTCTTGAATTTTGCCCAAACTGTTGCTGAGGTCTTTGTTGTTGCGGCTGTTGCTGTTGCGGTTGCTGAGTAGGTCTATTTTGATTAAATTGCTGTTGAGGTCTTTGTTGTTGTGGCTGTGGTCTTTGACCAGAATTATGTCTTGGTTGTTGATTTCGATTTTGCATATGCATTGCAGGAAAATCGTTGTCTGCTACGCGAGATTGCTGTCTATTTTGATTATGAGCAGGCCTATCCTGTTGTCTTCTGTCTTGTTGCATTCCACCTTGAGGCTGAGCTACTTCACCCTTTCTTTGTGCTCCTACATACATAGCAGCAGATGCAGCTTCAAAGGCAAGAGGGGAAGTGTTTGGTTTTGTAAAGTTTCTCGTAGCAAATAGCACTCCGTCCAATATGTTTTGAGCTGAATCAACCTCCGCTGGCAAAGCAAGGTCTTTAATAATTTTTCCTACAATTTCAGAAAGCGAAGAAAAACTCTCATCGACAATAACAACGTCTCCAAATCGGCTATTACCTGAGAAGTTATCAATATTTACAATTTTTACACTACTAGTGTCTGTAATTTGAGAAATTTCATCAATTGTCCCAACACCAACAGCAATAAGAGCAGCAGGAGCACCCCCATCCCAAATTAGTCTTACGTCTTTTAGGTCAAAAGGCGTAATGCTTTTTCCAGGAGCAGCTGTCAAGTGAAAATTTATATTTGTTGGATTTTGAGGATCTGGATGCTCGGTGAAAAGAACTTTCTCAACCTCACCTTTGATATAGGGAAGAGATATGACTAATTTTGAATTATTTCCAGCAACAAAACCTTCTTTAACCTTATCAATTCCCACAAGCCCACTAACCTCAACAGTTGGAGATTTTTTAGATACAATCTGAATTTTTTTCCCGGCTTGAGTAAGAGTAAGATACAAACTTAAAGCGGCAGCATATGTATCAAGATTTTGATGTGAACCAATAACAATACCAAGGTCGTTTTGTTGTCCCAAAAACTCCTTTAGAAGTCCTATTTCCTGCGCAATTGACGGGTTCATATTTAATAAACTACAGGCCTATATTAAAGCTAATGCGATAAGTGCCAGCTAGTTATAGGATATTATCATATCACCTATAGTAAAGTCAACTTTTGGATCTATCATTATCCCACATTCATTCCCTTTACCAATTTCTTTTGCGTCTTTTTTTCCCTGTTTTAGTGAACTAATGCTACTTTCGGCAGATTCAACTTCACCTTTTTTAATAATAATCTTATCTCCTACAGCAAGTCTTCCCTCCGTTATTCTCACTCCTAGTATCTGGCCTTCGTTACCCTCAAATGTTGCTAAAATTTGAGCCTTTCCAAAAATCTTCCTTTGAGCACGTTCTTGAAGGAGTGCTGAAGCATCAGCAAGCTCATCTAATAGATTATAAATAATGTCATATGTGCGATAGAACGTATTATTAGATTCAGCCAAAACCTTCGCTTGTTTTTCAATATCAACATTAAATCCAACAACGATTGCACTAAAGTCTCTTGACATAAGAATATCCGAAACCGAAATCTCTCCTCTACCCTCGAAGATGACCTGAATATCTGATGGAAGTGCAGCGCTAATAGCTTCAAATTCTCCGCTCGTTTGGGTTTTTATTATTACTGGCAATTTCTCTTCTGGCTTACCTTTTTTCAGCATAGCTAAGAAATCAGCACCTACTTTTCTTTCAACTTGTGATGCAGCAACTGTTTCGGTTGCACTCACTGTATTTATAACACTACCTGCTGGAAGCACTTCAGTTAACCCCAATAGCTCAATAGCATCGCCTGGCAATGCTTCCTTTACTTGCTTTCCCATACTATCTATAAGAGCTCTTATTTTCCCCACCTCTTTAGCTTTCGTGAATACTTTATCTCCAACCGATATCGTTCCGTCCTTTACTATTAGTGAAGCCAAAATTCCTCTCCTTTTATCAAGTTTTGCTTCAATCACCACACCCGTAAAGGGAAGGGAAGCATCTTTTTTAGCTTCAGAAAAGTCATATACAATAACAATAAGATCTAAAAGGTCGGGTATTTTGTCTCCTGTTTTTGCACTAACGGCAATAAAAGGAACGTCTCCACCAAGTCCTTCTAAAAGAACGCCTTCTGATGCTAATTGCTGTTTTATTTTTTCAATATTTGCTCCGGGAGCATCTGCTTTAGTAAAGACAACAATAAATGGTAATTTTGAAGCTAGAATTTTCTCAATAGACTCTTTTGTTTGAGGCTTGATGCCATCATCAGAAGCAACGACTAGAAGTACAATGTCAGCGGCTGATACTCCGTGGGAGCGCATATTCGAAAATGCTTCATGACCTGGAGTATCTATAAAAGTTATATATCTCTTTTGCCCATCGTGGACAATTTCAATCTTGGATGCACCAATTGCTTGAGTAATACCTCCAGCCTCACCAGAAGCAATATTACTTTTTCTGAAAGAATCGAGCAATGTTGTCTTACCATGATCTACATGGCCAAGAACTGAAACTACAGGAGGATAGGGTATGTGTTGTGCAATATTTTTTTCCATAGGTAAGAAGTGATAACTATCATACTAAGCTTTTTTTTCGGTAACAGGTGAGATCACTTCATCTGTTCCTTCAACTTCAATACTATAACCAGTTAGCTTGCTTGCCAATCGAACATTCTGACCTTCTTTTCCGATAATTAACGGTAATTCCTCTTTTGGAGCTTTTACAACAACTGATTTTTCTTTTTCATTGACTTCAATTGTAAGATTTTTTGCTGGAGAAAGAGCGTTAGTAATATAACGAACATGATCATTGCTCCACTGGATAACATCAATCTTCTCAAGGCCATCAACAGCATCAATAACGGCTTGAATTCTGACTCCTTTTTGACCTACACAGCTACCTACTGGGTCAATGCCTGACTGATCCGAAGCAACCGCAATTTTTGCTCTAGAGCCTGGCTCGCGCATAATTTCTTTAATAACAACACTCCCTGCTGCAACTTCAGGAACTTCTCGACGGAGCAATCCTTCTAGCAAACCGTTGTGAGTTCTGGAAACTATAATCTCTCGACCTCTCTTCTCATCTTCTGCAATCTCTACAATATATACGGCAAGCTTCTTATTGAGATAGTAATTTTCATTCTGAATTCTGTGAGATTGTGGAATAATTGCCTCAGCTTTACCGATATCAACTACGATTGCGCTTCCCGCAAAACGGAGAATCATACCATTTACTACAGTTCCGATTCTTTTTGTGTACTCAGCCATGATCGCATCTTTTTCGCGCTCACGAATTTTTTGCAATAACACTTGCTTTGCAGTCTGAGTTGCAATTCTTCCAAAGCCTGGAGGCGTAACGTCTTTTCCTTCGTAGGTAATCTTTGTTTCTCCAGTATTTGAATTTATTTCTGCTGAATATTTAGCTGCTTCCTTTTCCGCTTCTTCTTCATCGAGTGCTTCAAGAACAGGAATAACGTGATCTTTTTTATAAGCAGCAAGAATAGCAGTTTTAATGCTTTCCATGATTATCTCAGGATCTACTCCTCGTTCTGTTGCTATTTGATTTAGTGCGAGAGAAAACTCGCTTCTTTGTATTGCTGGCATAATTACGAAAAATGGTGGCAAGCTTTTGACTACCACCACGACTTCAACATTGTACTAGAAGCTGGTCATCAAGTCAAGGAAGTGAGGCTAAATTTAGCTATTGTGTAAAAATTTTAGTGATACACTTATTTCTATATTTATATAGATTGTTAGACTTGACAATGCTCCTACCAAGGATCATATAATGAACAAGTTCTGTTTTGCCCCTGAACTTATTTTATTTGTTCCCATTTGACCTGCCTACGTTTTTTGTGATGTGGTAGGCAAAAATTACATTTGACCTGCCTACGGAAAGCGCAAGCGATACGAGGCAAGTCCCAGACAATTTGACCTGCCTACGACGAGTTCCACGAGACGAGGCAGAAAAATAAATTAGACCTGCCTACGACGAGTTCCACGAGACGAGGCAGAAAAATAAATTAGACCTGCCTATGATACTGTTTAACTGCTCAGAATACTAAACAACAGCATTTATTTGCTGTTTTTTTGTGGTTAAGCAATTTTATATGCAACTTGGCAGGGGTATCTTTTTTTGAAAGGGGGTGAACATATATGAATATCAAACAAAAATTAACATCAGCAGCAGTTGCTGGAGCAATGATGGCGAGTGTAGTAGCCCCGTCAGCATTTGCTGCAAATACTGTTACTGTGAAAGGCGGAGGAGCTTTTAGCTCTTCAAAGGCTGTAGTTGTAAATAAAAAAACAACAACAGTTGGCCAATCAAACTCAACAGTCGTGCAAACAAATATCGGTCAGAAAGCCTCAACAGGTGGCAATTCTTCCTCATTCAACACAGGAGGAACTAGCTCAATCAAAACCGGTAGCGCATCTAATACTGCAGGAGTACACGTTACTGGAGGAACAAATACCTACACAACCGATTGCGGATGTGAAGGAAATGGTTCAACTACCATAACTGTAACCGGTGGAGGAGCTTTTAGCTCTTCAAAGGCAATAGTCAAAAATATTTCTACAACTACCGTTAGCCAGTCTAACTCAACAGTAGTAGGAACTTCAATTTGGCAAAGCTCTTCAACTGGACATAATAGCTCAAGCTTCAATACTAATGGTGGAGGCACTATCGAAACAGAAGGAGCTACTAATACAGCAGCAGTTGTAGTTGGTGGATCTACAAACACTAACTAGTAAAAAAGTTCTTGCAAGAATTTTCAAACCCTCCCCTGATCAAGGAGGGTTTGTTTTTTAGTAAAAGGTCTAAGATTGCCTAGCCACAATACAAAAAATTAGTGGGAGGAATAATATTAAAAAAACGAAAGAAAAATCATTAGAAGCATTGGGAGAAAGAGCATTAAGCAGAACAACCATAGTACTGAAGCAATCCTTATAGACAAAATTACTCGTGGATCTTTAAGCTGTTTTAATCGGGCTTTTACTATTGCTCCATATAGAGGCACTCCGCCAAAAAGTTTTAATTTAGTTTCTTCAGTTTTAATCTCAAGATTTCGAATACTATCTGGTTTTATAATCAAAAAACAACAAACTGCAATGCAGAAAATCAAATAGATACCAAATAGTAGCATTGTTACATCTTAACTATGATGGTTTTGCAAATACAAGAAGTCTTTGAAGAGCAGTCCCAATCGGAGTACATGTTTGAAGAATCAAGACATCTCCTTGGTCTTCTTTTAAATACTTTACGTCACTTGGCCAGACCGTTTTTTTTTCATACACCCTATATATATAGGAAAGACCATTTTTTCTGATGATAATTTCATCTCCATTCTTTACAAATTCCAACTTAAAAAAAGCAGTGTTATATCGAGTTATTCTCCATGGGACATCGGATGAGTGTGCAAACATATAAACAGTCCCCTTTTCTCCAGGCATACTAGTTCCTTTTGCCTGAGCTACCCCGTTCTTTAGCTTTTCTATATATTCACTCTCATTGAAAGGATCAACATTGGGAATTACTTTTGAGAAAATCTTTTGCGATGGAATTTCAATAGAAAAATCGGAAGAGATACGTTGCTCTTGAGATATGTTGGGAGGAAAGAAGAACTCCTTAATAAATGGATAATATATAAAATTTAGGCCAATAAGGGAGGCAACAATCAGAATGTTTCCTAATATTTTTGAATTCAAACGCATGTTCGTATATTAGTTTATAAACAAGCATTAATCAAATAGGCACAAAAAAACCCTTTTAAAAGGGTTTTTGAGGTTAAAGATGGGCCACCATTATGCAATAGCTGGTGGAGACTTAGAAGAGTAAAACCGCAGATACAGCCCAGCTAAGAACATGAATATAAATATGATTGTTGCAACAAAAGTTAATGGAATAGTAAGCCCAGTCCTTGGAAGACTTGTTCCCGGTGTGTTGCTTGAGCCTGCGCTACCACTTGCACCCTGTACAATTGATGTTCCGGTTGAAGGATTCTGAGGTTGGGTAGGGCTTGTGGGCTGCTCCGGTTGTTCTGGAGTCTCACATTCACAATCAACGTCAACTATGCTTGAGTTGATATTCTCATTCTCTACAGTTATATCGCTCTTTATATCTCCGGTTATAATAACTGAGTCCCCAAGATTTGCTAAAGTGCTATTGCCACCAGTGTTCAATTCGTGCTCAATATTATTAAGAATATCTGCAATATTCAGAACCTCAATATCAATTTCACTATCATTATTAATAGCTGAATCATTCTCCGAGTATGCTCCATTACCCTCAATAACAATTGCTGACGTTCCAACAGATGAATCAACTGAATTAAAGCTATTGTTGATATTCTTATTTAAGACATTTGTGGTAGCTTTTATATTGCCCGTAACAATCGTTGAGTTGCCGCCATTAAATGAAGCTGAATTATTTCCGGTATTGGCATTAACTTTAATATTGTTAGTAATAGCTGCCCTATTTATCTGCCCAACACTTACCCCATTGTTATGATTTATGTAGGAAGAGTTATCTGATCCGGTACCATTGCCTGAGACTGTGCTACTTATGTTTTGTATGCAATTGCAGGTATTACCTATTGCCTTATTGGAGTTGATATTTTGATTATTAATAGCAGTCGTAGTATCAGCATTACCCGTAGATATAACTGAATCTCCATTTGTGTTTGAGGTAGCGGAATTATTGCCAGTATTGGCGTTAGCTGCAATATTGTTATTAATGTCTGCTGTATTATTCTGAGCTACGGATGTGTTATTTGAAGATTCTACATGCACCTCGTTTGAAGATCCTGCCCCATTTCCCGTAACCTCAACAGTAATTTCCTCTGCTTTTATTTGAGTGACTAAGGTTAAATTGAGAAGTAAACAGGCTGAGAAAATAACAGCCTTACGTAAAATCACAGGAAGAGATGTATTCCTCGTAGCGCGAGTTTTTGGACAGGAACAAATGATTTTTTGAAAAGAAGTGCCATTCCAGCAAGTGGAAGTGCCATAATCAACCATGCAAGATTTATATGAAGTTTTTTATCAGCTACTGCTGCAGAACCGTCTTGCCCTACGCTTTTTGCAACAGTAGCCTCATGTAAGTTTGAACTCTTTGTGTTTGAACCTTTGACAGTTCCTACAACGTCGTCATTTTGATCTTCATAAGTAACTGTGCCATTAGCAACTTCTACTTGAGCGTTACCCTTTGCACTAGCAACAGTAGATGAAGAATTTGAGTTTGAATGAGACGAAGCGCTATTACTGTTATTTTCAGATGAATTATTTGAAGAATGGCTTCTCTGCTGTTGTCCTGGGGCAACAAAGTCTCCGAGCCAAGATCCTCCTCCAAAGATGTTAATAACTGTTACAAATAGCTTTCCTCCGCCTGTAATATTATTATTAACAAAGTTGACTATATTAGCTACAATTGTTGCATCTCCAGTCACAATATTTGAATCCCCACCTGTGTTGTAATTTGCCTGATTTCCGCCAGTGTTTGCTGATAGATTAAGCTCGTTATTTATGTTTGCAGTATTAGTCTGGGTTGTTGTGTTGCTGTTAGTGGTTGAAGCATTTGCATTATTGCCAGATCCTGCGCCGTTTGCATTATTTTTTGCTGTTACTGCCCCCGTTATTGGGTCTACCTCAAATTCCGTTCCTTCTGATCCTGCCATGCTTGCCCCATCTGCAGCTCCCATAATCTTTCCAAGCCATCGTCCTCCTTCATTAACTATAACTAACCACCAATTTCCACCTGCTATGTTGCTGTTTGCGATATTTAGAACATTAGCCGTTACGTCACTTGAACCAGTTACTATATTTGAATTTCCATCAGTATTAAAGTTACTGTCATTGTCTCCAGTTGTAGTATTTAACTCAAGGTCGTTATTAATAGAAGCGTCATTAGATTGGAATGTGTTGTTGTTATTTGTTGTTGAAGTATTTGCATTATTGTCAGATCCAGCGCCGTTGCCTGTATTTGCAGCTGTTGTTGGCCCTCCACATGTTCCGCCACAAGCCGCATTCATTGCCTCTTCGGTAAGGATAATATCTCCAACTAAGTCTCCGAAGATATTAACTACTCCATATATTACGTTTCCAGCGATATTATTATTGGCGAATGTTAGGACATTCGCACTCACATTAGCGTCTCCAGTAGTTATTGATGAGTCTCCTCCGGTATTGAAGTTGGCTTCGTTGTCACCAGAATTTGCTGAAAGATTTAGTGTGCTTCCAACAGATGCATTATTATTCTGATTTGTACTGTTATTATTTGTAGTTGAGGAATTTGCATTATTGTCAGAATTTGCACCATTGCCTGAATTATTTACACTAAGTGCTTGACCACCGCACCCTTGGATACAGTTTGCCCCAAAGTCTAAGATGATATCTCCATTGTGATCATCTGCAATATTAAATTCGCTTATCGCTACTCCGTCTACATTTGTATTAACAGCCGTAACTACAGTCCCAGTAGTATTTGCGTCTCCAGTAGTTACTGATGAGTCGCCTACGTTAAATGAGGTTGAATTACCCCCAGTAACAGTTGCTTGATTAAGGTTGTTAGAAACATGAGCTCCGTTATTTTGATTTGTATTATTATTGTTAGTTGTTGAAGCGCTTGCATTATTATCAGATCCTGCTCCGTTTCCAGTGTTTGCTGCTGATGTCCCAGCTCCTCCAGCTCCTCCGTCGGTCGCTAAATTATTATTACCAGTAGTTGTAGTGGTTGAATTGTTATTTGCATCACCAGTATTTACAGCAGTATCTCCAACAGCTCCATTTGAAGAAGTCCCTTGACTAGATGTTGGATTCTGTTGATCTTGATTGGTCTGATTTGATTCATTATTGACTCCACCCTGCCAATTTCCACTTGGAGATTTTGGTGCTTGAGGAGCAGTAGGCATTTGTGGTGCTTGAGGAGCTACTGGTGCAGCCGGGGTTGCTGGTGAAGCTGGAGCAACAGGTGCCTCAGGTGCAGCTGGAGCAACAGGTGCAGCCGGCGTAGGAATTTCCTGGGCAAATGCAGCAGCAGGGACTAATACCTTTATGGTCAAAAGGAATATTAAAAGTGAACTTGCAATTGTTTTTCTTAATTTCATATTTTTATTTATTGTTTTAACTATCTTTTTTTTATTTTTATTCTATTCATCTTGGATTGTAGGGCACTTTGCCGAAGTGCTAGCATTGCACCCTACAAAACCAAAATTAGTTAGACATTCCGAAGATTGCCCAAAGTGCTGCAAAGTTGAAAGAAAAGTCAACTTCTGGCATTTCTGGCATATCGAATGGAAGAGATCCAACTGAGTTAACGTTACCTGAGTTTGAAACTGAAGTTGAAGATTTTGCATTTCCAGTTACAATTGCTGGGTCAGTTTCGTGATCCACTGATCCTGTGTTGTATCCTGCTTCATTATCTCCTGTTTCTGCGTCATCAACATCAACATTGTTATCTAAGTTAGCTGCATTATTTTGTGCAACTGCCTTAGCGTTAGCTAGGTTAAGTCCGATATAATTATCGTCCTTATCCCACCATTTGTGATCTGTGTCAGCGCCGTTTCCTGCAATTTTTGCAGTTACGTCGAATTCACATCCACAATCTACATCAGCGAAATTAAAGTTAACAGAATTGTCAACTCCAACTTCAACATCTGAGTTACCAGTAAGGATAACTACGTCGCCTCCTGTATTAAAGTTAGCATCGTTGTCTCCTGTTTCGGCGTCAACATCAACTTCGTTGTCGATATCTGCATTGTTGTTTTGAGCAACAGATGTAGCATTTGTCATTGAAGCTAATATTTCATTGTCGCTTCCAGCGCCGTTTCCGACGATTGTGAAGCTAGCCTGTGGTGTTGGTGTAGCGCTCATGCCTCCACCTACTTGTGCTGAATTAACATTAGCAAGTGTAGAAACATCAACGTTTACCTTTGCATTACCAGTTTTGATAACAACATCGCCACCAGTATTTAGGCCTGCTTTGTTGTCTCCGGTTTCTGCATCTACATCTACGTTATTGTCAACGTTTGCTGTGTTATTCTGAGCAACGGTTGTAGCATTAACATTTGTTAGTCCTACTCCATTGTTAGACTTAGCTCCGTTTCCTGAGATTTTAACTTCAGTGTTTGAAGCACCACAACAATCAACATTTGCAATGTTCTTATTAAGATCATTAGCAACTGTTGCGTTTACTTTTGCATCGCCAGTTTGAATACCTACGTTTCCGCCAGTATTGTAATTAGCTTTGTTATCTCCAGTATCTGCGTTGGTTTTTACTGTATTTGTAACATTAGCTGTGTTGTTCTGAGAAACGGTTGTAGTGTTGGTATTTTGAACAGCAACATTGCTGTCAGCTCCAGCTCCGTTTCCAGAGATTTCGATAGTAGTAGCGAATGCTGGAGTTGCGATATTTGCAACCATAACTCCTGCTGTTACTACTGAGAAAATTTGTTTTTTGAAATTTGTCATATATATTTCACCTCCTCTTTATTAAGATTTCTTTTTCAAGAGCACTTCGTCTCTCCCGCCTAGACTTGCTTGCGCGAGTCAGGTGGGATCTCCCGCCTATTTTTATTCCCGGTAGCCCCAAGAAACAAAAAAACGGAGACTTCCGCACACAAAAACAATTGTGTGAAGAAGCCTCCGTTTGCGGTCAGCTCTCTAATTTATTAACTTATACTCTATCTAAATTGGACTGTCAAGATCTAATTAGTTACTGTTATATAACTTTTACCGGATTTTGAAATTCCTTATTTTGTTCTAGATCCATACTTGTCTTATGTATATTTCTAACAGTTATCTGAGTGATAATTTTATTTTGAACGAAGATTTCGATACTGCCAAATTTTACGCTCTCCAAGGCAGTCTTTATCTCGTCTAGCAGATGGGCCGGTATTTGTTTTTGGTTTGCCTTCATCATGAGTCAAAACCTATCTAGTATTTGAAGTTAAGATCAATAGTCTTTTTATCTCCATCTATTTCTCCAACTTTAAGTTGGACTATCTTTTTTGCATCAGCTTCGTCAATTGCAACTCCAATTCGTGTGTATTTTGTAGAGATTGCCTGAACTTCGACTGGATCATTATGTATATCTGGAGCAAGTTGTTCAGTCTTATTACTTTGCGCAACAAGTCTCACATAATCCCTTGTATTCAATTGTATGGTCTGCTTAAGATTGTTAGTAATTTTCAAACTAAGAATAAGAAAGACTCGTCCATCAACTGCTGTTGCTCTTTGTCCCTGCACAATAATCTGTTTTTGTATTGACGCAGACTGAACAACATAATCAAATGAACCAACCTCTTTTCCTTTGTCATCCTTTAACGGAAATACAAATTTTCTATCTAAATGAACAGTTGCTAGGGCATTAAGATTCGCAGACTTTTTTGAATCATCACTTACAGGCCTGCTTTGAGCATCAGGAAGAGATCTAACAATACTTATAATAGCGGCCAACACAATAACTCCAGCGACAACAGGGATTATTTTTTTGAAATTCAATTTCTTAAAATCAAATCCTCCATTATTCATTTTTGGGAATCTTAGTCGTCGTGCTCTTGATGAAGCTTGTGAGGATGCATTATTAACACTCGAAGAAATAGGGTTATATATATTTGAAAATAGTACAACAGCTCGCTCAGCTACTCTTTGCATAAAAGCTTCAACATTGATTGTCGGAAGAGAAAATGATAACTCTACTTTTTTTGTTGTTGTGATAGGCGTTGGTGTTGTCATATTTTCCAAAAAAAATGCCCCGCATCTACGGGGCAGTAAGTTCTTACGGATCTTAGCAAAAGGAATTAGGGCTGTCAAGATAGTTTTTGAGCAAAACAAAGGAAACAGTCATTGGTTATAGATTTCTCATGTGTATATAATGGATTCTGGCAGTTTTTTTTGTATGGTAAAAAATAGACTAAATCATATATTCGAATTCATTAAGCATCATAAGATTATTTCTATTGTTGTTATCGCTGTAATTTTAATAGTAGCTTTTTTTCTGAGACCAAAACCCCCAAAAGATATTCCTACCGAGCCTGTAACTAGGCATGAAATTATTCAGTCAGTAGCAATAACCGGAAGCGTCACTGCTGAAAAAAATGTAGATCTTGCATTTCAAATCCCTGGAAAACTCACAATTTTAAATGTTAAAAAGGGGGATACCGTCACCCAAGGACAAACAATTGCACTTCTTGACCAAAGGACTTCTCTTAAGAATTTGAAAAAGGCACTTCTTGACTACTCTATACAAAGAAATACTTATGAAACTTTTGCAAAGAACCAGCAAGCCTACAAACCGAGTGACGCTCTTAACGAGAGCATGAGAAGAATTCTTGAAAATAATCAATACAATCTTGATATTGCTGTAAATTCTGTAGAGCTTCAGGATCTTGCTCGAGAACAGTCAATTCTTACTACACCAATATCTGGCATCATCACACGTGCGGATGCCAAAAGTAATGGCGTAAATATTGGAGTTACTACAGTATTTTCTGTTGTCGATCCGACTTCTCTCAGTTTTAGAATGGAAGTAGATGAAGCGGACATCAGCAAGATTGAGCCGGGCCAAGCAGTTGAAGTAATACTTAATTCTTATCCAGACAAAACATTTAAGCTGAAGGTTTCTGACATCGATTTTGTTACTCATACAACTTCAACCGGTGGAAATGCTTTTGATGTCAAGGCAGCAATCTCCTCACAAGTCAATTCCCCACTGCGTGTCGGCATGAATGGAAATGCTACGATCATCACAAACAAAAAAAGCAATGTGATAACAATCCCTTTGGCAAGCCTACTTGACGATAACACTGTATACATAAAAGAGGGAATGAGCTATACGAAGAAAAAAGTAAAACTCGGTATTCAAAGTGATACTGAAGCTGAGGTTATTTCGGGTCTATCGGAAGGCAATATTTTAGTATTAGATCCCTCACAAATCCCTGCCAAATAATCCGACATGAACCAAAAAACTGTAATAAAGCTTGAAAATGTAACGAAGGATTATGTGACTGGGGATGTTGTAACCCAAGTTTTAAAAGGCGTTACCCTTACCGTTAATCGAGGAGACTTCATAGCAATCACAGGAAGATCGGGAAGTGGCAAGTCAACCCTCATGAATATTATTGGGCTTTTGGATACCCCAACTTCCGGTAAATATATTCTCAATAATACAGCTGTTGAAAATTTTAGCGAAGATGAGTTGTCAGCAATACGTAACAAGCAGATAGGATTTGTATTTCAATCCTTCAATCTACTCTCACGCTCCACCACTCTTGAAAATGTAATTTTGCCTTCTATATATGCGGGGACGCCCGAAAAAGTTCGGGTTGCACGAGCCAAAGAAATACTAGCAAAGCTTGGTCTTTCTGAACGCATGAATAATCGTCCAAATCAACTATCTGGAGGGCAGCAACAAAGAGTAGCAATAGCCCGCTCATTGATGAATGATCCGGATTTTATTTTGGCCGATGAGCCAACCGGCAATCTTGATACAAGTTCAGGAAATGATGTGATGGGAATATTAAAAGAACTCAACGGTCAAGGCAAAACAATAGTACTTATCACACACGAAATGGATATAGCACGCCAAGCAAAAAAAATAATAAAGATGGTCGACGGCGCGATTTCTTAATATGGAAGTAAAAGAATTATTCAGACTTTCTTATAGATCTCTAGTTGCAAACAAATTGCGAAGTTTTTTAACAACCCTTGGCATTATCATTGGAGTATTTGCAATTATCATGTTAGTTTCTGTTGGAACTGGCCTCCAGACATACATTACAAATCAAGTCCAGGGATTTGGATCAAACCTTATTTTTATCATTCCTGGAAGTGGTACAGGAGGAAGAACGCCAGGGGGTGTTGTAATCAACAAATTAGTGGTTTCTGATGCGGTAAATATTTCCACAAAGCTAAGGTCCTACGCAACTGTAGCCCCCGTATTCCAACAAGCAGCTGGAGTAAAGTATAAGAACAAAACAGAAAAAGGAGTGTCGATTTTAGGTACAACAGCCAATTACGATGACACTGTGAAAAATGCATATGTTGAAGTAGGTACATTTTTCACGGAAAGCCAAGCACGATCTGGAGCAAACGTTGCGGTAATAGGAACTTCCATAAAAGACGGTTTATTCCCGAATGAGTCTCCAATTGGGAAACGCATGTATATAGGGAATAATATCTATACAATTATCGGAATTCTTAACAAAAGAGGGGCCATATTTGGCATTGATCAAGATAAGGTTGCAGTAATTCCATTGGCAGCTTCCCGCAAACAATTTGGAGTCAATCAAATTAATGCAATTTATGTCTCTGCCAATAATGAAAATCAAATACGATTCATCGAACGACAGGTAAAATCAGTGTTATTACGAAGACTTACTGAAGATGACTTTACTGTACAATCCGCTGAATCGAGCCTTGAGATTGTTGGAAATGTTACAAATATTCTGTCATTGGCACTAGGGGGAATTGCAGCAATATCTCTTTTAGTAGGAGGTATCGGCGTTGCAAATATCATGCTTGTTTCGGTTACTGAGAGGACCCGGGAAATTGGTCTTAGAAAAGCGTTGGGTGCAAAAAGAGCTGACATTTTAAAACAATTTTTACTTGAAGCTGTCATCCTCTCTCTCATAGGAGGCACTGTGGGAATTATTTTAGGACTTATAGGGTCATTTATTCTGGCACAGATTCTAGTTTCATCAGTTACACCATGGTCAGTAATTCTTGCTTTCACTTTCTCAATACTCATCGGCGTTATCTTCGGTATGGCACCTGCTATTCGAGCTTCAAAATTATCCCCAATAGATGCACTCAGGTACGAGTAATCCCCTTGTCGTTTGCGCTCAAAAATGATACAATCTGTATCTTAATATGGCAACTTCCAAAAGAAGGTTGCCGAGCTCAAGAAGATCTGCCCCGGTCTCCCGCTTTGAAAGGTTTGGCGATATCAAACAAACAGTTGATTCAAGAATTTCTGATTTGAAAATCAAAAAACGCTACAACAATAGCGTTGCTTTTGCGCAGAAAAAACCTTTTACAAGCTTTTTCATTGTCCTTGGAGCCTTACTTCTTATTATCATTCTCGGAAGCACTATCTTTAGCGTTAAAAGTCCAAAGATCGAAGGAAGAACCATGCCAAAGAACGTAAATGTTTATAGACTTGGAGCCTCTCCAAGAATTTCTGTACAGGGTGAAGTTAAAAAAGGTGGCGTTGTTAAGATAGTCGCCTCAACTCCCGGAATTGTTAATTCAATTAATGTATATGAAGGGGACTCTATTGAAAAAGGAACAGTTATCCTCAATCTTGCATCTAATTATGAAGGTGCAAATGCTGCGACTCTTCAACGCCAGCTTGCAGGATCATCTTATCAAAACACTAAAGATACGTATGATACACAAAAAGACCTTATTCAAAAACAACGAGATCTTGCAAATCTACAAAGCACAAACGCTGAAGGCATAAGGAAAATAACCCAAACATCGATTGAAGAAACAGAGCAACTTATTAATCTCAACTCAGAACTTATAAATCCTATTAAATCTCAGATTGCATCTCTTCAAAGTAGCAACGGCAGCCCTACGCAAATTGCAGAACTTCAGTCATTGCAGTCACAACTACAAGGAGGCATTAATCAGCTACAGTCAGCGCTTCGCGCAAGCAGGCTTCAAGTTGATCCGAGCAAAGCCCCAGTTGCACTTGAAAAAATTGGACATGAAATTGCCCTAAAACAAATAGCTCTACAAGAAAGAGCATTGAAATTTGGACTTGAAGCAGCAGGAATACAATTCAGACTTGCCCAAGTTCAGGAGTCAACTATGTATCCTTCGTCTCCATTCAATGCAGTTGTACAAAAGATTAATGTCAAAGTTGGGGACTCAGTTAATCCTGGTGCAACACTTGCAACACTAGCAGGGGACAGCGGAGACGTTGTAGTTGATGCAAAGGTTCCGAAAGAAATAGCTGAAAAAGTTTCGAAAATTGAAAAGGCTGTTATTGATATAAATGGAAAGAAAATTGAACTAATGCCTTCCTATGTATCAACAGAGGCAACTGATGGTCAATTATATTCTGTTCTCTTTACCTTGCCTACTGAATACAAAAAGCTCTTTACTGATAGCTCATTCGTAAGTGTCTCACTACCCATTGGAGAAACCATAGGATCGACAATACCGTTTGTGCCGGTTGATAGCGTTTTTCAGACACAGGATGAGGCATTTGTTTTCGTAATAGAAGGTGGGAAAGCACGATCAAGAAAAGTAAAACTCGGACCAGTTACCGGAAGTTATGTCACCATCGAACAAGGATTAACGTCTCGTGATCAGGTAATTCTTAATAGAACTGTTATTGATGGAGATTCTGTAAAAGTTCAGAACTAATATGTATGAGCACATCCAAGTATTTACAAAAATTAAAGTTTGATCCACGTTTATCGAATTCGTTTTTCGCGAAGTATCTTTCCAATTTCAGACTAGTAACGCTTGTTGTCCTTGCTGTAATTGCTTTTGGCGCATCAGCATATGCTTCTCTTCCAAGAAAATTAAATCCGACAATTAATATTCCGCTTGTTATTGTGTCGACAGTTCTTCCGGGAGGAAGCCCTTCAGACATAGAATCTCTTATCAGCGTGCCAATCGAGGATGCTGTAAATGGTATTGAGAAAATCAAGCAGGTCACATCTTCTTCCCGAGATTCAGTATCTATAGTTACTATTGAATTTGAATCGGGAACAGATCCTGAAAAGGCAAAGACTGAAGTAGACTCTGCTGTTAAATCTATTTCAGATCTTCCTGAAGACGCTTTAGATCCGACCGTTACAAAACTAGACTTTGAAAATCAACCTATTTGGACATTTAATTTAGTGTCTTCTCGTGATGACAGAGCAAGTCTTATCCGTTTTTCAAGAGACCTAAAAAATGATCTTGAAGAATTGGCAACAATTGATAGAGTCGCTATCACTGGAATTGATGAACAAGAAATTCAAGTAATTCTAAAACCTGAAGTTATTAGCTCATATGGAATAAATCCACTTCAGCTAACTAGCACTATCAAAAATAGTCTTAGCTCCTTCCCAGCAGGAACCGTAAGAACAAAGGACTCGACCTTCTCTCTCACCATAGACCAAGGAGCTATAACCGTAAATGACATTAGGGATATAAAAATTTCACTGGATGGATCTATTGTTCCCCTTGGGGATATAGCAGAAATAAAAGAAGTCTCAAAGCCTGATCAGAATCAGTCTTACATCATGACCGAAGGCAAGGTTCATTCATCAGTTAGCTTTAACGTCTTCAGAGTTACGTCAACTAATATTGAGCGCGCAAGTGGTGATGCTGAAAAATTGGTGGACCAAAAACTCGAGGAAGAGGGTGGAAGATTTTCTATCAGAACAATAACTAATGCTTCAGAAGTTCTAACGGAAGAATTCGGAAACCTTATAAGAGACGTTATCATTACAATTATTTTGGTTTTTGGGGTACTCCTCGTATTCTTAGGTATCCGTCAGGCCCTGATATCAATGCTTTCTGTTCCACTAACATTTTTAATTACGTTTCTTGTTATGCAATTTGCAGGAATCGAATTTTCGTTTCTTGCTACCTTTTCCCTACTACTCTCTCTAGGACTTTTGGTTGATGACACTATCGTTGTTATTTCTGCCATGACTTCTTATTTCAGAACTAAAAAATTCACTCCATACGAGACCGCACTCTTGGTCTTTCGAGACTTTAAAGTAGCAATTCTTACAACTACCATTACAACTGTATGGGCATTCGTTCCTCTTATATTAGGGACAGGAATTATCGGGGAATTCATAAAGCCTATTCCAATAGTTGTGTCATCAGCTCTTCTTGGATCTCTTTTTGTGGCATTCTTTATAACAATTCCTTTCATGGTCTTCTTATTAAAGCCAACTCTACCATTTAGAGTAAAAGTTCTTTTTATAGGATTACTTTTTGCAGCTATTATCTATGGCCTTTTTTACATAGTGCTTCCTCAATCTAATATTGTCCTAATAGAAATTCTTGCATTCATATTTTTTGCTTTTGCTGTTTTCAAATTATGGGGGCACTCAAAAGAAAGAATTCTAAATGAAGTGAACACGAGATTTAATACTGAATTTGATTTCAGAAGTGCGCTTAGTAATGGTCTTTTACACTTCGATGTGATTGAGAAAAGATATCATGTAGTTCTTGAAAAAATTCTGCACTCAAGAAAGGCACGAAGAAATACAGTGTTATTTGTAGGAATCTTTTTACTTTTTTCTTTCTTGCTGCTCCCATTTGGATTTGTAAAAAATGAATTCTTCCCCAAGACCGATGAAGATAATTTATATATCTCTATAGAATTTCCTACCGGGACAAATGCCGAGACATCTAGAGAGAAAGGGTTGACATTCTTCAACTCTCTTAAAAATATTCCTGAAGCAGAATTTATAACCCTAGAGACAGGCCAAGGATATTCATCTGACCAAGGACCAGGTGGAAGTGGAGGGAACAGTGTCCTTTTCTCTTTTGCCTTAGATCCAAAAAGAGAAAAGACCTCATCGGACTTAGCAACTGAGCTTCGAAATAAATTTGCCAACTACGATGATGGAAAAATTTCAGTCAATGAAGTATCTGGTGGACCACCAGCAGGATCGGATCTTCAAATAAAGCTATTTGGGCCTGATCTGTCGGCCCTAGACTCCTATGCAGGAAAAATTCAGAATTATCTCTCAAAGCAAAAAGGCGTAACGAATATCGATAAGACGATAAAGCCTGGAACTTCAAAATTAGTATTTATTCCTGACCAGACAAAGCTTGCAAGCAATAACATGACCCTTGATCAATTAGGTATTTGGTTGAGAATTTTCGCTTCAGGATTCCAAGCAGATACTCTTAAGATGCCTGATGAAACAGATCTAACGCAAGACATAACGATAAGACTTGGAGGATCTACGCAAAATATCGAAGATATCTCAAGGATTGCAATACCTACACAAAATGGATCAGTACTTCTTACGTCTCTAGGAAAGCTTGAGCTTCGCACGAATCCAACCCTTATTACTCGTGAAGATGGTAAAAGAACTTTATCGGTAACAGCAGGAGTAATTGCTGGAAATAATGTTGCGGCTATGAACGCTGATCTTGAAAAATATGCTGATAGTCTAAATCTCCCCCAAGGATATGGATGGGCAACAGGAGGAGCAAATGAGGAGAATCAGAATTCGGTTAACTCAATCCTGCAAGCAATGCTTCTTTCATTTGTTCTTATTATTGCAACGCTAGTTCTTCAATTTTCATCATTTAGACGCGCTCTTATTGTTATGCTTGTTATCCCACTATCGATAACAGGAGTATTTATAATTTTTGCGTTAACAAATACGCCACTTTCTTTCCCGGCTCTTATTGGAGTACTGGCGCTTTTTGGAATTGTTGTTAAAAATTCTATTCTTGTTGTTGATAAGATCCTGACAAATCAAGCAACAGGCATGCCATTTGTAGACTCGATAGTTGAAGCGTCAACTTCCAGGCTAGAACCAATCGCACTTACCTCTATTGCAACAATTGTTGGACTTATCCCAATAACTCTTTCTGACCCTCTATGGCGTGGTCTTGGTGGAGCAATTATTGCAGGCCTAGCCTTCTCTGGAACGATCATGTTGTTCTTTATCCCTGTTGTGTATTACATGATTTATTCCAGATATCACAAGGACGAGCTTCCAAAGAATGGGTGATGATATACTCTCTTCGTGAACCCCGAAATTAAAGCATTTCAAAAGAAAATTTACGCTTTTTTCAAAGATAACAGACGGGATTTTCCATGGCGAAATACAACCGATCCTTATAAGATTTTGGTATCTGAAGTCATGCTTCAACAGACCCAAACCTCTCGTGTAGTTGAAAAGTATCTTGCCTTCATAAAAAGTTTTCCTGATACTAAAACCCTTGCAGGAGCAACATTTCCTGAGGTCTTACGGCTTTGGCAGGGGCTTGGCTATAATAGGCGGGCGATGTGGCTTAAAAAGTCATCTGAAATTATCTCAAAAGACTTAGGAGGTATTTTTCCAAACACTCAGAAAGAACTAACAAAACTTCCAGGTATCGGAACGAATACTGCAGGTGCTATTGTCGCCTTTGCATTTAATGAGCCGGTTGTATTTATCGAAACAAATATTAGGCGTGTTTTTATTCATGACTTTTTTAAAGACGCTGAGAATATTTCAGACGAAGAGATCCTTCCCCTTATTGAAGAAGCTCTTCCTCCGAAAGACGTACGCGAATGGTACTATGCCTTAATGGACTACGGAGTATTTCTTGCAAAGCAGACTATCAATCCAAATCGAAAGAGCAAACACTACTCAGTACAATCTAAATTTAAAGGATCAATGCGCCAAACAAGAGGGGAAATATTAAAAGAGCTATTAATAGGAAGTCAGGAATCAAAAGACGTAAAAAATAAAATAAAAAGTGAGCATTTCAAAATAGCTCTTGAACAGCTCATGGATGAAGGCTTTGTTGAAAAAAATGGGAAAGTATTACAATTGAAGTCTTGATTTTAATACCACAATTCTCGTAAACTAATTAGGTGGCTATCGATAAACATTTCCTCAAAGAGAATAAACTCGTTGTAAATACTGCCTGGATACTTGGCCTTATACTCATATTCTTATGGGCGGTTAATTTCTTCAATATCGCTTACCCCCTTACTGTAACCTCAAAACAAAGCTCAGGAGAATTAGCTGTTGTAGGCGTTGGAAAAGTTGATACTACTCCAGATACAGCATCAGTTGATCTTGGAATTGTAGTAAATGACGCAAAGACAATTGAAGAGGCATCAACCCAGATCAATAAAGTTAACAATGATATAGTAACTGGTCTTACTGCACTAGGAATTGAAAAGGGAGATATCAAAACTTCCAATTATTCTATTAATCCTAACTACGATTACACAAGAGTTCCAAATGGCACAATCACAGGCTACAGTGGGAATACTACAGTTACAGTAAAGGTAAAAGATACAACAAAATTACCTCAAGTAATTGAAGCAGGAACAAAGGGCGGTGCTAACCAAGTTATGGGCACTAACTACACCATCGATAAGCCTGAAGATTATCAAGAACAAGCTCGTAAAAAGGCTATCCAAAATGCTAAAGAGCAGGCAAATAAAATGGCTTCAGAGTTAGGAATAAGACTAGGACGCGTCGTAAATATTGTTGAATCTTCAAGCAGCAATGGACCAATACCAATGATGTATGCAAAGTCAGCTGTTATGAATCTTGATGCACGAGGAGGAACCAATGCTCCTATCCCAGAACTCCAACCAGGAACCCAAACAATCACCTCAACCGTTACCTTGTATTTCGAAACACGTTAGACAATGTACCCTAAGCATGGTCGAAGGGTAACCCTCTACTTCGAGACTAGATAACCTTTTAAACACTTGCTGATGTATTTATTGAATAATTTTTTGAAAGAAGTTGTTGATTCTATCAAGATCTTTCAAGGTATATTTTTTTGGAATGTCATTGCCGAGGAGTACTCTGCGAGTTTCTAGAGAGCAAAGTGTGTATTTTATCTGAGTCGGAATTTTCTCTTCTGGCATTTCTGAGCTCATTATTAACTTTTTGAGCTTTGTTGCCAAATAGCTAAATTTTATTTCATCGTGCTTATACCTATCTATCAGAACAATGATTTCAAAAAATGATTCTTTGTTATTTTGAAAATCCATTTAAGTTTAGGTTAATTTAATCGTAAACCAAACTTATTAAAAAATAATTAAAAAAAATCTTATACGTGACTACGACATTAATTTAATATCAAAAGACATTAAGCTTCCTTTTATTCCGCAGGTGATGAAGGATGAGACTAATAGCAATATTCTTTTATTCCTGTAATTTTATTGTTAAGGTCGGCAAATATTCTTATTCCGCCACATGGAAGCCATCCTATTTTGTTGATAACTGAACTCTGGGTATAGTAGGTTAATCTAATATAAGCGTTTCCATTAGATCTAACGTTATATGTTCTTTGATCGTATGACCAATCAGTAACGTAGTCGATCTCAGCAGGTTTACCTGCGTAAGCAATAAGATTCTCGATACTTTTACCTTCAAGTCTTTTTTCTTCGTATAGCCCTGAAATTCTGTGATAATTAGCATTCAAGAAGCTAGAAACAAGAATAGTATATAAAACCAATAGTAATACTATTGCGACAAGCAATTTAAGAACTGTAGTATATTTAAGTTTTAGTATGTACATCGTAATGAATTACCAGCAGACGTTTGGTTTCCATGCGTTACCTGTAATAGAACCGTCATTCAACTTATACGTACCAGAATAATCTCTTGGAGTTCCAGCTGCGTTTAACACAGCCTTAACTGCATTATTCAAGAGTTCTCTTGTGCCATTCACTGTATAAACTCCATTATTAGTTACCATTACGTCAACCCCGGTGCCATTCTTGTAGATTGAATCATTTGAGAAAATGACTCCATCCTGAGGTCTTGGATCATTAGTCTTTGCTGGTAACCAATTGTACTCATCCGTATTCTCATTTTCAAGCTTAATCAACACTGCTTGATCCGAATTATTATAAACAGCCTCCCCACTCGGGTCTGACAAATTTATTGGATCTCCATTAGTAAAGTTGTAGCCATTTTGGGTTTGTGGATTCATAAGATCTCCTTCGACTGGATCTCTGGAGATGAATCTTCCAATTGAAGGATCGTAATATCTAGCGCGCATGTAAGTAAGGGAGGTATTTGGGTCAAATTGCTCTCCTTTGTATTGAAAGTCATCTTCTCCAACTCCGCTTAATACATTTCATATTAATAGAGAGTTGAACTAATAATTATTATGAAGATTTGGTATACTACATCGCATATGGAAAATGCTTATTTAATAGCGGTAATTTTTTATACAATCCTGGCAGTACTAGTGCTTTGCGCAGAATTTAACTTTGTTAAGGTTTACAGAAAAAAAGGGTTTGAAAAAAAAGATTCAGAGCATAATACACTAGTTTTTTTATTGCTTCATTCAGAATACAATCTAAAAGCTTTATTTCTTGCATTTAATAAAATTCCAGATCAAGAAGTAGAAAAAGCAAGAAAAGCTTTCCTTGGATCTTTAGCACTAGCTATAATAGGTGTGTTTGGCCTTCAGATTTACTTCGCTTTATAATAAATCAATCACCACGCAGAACCTATTACAATAGTTTCGCTCTTACCTCCATGTATTCCTACGGGTAAAGAAATACCCCCATTCAAACCTACCTCTACAGCAGTGATATTGTTCGTCTCTAAGTTTTTTTCGAAAGATACATCTACTGGCCCTACCCAAAAACCTAGCTGACTACTAGTCCCATTAAGATCCGAAGGTTTTTTTACATTACTATCCCAATTGTAATAAACTGATCCACCCCCGCTAACTATATCAAAGGTACTACCCCCTATTGATGTGGACTTCGCCTTGCCCGTACCCTGAGGAGTACTAACGCTACAGTTTGAATATGACCCAGCCACTCCGACACCTCCCGATATACAGCCGCATATCCCGAAGGCATCTTTGCCAGATGGGTCGGAGAAGTTCACGGGGTCACCATTTGTAAAATTATATCCATTTTGTGTTTGTGGATTCATAAGATCTCCTTCGACTGGATCTCTGGAGATGAATCTTCCAATTGAAGGATCGTAGTATCTTGAGCGCATGTAGGAAAGATTGGTATTTGGATCAAATTGTTCTCCTTTGTACTGAAAGTCATCTTCCCCTATTCCACTTAGTACATTTCCGTATGGGTCGTAAGATAGATCTTTAATATATTCTCCGTTGCTATCTGTAACAATTCTAATATTTCCAATTCCATCTTCTAAGTAGTATTCACGATTTCCACTACTTACCCCACCTTCACTTATGAGTCCATTGCCGTAGAGATAATAATTATCAGTACTATTTGTAAGATCTTTGGTAACAAGTACTTTTTCCAAATCTCATAAGCTTTTTTGCATTTTATAACTATTTTATTATCTGCAAAAAAATCTAGATATGCGCATGAATAAGTTGAAGTAAATCAAAAATACTTCTATAAAAATTCTATAATACCAAAAATGGATAATATTCCAAAAAATATGAAGACAAACCCAACAAATATATACATAATCGATGTATTTTGTTTAGTAGTCTCGCTATACTGCATCCTGATATGCAGAAGCTTATTTATTTTTTTTCTCTGTTCAACCGCAGCTCTTGAAAGCTTATCAGGATTAAATACTGAATACACACCAACCATTACAAGAATAATGCCTGGCACCTTTGACATAAAATTTTCAATCATATCGCAATTATAAATCTATTTACATAAATTGCCATAAGTTTTTTGAATCATTGCAGATGCACCACGCGCGCCTAATCCCGCTTCCGTAGTCATAGTTCCTGTCTTTGGATTTACATTTAATTGGTATGCTATAGGTACAGGTCCAGCCATGAAATTTGTCTGAAACGATGCGTCCGTTCCGGGAGAAGGCTCCGCTTTTGAATATGTAACAGAGGCACCAATCCCACCAGGAAATGCAACACCTGCAGCATGATATAAATATACCCCTGTCTTATCTAGATCTACAAGCGCTCCCACTCCTATGGCTAAGGGTACAATACCAACGCTTACACCAACGTTAACATAGTCTTCTCCGCTAGGGTCCGCGTAATTTATTGAATCTCCGTTTGCAAAGTTGTAGCCATTTTGGGTTTGGGGACTCATAAGATCTCCTTCGACTGGATCTCTGGAAATGAAACGGCCAATGTTTGAATCATAGTATCTTGCGCGCATGTAGGAAAGATTGGTATTTGGATCAAGTTGTTCTCCCTTGTATTGAAAGTCGTCTTCTCCTATTCCACTTAGTACATTTCCGTATGGGTCGTAAGATAGATCTTTAATATATTCTCCGTTGCTATCTGTAACAATTCTAATATTTCCAATTCCATCTTCTAAGTAGTATTCACGATTTCCACTACTTACCCCACCTTCACTTATGAGTCCATTGCCGTAGAGATAATAATTATCAGTACTATTTGTAAGATCTTTGGTAACAAGTACTTTTTCCAAATCTCCAGAAACATCATTTATATACTTTTTAGTAAGAGAAGAATTTTCTTTTTCTGCAACTCTCTTACCATTGCCGTCGTATAGAAAATGATACGTAGGGCTTCCAGATGCTGCATATGTTGCCAATTTATTTTCGAAGTTAAAAGTAAGTGTTTTGTTACCAAATCCAGTTATGTTGCCATTATTGTCATAAGAATAGGATGTGCCGTCTTTTACTGTAAGCCTATTGTCATTATTGTATGTAAGAGCACTGCTGGATGCACCCAATGTTCCTGTTAGCATATTCCCAACCTTGTCATATGTATAAGCAAATGAATTGCTTGCAGATGTTGCTGCTGTGAGTCTTCCTAATGGGTCATAAGTAAACTGAAAATTTGACGAAGCACCACCACTTGCTTCTGCTGGCTCAAGCGCTACAGCAACATGGTTTGATCTACCACCATAAGAGAGACTCCAATCCATATCGACCGCTGCTGGCCCACCGGATTGAATAATACTAGAGCCACTTCCATTGTCATAAGAATTTGGATGACCGTTTTCTGACCAATCCAATTCATTGTCACCATCTTCAGTGGGGACAGGCTCTGATTCTATTACATCAATAATTACATTATTTGCCGAATTAGGTGTAATGCTAACGGAAGAATAATTACTGCTTTGAGATAGACTGTCTGATTCAACAGTGTAGGTCTGTTTGACATTGTATATGGAGTAAGCTGCTAGAAAAGTGTAGTCCCCGCCACTAAGTCCTGATGTTACGATGCTACCACTTCCGCCTGCTGGCGCCTGCAAGCCCCACATTTGTACGAATTCTCCATACTGACCGATTTGCTGAGCCAACTTAGTCAAAGCAACCCCTCCATATGTCACTCCAGTTGCCCCAGTTGCTCCTCCCCCTTGGTGAGAGCCGACTGATACAAGCAAGAATCTGTTTGAATTACTGCCATTGACCGGAAAACTGGAGAGAGTTACGTTACCCCCAGTATTGTGCGTTGATTCTATCGTCCCATCAAGCTCGATAGTTGAACCTCCACCGCCCCCAATGCCTTCAGACGAAGCCTCGGCCGGTTCAAGAGCAACTGCAACATGGTTGGATCTTGCACCGTAAGAAAGCGCCCAATTCATATCAACCTCGGAAGGTCCCCCAGACTGAACTATGGTAGAGCCACTTCCATTGTCATAAGAATTTGGATGACCGTTTTCTGACCAATCCTCTATATTGGCTCCGTCAACAGTTGGCACAGGCTCTGACTGAATAGCATCAATTATCCAATTATCGGCTGAGTTTGGAGTGATGCTAA
>CAZHDZ010000005.1:0-6081 GCA_964531275.1 uncultured Gammaproteobacteria bacterium
GCAATGGAAGGACTAGATTTTAATTAGTCTTTCCTGCCACTTTTCAAGCGTCTAAAATTACTTGTATTAATCCCCAGCGATTGTTTGGTTGAAATTCTTTATTTCCCTTAATGAGAAAAGTGGTTGCCACTTTCAGTCGTATTTACAGTGCAAATACTCGTTTTTCTTCGAAAAATAAACGTCTATTACTTAGTTATATGAAACCTCGACAATATGTGCGAGGTTTTTTTGTGGGAAAAATCTGAGAACTTGAGGGTTCTATTTGATAGTCGTGGTTCCTGATTTAAAATCTCCTACGATTGATACTGTCTGGCCTTTTTTAACAGTAAAACTTTTTGCAGGTGGCGTTTTTAGGCCCCTGATTCTTTTATTAGAATATATAAATTGCACATAATAATTCCCTGCAGTTACTTGCTGTGATATCTTGCTTGTAGACTGAGCTATTACTTTTGCTGAGGTGGTAGAATTTTGAATTATTCTAATCGTTTGGCCGGTAGGATTCATAACGCCATAAATATACCCTAGGTTAGTAGGAGTTGGAGTAGGAGTTGGTAGTTTTGTTGGTGAAGGAGTCACCCTTGGTATAGAAGGTGAGGGCATTATTGGTTGTCTAGTGCAACATTGTGAGGTCACTCCGTACGCAGCAGTGCATGCTTTCTCTCCATCTTTCTTAAGAGATTCGCCTGATGCGCAAGCGATTCCTGGTCTGCAAACATTTACAGTTCCGTCAGGGTTTGAGTCAGGACATCCAGCGCTTGCTGGCGTTGGGGTAGCAGTAGCTTTTGGACTACATGATGTTCTTCCCTCACAAAATTGCGTAGCATATTTCATTATTTCACTGTAGCTCGTGCAACTAGGAGTACTGACATTCGTGGTGTAGCCATCGTAACATCCAATTTGAATTGTCTTGTATGTGCCGGGATTACATCCATCCTGGGTTGCGGAGAATGAATTAATTCCTGATTTACATTGTTGAGTTGGAGTTGGTGTCCCAGGAGAAACAACTGTTATGGGTGCTGTTTTTATTAGATTTACTACACTTTTTGACTCATCAAGTGCTGCAACGTTCGCATTTGAGAACCCAAGGGTAGAAGATGAGGGTGTTTTTCCTAGGAAAGTAATATTAACAATTTTGGCATAAGGATAATCGCCAAAATCGCTTAAAGTGCTATTTCCTGTGATTGTTCCTGCTATTCTTACTTTTCCTGATTCTGGAGTTGAGGTTGTAATAAGACCGCTAAATGGTTCTATAACAGTTGAGCCATTGTAGCTTAATGCCTTTGTATCGTACGAGACGGTTATATCAAAGCTTGTTACTGGTTTGTTCGCCGTATTATTGAGAATTACTACCGTATCCAATTTTTGTCCCACGCCAACATTACTATTTGAAATACCAAACTCTAATCCAACATTTCCAGATGCCCGTTGCCTTAGATCTTGGTTTTGGCTCACTTGTTGTATTGTTGTAAGTGCTGCAATCGCAACAACAACCATAAGAGCGATTGCCCTTAGCTTGTGACTCTTAAATATTCCTATTAATTTATTCATATTTATCTTTTAAAGCCTCTAAATTCTTTTAGCCATAGGTTGTAGTCAAAGATGTCAACACTCCCATTTCTGTCACAATCTGCAGAAGGCGTAGTAGGCCTGCCTCCATTAATAAATTGCCTAAGCCAAATATTGTAGTCCAATATATCAAGATATTTATCTTTATTGAAGTCGCATCTAAATGCAGTGGGAGTTGGGGTGCTGGATGGGCGCATTGTTGGTGTCGGTGATATTCCGTAAGTTGGAGTGGGAGTTGGAACTGAGGAATTAGTAAAAGCTCTAAGTGCAAGATTTGTGAATTTCAAGGATGAAGTAGGTGACTTAAAGGTGATTTCAGGTGTTATAGCTGTTTGACCAAGCACGTGTTGTACTTTTTGTCCGAATTGATCAACGGGTTTGTAATAAAGCCAGTCAGCTGGGCTATTGCCATTGTATGTACGCAACTCACTGAGATACCAGAAGGTTCCGTCATAAGCAAAATACATATTCATGCGCATTTCTGCTCCATTTTCAGCTATCCATTCAGCCTCAAGAGTTGTGTATTTTCCAAGGTTTCCTCCTGGGTCTGATGAAAGACGGGTATATTTGGTTGGGGCTTTATAGATTTTTCCGCCAATATTTAGAGTAAAGTCATTCGCTGTAAGCGTAACGTAGCCGGTTTTGAGAGACATTGGGGTCTGAGACTGGGGAGTAGGTGTTGGGGTACTTGGGGAGGAACACACAGGAAAAGTTGAAATAGTCCCAGCAAGAATTGATCTGACAAGTACAAGGTCGCTGACCGTAAGCTGTCCATCGCCATTAACATCTGAGAATTTCTTTTGTGATGAATTTGGAATTTCTAAATTAACTATAAACTTTTGTATCAGTTCTATATCAGAGTTAGAAATGTATCCATCTAGATTTGCATCCCCATATTGCTGACAAGGAGGCTTGACCATAACTTGTGGTGTAGGGGTTGGCGACATGAAGATAGTTGGATATGGTGAGGGTTTCGGTATAGATGTAGGTGTTGCGTAGACAGTTGGGTAGGCTGAAGGAGTTGCAATAGGACGAGAAGCAGGCGTGGGAGTAGCCATTAATGAAGCAAGATAGGCGTAGTAACCTCCAGGATTTAATTTCGTGTCAAGACTTTGGTAATGCGGTAAGAATACTGGAGAATCATACTCAAAACTGCAGCCTCCCGCTCCCTCCCGTTGAACAGCAACGTTAGCTCCTCCCTCAGGTTTAACCATTTGGGAGGTTTTAAAGTACGTCATATCAACATTGCATAATTGACCATTTGTATTATTGAGTATGCCAGAATTAATCCACTGACCTAGGAATACAACTTTTTTGAAAGAAGAGGCAGGAATTGATTGATCATATCCAAAAAAGTTCACATGATGCCAATGCACTGATCCATTTTGTTTTGAAAAAGCTGATTGAATAGTAATTGCAAATGATGGGGTTTCGTTGTCATATATAAAAGTGACCGCGTGGTGAGCATTCATTGAGGAAACGCCCCGTCTTTCCTGCGATTTTGTTAGGAGTATAGGATTGTAGCAAAAGCTAGCAATATATGAAGACTCTTTGAAATCCCCTGAACTATATAAGTCTAAGCATGCCTGTTCGTTTTGCCAAGTTGTAACGGGATTATTTGTACTAAACTCGACGTACTCGCCATCTTGTTTTCTGTTAAAAGTGATCAATTTTTCAAATGTGTTATCTTTTTGTCTGACAGCATAGAGAGCTGGTAAGTTCTTAATTCTCGTTCCTGAAATTTTAAATGCCACATCAGCATAGTAGTTATCTTTTATTATTCTTGTTGTTGGTGTTCCCCAGATGTTTATGTCGTATAGCTCTTTAGTAATTGGATCTATGTCAGGTACTCCTGCGAATGAGGGTCCCTCTGAGGCTCGTTGACGTAAGTCCTGGACATTCTGACCTAGAATTATGGTGAGTGGGACAGTTAATATAACAAGCAGAATCAGAAGGAACTTAAGATGCTTAAGAGGATGAGGAACCTTATCTAATATAAAGTTCTGATAGGCTTGATGAGCCCGACTAAATAAATTCATACAAAAAATAAAACGCAGTCCTATTTAGCTAATAATAAGTGTTATAGCTTGTCAATGGGAGAATTCAAGATTAAATAAAAGGATTAATTGCCATTTGCCTCAAAGTCATAACTTTAGTAAAATATACTTCTGGACTTAGCGGGTAGCCTCTTTTAGATGCCGGCTCAACGATCACTCATTTTGCAAAGCAAAATGTAGAGCGCGTTAATGCTAGAAAATTTGACAACTAAATAGTTCTTTTTTTGGGTCATTGGCTCAACGGTAGAGCGCGTTCCTGATAAGAACGAGGTCGAAGGTCCGACTCCTTCATGACCCACAACGAAAGAACTATTTCTCAAATTTTCGCAAGCGTAGCGTTTTAAGAACGAGGTCGAAGGTGCGTCAACTACGTTGGGCGGCGACTCCTTCATGACCCACTAAAGTTTTTTGTGCTTAATCTTCTAGAGAGCGCGTTCCTGTTCGCTCAACCTGCGGTTGAAAGAACGACCTGCCTCGCCGATTGCATCGACGATTCAAGGCGGGGGTCGAAGGTGCGTCAACTACGTTGGGCGGCGACTCCTTCAGTGCGCAGCACCAAGCTCTGCTTATGACCCACAAGAACTTCTTGAATCGTTGTGGGGCTGATGCTTATGCATCATGACCCACAGTTTTCTTCTGCGGTTTAATCTCACGCAAGCGCGTTCCTGTCATATTAGTTGACACATTTAGGCGGACACGAATAGACTATATTGATGGATAGCGTTTCAGAAAATTCTCAGCCCCCAGTTATATCTCCTGAAATAGGTGAAAAAAGCGATAGCACTAATCCTTTCAAAGTACTGCTCATTGTAGCTGTTGTGCTTTTAGTTCTGGGTGGCCTTGCTGTTATTTTGATTAGGGGACTGTCTTCACAGAAAGAAAGTGGCTCTAAGGCTAAGAGGGGTGAGACAACAACGGCAAAGCTTATGACCAATAAGTCAATGCTCTATGGCTATTGGGCTCAAGACAAGTCAATGCTGGGAATAGTGGATTTTAATACAGGAGCAAATTATGAGCTCATTTCTCTACCATACAATATAAAACACGTGTCTTTTAATGAACCTGAAAGCATTACCTTTATTGGTGAGACGAACAAAAGAGATTATGGAAAAAAACTCATTTCTAAAAATCTCGTAGATGGAACTGACGTAACAATCAAAGAAGCTGCAAGTGGATTTGGTATTGATGACTATGTGCTTTCCAGGAATAAATTATTTGCCGCTACTTGGGAGATTATGATTCCAGAGGGTCAAATTGCGTTAGTGGGGGGAAAATCACGAGTTTATAGAGTGAATCTTATAACCAAAAAAGAGGAGCTTGTTTATAACGAAAATATAGAGCCGGGCATCCCGATTCACTATCCGTTAGGCATAACAAATAATGGAGAGTTATACGTAGATGGTTTTTCTCCTAATTCTGGAGCAGGTTGGGGTTATGGATTGGAAATTGTGGGAGTAGATGGAGGGAAGAAGGTAGTTGATTCTATGAAAAATGGGTCATACAGTACTCAGCCTCAACTTTCTGATGATGGTTCAAAACTGCTATTTATTGGGTACGACCAATCTAAGGGGGACGGAGCAGCGGATGTAAATGGCTTTAGGCGTGCGTTTTTGTACCCAAATACTATTGAAATCTATGAGGTTCTTGAAGGAATACGGTCGAAAATTCTCAGTGCAAATGAAGGAAGTATGTTTTCAAATGTCCAGTGGGAAGGGCTTTCCAATGGGATCTACTATTCCGAAATTGCATCAGATGGTAATGCCAGTGGACATTATCGAGTAAAGTTAGGAAATAGTTCTCCTGAGATGATTTCGGTACTAGAACCTAACCTTATATATAAGAAAACTATTACTGATAATATTTTCCTTTTTGGAAATCAAATCACTGATGCGGGAGGACTTGGGAATTTATCAAAAAAGTATGAACAGGTATATGCCTCAATGTCACTTTTAGATAAAAAGGGGAATAGTAAGGCTAAAATTAGCCTGGATGGGCGACTTGTTCAGGAAATAAGCGTTATGGATAATGATGTTTCTTCAAGATTAGTTGCTTCGTCAAGCGCAACAAGTAGTCGTCAACTAAAGCTGGGAACTTTTGTTCTCAAAGAAGAGTTGGGTCCCTCAAGAAGAGAACAGCAAAGTGAGGATGGACAGCTAACGCCTGTGCCTACGCAACCCATTAATATTCCAGATGCTCCAAATCCTGTAAATCCTCCACCAACTCAATCAAATCTTCCACGATGTTATGAATTGGCTGCAGAGCAATGCAACGCTTTGCTTGGTACAAATTATGACACAAGCAGAGACGAAAGATATAAGGCAGAAAAATTTGACAACTTCAATAAATGTAGGATCAATCAGGAAGCGCTAAATAAGCAAGCGGGGTCTTGTGCAGATAGTCCATTATATATTTATGGACCTGAAGGCACGCAAGTTAATGTAAAAATTGGGGTACCCGT
>CAZHDZ010000005.1:6091-100583 GCA_964531275.1 uncultured Gammaproteobacteria bacterium
ATTTAATGTAAAGCTCGCGTCTGGTCAAATATTGGAAGCGGGTGGTAAAAAAGTTCAAAGCATAGAATTTGATTACTCACTTGTTAATACCATGGGGAGGCCGCCGTACGGGAAATATATACGTAAAAATGAAGTAGAAAAAACATTTAGAGAATTGTCCGACACTTTAGGTCTAAATAGTCAAGAAACTAAGGACATAATTTCAAAAGCTAAAGATGTAATTGTCTCTCCATTTGCTTATGTCTCGTATTACAACAATAATATGTCAAAGCAAATACTTCCCTTGTTTATTTCTCCACAACCCGACAATTATTACAATATTGTATTTTATGTTCAGAACCTTAACGCCCTACCAAGAGATACGCATGTTGGGTATTCATTTCCATTAGAAAGAATTGAGAAAAGAAACGGGTTAACTGCGGTTGAGATAAGTTTTTACATAGATAGGTAATAAATCATTCGAAGAGCTTGACTCTTAACGTCTAACACTACACTATATATAGGTATGGAAAATTCTCCAATAGATTCTGCGCCTCCAGTTGTTCCTCAAATGCCACCTGCTACAGAAAAAGCGGCTTTCGGAGGAGTAAAAATGCTTATTGTCTTGATTGCGCTTTTAATTATTGGTGGAACTGTAGGTGCATATATTCTTTTGTCTGGAGGTAGGGGAATTTCTATAAAGGAGTCAGATAAGGAACCGTCGAAGGCCGTTTTACAAAAAGCTCCTTCAAATTCTATAGTGTATGGATATTGGCAAGATACTTCTTCCTACATTAACTCATTTGATCTAACTACTAATAAAAATACCTTGCTTGCAAAATTGCCTTCAAACGTTAAGCACGTCAAGGTAGTGAGTCCCACAAAAATAATTTACATCAATAATACGGATGACCGAGATTATGGATCAGAACTTGTGATCCGTACGCTCACAGATCAAAAAGAGACAATCGTTTTAAAAGCAGATGCTGGATACGGAATTGATGACTATATAATTTCTGCAGACGGTAATTATATAGCAGCGTGGCAAGTTGCCCCACCTCCACAATCAACACAGCTTCGGGGGGGAGGTTCAAAAGTTACGACTGTCGCAGTCAGCGATGTGACGAAAAAATACACGTTATATGATGAGCCTACAAATTCTCCCGTTCATTACCCAGTTGCGGTTACAAACAATGGCGAAGTCTTTATGGATAAATTCTTGGCGAATGCTGATGCTGGATGGGCATACGGGATGAGCTATTCAAATTTTACTGGTACAGCAAAAGGAGACCTTGCGTCTATGGCATCTGGTACGTATGGTAGTCAGCCAATTCAGTCTCCGGATGGCACAAAGTTGGTTTTTGCAGGATACGACGGAAGTAAGGGATCAGGTACAGCAATTATAAATGGCTTTAGGCGTGCTATTGTTATCCCAAACACGGTAGAAATTCTGGATTTAGGTACAAAAACACGCACGATAATCGCTAGTTCTTCAGATGGTATATACACAACGGCCATGTGGGATCTCCAAACAAATAATCCAACGTATACATTTGTTGCTAAAAATCCAGAGGAATCAGGTGCTTTTATGTATAACTTAATGCGCTCGCAAGCAGGTAGACTTGAAAAGGAAGGGGTTCAGTCAATGCTTGCCGGAGGAGCACTTCTTACCGCTGATCAAGCAGGAGGGGATGCAGCTGTCGGAAATTTGGGTTCTAAATACTCTCCTGCCATCTCAAGCCTATATGTTGTAAAGGCGGGAGACGAAGCTGGTCAAAAAGTTGAGCTTCCGGGTTCATTCTTGCAACTGATCGGGGTGACGAAAAGTGCGTATTTTCCGACAAATATCAATGCTAATGCTGCGCCCATTGCGCAAGCCAACAAGCAACTAAAGCTTCAGACTTTAGGTTTTAAGCCTGAATTAGTTCCTCAAAGAACAGAACAACAGAGCGGAGAGAAATGCCGAGATGTTGCCGCAGCGCAATGTAATGCGATTCATGGCACCAATTTTACTGGCGATCAGGCAAGGCTTAATCAAACAGGAGATGCAGCATTTGATGAATGCTTTGATACGCAGTTTGCCGTTGTGCGAGGGAAAACAGCATCTAATAATTGCGTAGATAGTCCATTATACCTTTATGGGCAGGAAGGTATGAGCGTGAAAGTAAATACGGGTACTATTTTATATTCACCAAATGTTCCATATTCGCAGGAAGGATTTGATATAGTCTTGGGAAGGAATGGAGACTTTTTTGCCAATGGTAAATCCATAAAGAGTCTCGCATTTGATTATAAGCCAGCTATTAGAACCCAAAAACCATCACATGGCGTTGTTGTTTCGAAATCGGAAGTTGAAGCTACTATTACGCTGTTTGGTAAAAAGTTAGGTCTCAATGAGCAAGAGACATTAGATACACTTGCGTATGCAAAAGATGCAGTAGATTCTCCTTACGCATTCATCTCTTTTTATGATGACCAAACGTCAAAAATGATCCTTCCCCTTTATTTTGAGCCAACACCGACTTCTTATAGAAATATCGTGTTCTATATAGAAAAGATGCAAAATAACGGGAATTTGAACTATGAAATGCCAAGTTTTGACAAAGTTATAAGAAGAGGATTTACTGCTGTTGAAATTAGCTTCATTGTAAGATAAGCTATCAGAGATAGCATCTATCTTCGATAGTAAGCTATCTATATAAAAGACAGAGGATCTTCTTGCCAGCACCCATCGTATTTGCTATCCTATTTTTTTGCAGAATATATGGTTCTTTCAGACAAAGACATAAAAGAGTACATAAAGAAAAAAAAGATTGGGATAACCCCAGCTCCTGATTTCAAAACTCAACTCGGGACATGTTCTTTAGATCTTCGATTAGGAGACAAATTTAGAGTATTTGACCATAGTAGAAATGCATATTTAGACCCAACGAAAAAAGACTACACCAATGAAATTACTACTGAGGTAAAGATCAAGAAGGGTTCTCCATTCATTATGCAGCCAGGGGATTTTGTACTTGCAGTTACTATGGAAAAAGTAAGAATTCCCGATGATCTTCTAGGAAGATTAGAGGGTAGGTCTTCATTGGGGAGGCTCGGGATAGTCGTTCATTCAACTGCAAGTATTTTTGACGCTGGATGGGATGGTAATTGCGTTTTGGAGCTTGGCAATCTTGGTCGTATGGCTGTTGCTTTGTATCCTGGAATGAGAATTTGCGCTATGGCTTTTGAGCAACTATCAAGTCCTGCTGAGACCCCTTATACAAAGAAGAAGGACGCAAAATATAAGTTTCAAGCTGGACCGCAAGAGAGTAAATACAATCAGGACAAATAATTGCTTGAACCTTGGCTTCGCTAACTTCCAGGCAGGTCCACAAGAGAGTAAATATAATCAAGATCGCTAAAAGGCGATCTTGCTTGGCTTCGCTAATCAAGATAAGTAGCGGACAGTAGACAGCGTTTAGCGGCCAGTTCTAGAATTTCTGTACGCTGTTAACTTTACGCTGTACACTCTAAAGAGCTAACAAGAATATTCCAGCAACTACAACGATCAAAATCCCCCCAAATATACCCATAGTTGGCAGTAGCCCTCCAGGTTTTGCAATTGTCGGGACTGGTGTGCTTGTTGCTATTGGAGGAAGAGCTGTAGGTGTGGGAGATACCTGTATTGTAACCGTAGGTGGTGTAGGTGTTGGAGTTGCCGTCACTACTGCGGTTGGAGTGGTCGCAAGACTTGGGATAGAAGTAGGGGTAACTGTTAAAGTGGGAACCCTGGTTGGAGTGGCAGTAGGGACCTTTGTTGGTGTAGGCGTAGGAGTCCTGGTTGGAGTTGGTGAAGGTGTTGATGTCGGAGTTGAGGTCACAGTGGGGACTATTGTTGTAGTTGTTGTGGGGGATGCTGTTGTTGTAGGTGAAACTGTTTCTGTTGGTTCTGTAGGACTGACTGTAGTAGTTGGGCTAATTGTTTCGGTAGGGTTTATGGTTGTTGTTATTGTTTCGGAAGGTGATGGGCTTTCTGTTACTGATGGGGTAGCTGTTGGAGTTATCTCAGTATCAACGGTTGATCCGAAGTCAGTTGTCCAGAACCAGCCATTCCCGTGTTGTACGCGAGAAATACCTATCGCTCTTGCCCATGTTGCTTCCATTTGCTCCTTGTGGCCCATTGTAGAGGCGAGCCAAGCATTAAATGCACTTTGACCCGTTCCTCCCACTTTTGCAATATTTTCACCCATTGGGACCGCACTATAGCCAAAGGACATGATTCTGTTCTGAAAAGCTCTGCCAAGAGAGTCGCTATGATCTGCGGGGAGTACTCCACGCGCTGCCATGTCAATAGACATCCATGTTGACGCTTCTGTTAATTTTTTGGATACTTTTAGAGGTGTTAATCCAAGTCCTTGTCGGTGTTCATTCAAAATTCTAAGGAAATTCCATTCTTCAGCATCTAGAGTGGGACCTTGTGTAATGGTTGGTGTTCCTTCATCTGCTCGCTGTCTATTATCTTGATTTTGCTTGATAAGAAATGTCGTGACAACAACTCCTATCAGGACCACAGCAATTGCTCCAATTAATATGATCTTTTTATTCACGAATTAAGTTTAGTCTGTACGGGTTATGTAAATCAATCGTAGAGATAGATTTTTGCCTCAAATTTTGATACACTCAAACCTTAATGGCGCGGTGGTGAAGTGATCATTCCACTTCACTCTGTGCAAGTTAAGGCGCGGTGGTGAAGTGGTAACACGGGAGTCTGCAAAACTTCTATGCGAGGGTTCGATTCCCTTCCGCGCCTCAAATATTAATGCGAAGGGAACAAGGTTCCGAACGAAGAGGGGGGGGTTCTTATTCCCTTCCGCGCCTCAAATATTAATGCGAAGGGAACAAGGTAAATCTTACTTCTCAGAACAATCCTATCATGATCTTTAAGGAAAGATCATGTGGGTCTAGGATATTCAATCCTAGACCCATAGTACTTTATTTTCCTCTGTTTTTTTGATATAATTCCACGGTATGAAAGAGAATTTACCACCTACAAAAGATATAAAAACAGGCGCAAAAGTTGTAGGCAAGATTGTTTCGGGTACATTTGAGGCAGTTAGACCATATGTAGCCCGCTCTTTTGAACGTAAAATCATTAATCTAAGAAAAAAGATTTCCAAATAATATGAGTGTAGAACACGGACCATCACACGAAAGCGCAGCAAATGCCGTTTCCCATGCAAATACGGGGCATGACGGAGGTCACGCAAAGCATAAAGAGTATAGATTTGCTACCTTTCCTACGCATCAAGGAGCTGTCGAGAATTTTGCTGATAAAAAGATTAAATGGGGAGCAAGCCTTGCTATTGCCGCAATAGGTGCTCTTACTTTTAGTCATCCTGTAGTGGGCCTGGGGCTTCTTACCTATGCAGCGGGTGATATGCTTGCTGATTACATAGCAAAAATTAAGAACAGATCAAAAGAAGGAATGTTTCCTGAGCATAAAGGTCAATTTGAACAAGCAATGGACAAGGGAGTAAAGAAGGTTGGTATGGGTGTGACCCTTTGGGGAGTTTTAGCTGCGAGTCATCCTCTGGCAGGTGCTGGCCTTATTGCTTATGCAGCAGGAGATATGGCTGCCGATTTTGCAGCAAAAGTTAGACGTGGTAATACTGAAGCCCTCGCTAAACCTAATGAGCACCACTAGTCTTCCATTGTTTAATTATTAATTTCCTGATCCGCTTGCCGTAATTGGAGGTACAAGCTCCGATGGCGCTGTTGGGGTTGGTGTGAGTGATCTTGCGGGAGTTGGTGTGGGGGTGGGAGATGTTATTTGAGCTGGCACGGAGATTGTGGGCGTAGGCTGTGATGCCTGCTGCCTATTATCTTGCTGCTGACCGAGTTGTTGTATGGTAAGCGGCAATATAAGAAGAGCAAGAGCAACGGCACCTACGGGGATAAGCTTTCCATAATTTCTTCCTTTAGGAATATCCACTTTGGGTCCTCCCGGTATGGGATTTCTAAAGTTGTCATTTAGTCCATATTTTGGAGCTAATGGTCCTTGAAATGAATTGGTTGGAATATCTGCCATATTGATTCTATTATTTCAGAATACGTTTACTTAAATCAACCATCAGGACTAATAGCTAGTCCTGCAATAAAAGATTGACATTGTTTTTAACAGGAAAAGACAGATCAATCGACTGCTTTTTGTCAGACAAGGGCATTTTTAATTAGCAGCCGGAGATAATGGGGTGAGTCTAATTTCAAGTGGCGTTGTGTTATTAAGAATCGAACCTTGTGCACTCAAGGTGGTCACGGCCGACTTTGGAAGAAATGTAAGATTTGTAGTAGCAATGCCTGCAGGTCTATTTACCGTGAATGTGATAGTTGCCAAAGTTCCTCTGCCTGATTTTTCAGCCTCAGAAGCAGAAATACCAACTGCGTAGGAGATTCTACCCTGGGTGGGATCAACGGCGTTAATAAGTACACTGGGATTTTGTCCAAAGAATGACGTTTCCGGGGTTTTGACTGTTACATTTGAAATGGCTGAAGGATTATAGGTAAGTTCTATTTGGGCACCTGCCGCAGGCTTACCTTGAGTATCTATCACTACATTTACTGATTGAGTACTGGGCCCCGTTGAAGCGTCAAGAGTAGACGGCTCGAAAGACATTGCCGCAAAGGGTTGAACTTGGGTTGGTGTAGTTTCATTTGGGTCGTTTGATAATAGATTCTGGCCTTGATCAGATCTGACTGCTAAGAAGATAAGAATTCCTGTAATGATTGCAAGAATTACAATAAGTATGGTGGTTTTTTTTGGCATGTTAGGCAGTAGTATTTATATTACTTAATCTCCATCTCGTAATGCAAACCCTCTTTGCAATATCTGAACGTCTATCTCATCGACCGATCCATTATCATTAAGATCTGCAAGCTCACGTATTGCAGTCGTGCATGCAGCTTCATTCTTAACGCAAGCAATCATATATGTCCAGTCGATAATTCCAAGTGTATTATCGTTATTTAAGTCTCCGCTTATTAGGTTCCTTGGAGTTCCTGTCCATATGGTTGAAGCATTTGCTACGCCATTATTAATTTGCATAGATCCAATAAGTGTTCTGAAGAGAGTGTTATTAACTTTAATTTTTGCTGTATATACTCCTGTGGGGAAAGTTGTGCCCAATGGGAATTGTCCAAAGTAGGAAGAGGACTGTGGGGTATAGGTCATTGTTGCATCAACAGTTTTAACATTGGTATTTGTATTGTCGTATAGCTTTAGCGTTGCGGTTCTTTGTGGGTGTATCGGGGTTGCATTAAGTCCCAGATTTTCAGCCCCAGTGCCTATACCAGGAAGGATAATATTTACATTGATTGCTGTATCATTTGGTGCAAGGGTGGCAGTAGGAACACTTGTTAAGGTAGGTTGTGCCGTTATGGTTGGCGCGGTTGTTATCGTAACAGATGGTGATGTTGCTGCGTTGGTTTTTGTGACTACAGTTGATGCTACTGGCCCACCATATTTACCATCTGTCGCTCGTCGGCTATGAACCCAAATGAAATAATTTTTGCCTGGTTTGAATGTATATGTATACTGTGTTGAGGTAACTGTTTCGCAAATATCTCCAGAAGTCGCATTCAAACTGTTGTTGCAAGTTCCTAGCGCACTCCAGGTTGTAGTATCTATTCCATCCTCATTAACTCTCAGATAGTAACCTCCCTCAGCTTTTGCTGAAGCTGTCCATGTTATATTTCGGCTTCCAGAATCTATATTGCCTGATGGTTGAAGATTGGCTGGCGGAATAATGGTCACGTCATAGTTGGGATTTGTTGAGATGGGTCCAACCAGCACCTCATATCCGTAAGTGCAAGTCTCACTGTATTTACCATTTTGACCCTTAATTCTGAATTTAGGTCTATATGTACCATTAACAGTATAAATATGTTCTATGTAATCAAGTTGGACAGGAGAATCCCATGTTCCATTTCCATCAAAATCCCATTCATATCCTGCAATTCCTACTCCCAGTGCATTTGACTTTCCAGAACCATGTAAAGCTACTTTGAGTGGGGCAGCTCCTATCGTAGGTGGAATAGTTGAAACTCCACATTCAGGAACTCTTGGTACAGGGGTTGTGCTAGGGGATACCGTTGGCGATGGAGTGACATATGCGCATTTAACGCAATTGTATGTGCCGTTACTGCCAGACACATCAGTACATGTTTTTCCTACATTGCTACCTAAATTAACATAGCAGGAATAAAGTCCTACAGTGCAGCCCACATGACTATTATCTCCACAATATACTTGTGATCCAGTTGGTTGTTGGCTTACAGATGGAGAAGGGGAGGTTGTTACGCTTGGCGTTGTCGTCGTAGAGGTATTTGAGGTGACAATAAAATTAGTCGCTTCAACTCCGGGTGTTATATCCGTGTACGATCCAGATTTTGTAACAGATGAGTTAATTGCTGTAATTGGAGTTGATCCAGCTGTTCCTTTAGATTTAAATATTAGACGACCAAGGTTGATATCTCCATTAAGAATAGTTGCGTCTGCCGTTGGCCGCAAGAAGGTGATGTTCATAGTGCCTGCTGCATTATTTGGAGAAGGGGTTTGAAGGGGGGTTAGGAGTGTAGATCTGTTGCCGTCTTCGTATCTCAAAAGCTCAACCTTATCCTGATCAAATTTTACAGTTGTTTGGATCGCTGTAATATTCACATTTGCTGCTGTGGTCCTAGCTTTTAGCTCGATCGCGGTTTCTGTCTGTAGCGCTACCTGTACCCGTAAAGGTGCATATGAGAGTATAACTTCTTCCCCTGATGCACGTTGCCTCAAATCCTGGGATTGCCTTACTAAATATAATGTAGTAACTAGAGCTGCAGCAACAAATAAAGCTCCAATACCAAATACAATTTGCTTTCTAGTCAAATTTTTTATAAATTGCATAATAGGGTTAAGGGATTGTTGTTCCATTTGTTACTGCTATAAAACTATCTCTCCATCTATTGTAGTCTGAAATTGTTACATCTCCACCATTAAAATCAGCATATTTTGTTCTACCCTGAGTATTCCCTTCTTTTGCAATAAATTCATCGCGCCATAAATTAAAATCCTGAATTGTTATGGTTCCACTGCAATTTGCGTCACCTTTGTCCTTAAGTTGGGTATTTGAATTGGCGGTACCACCAGGGCAAGACCTTGCGGGTGCGACAGTCACAGATGGACTTGGCGTAGGCGATATTTGACATGTGCCGATAGTTTTTGGGTTTCCTCTGCGGTAGATATCTTCTACCCGATATGGTCCACCACAATATTGACTTGCACATTGATTGTTGTTAGATTGTTCGCAGCTGCATCCAATTGCCCGGCCACTCTGACTACTGCAACTAGTCGGCTGTGTGGCACTGGGCGCAACGCATTGACCGTTAATGCCTCCACTGTCTGTGAGTTCACATACACCTTCATTCACGCAACCGCCAAATATTGTACAACTTCCTCCATATTCAGATTTAGGACTGGTGTTCCCATTTGGACTACTATCGTTAACTGATTGACCAGCCGGGGGTAAATCATAGTTTTGTGTACTTTCGATTCCATGTTGGTATTTTCCTGTTGTGTCTTGATAACAATAAGCTTCACCTGCTGAGCAAGGTGATGAATTCTGTGTCCATATATAACTATCTGGCAGTTTGTCTGTACCTGGGATAAAAGCCAAAGTTTTATTCATGTCTATTTTAGAATTATCATTTGATGCATCTATTCGTAAATTAATAGGGATTATAAAAAAAAGGCTTACAACGAGAAAGAAAATTCGAGGATTAATTTTTACCATAAACTATATAAAGCCAGTTATTTACATAGTAGAGAAGTTAGACTTGAGTGTCAATAAGAAGCGCATTTTTATGGAAGTGGGAATTCTTTAAGGGTTTTTTTAACTTCAAGCGCGATTGCTTTTATTTTTTTATTTTCTGCAATCTCTTTTTTAAAGTTTTTAAAAAATGGCCCGCGTTCTTCTTTGATTTCCGGTAACACATTCCCTTCACATTCTTTGATAATGTCTGTGATCCACTGACCCAGTACTTTCATCTCTTTTTCCTTCATGCCGCGTGTAGAGGCTCCTGGTGTTCCGATTCTAATACCAGAAGGGTAAAAGGGTGGAAGGGTATCATAGGGAATAGTATTCTTATTGGTAATTATTCCGCCTAATTCTAGCGCGTAAGCAGCGAGTGCTCCATTGACCCCTTTTGACATGGTGTCTATTACAATTAGATGATTTTCGGTTCCACCAGTTGTTAATTTGAATCCATTTTTTTGAAGAACATCAGCAAGGGTTCTGGCATTTTTGACTATTTGATGAGCATATTTTTTAAATTCTGGAGTCTGTGCCTCTTTTAGAGCAACAGCGATTGCTGCTGTTTGGTTGTCATGAGGGCCACCTTGAAGTCCTGGAAATACCGCCTTATTTATCTTTTCTGGAAGATCTGGATCCTTTTGAATTCCTTTATCAGTTACCATAAGCATTGCACCACGCGGACCGCGGAGGGACTTATGTGTTGTTGTCATTATGATGTGAGCATGATTTGCAGGGGAAGGATGGGCACCTCCCGCAATAAGACCTGCTATGTGGGATACATCAGCAAGCAGGTAAGCCCCGCACTTATCAGCAATCTTGCCAAATCTTTCAAAATCTATAATTCTGGGATATGCAGTGAATCCACATACAATTATTTGTGGCTTTTCTTTCATTGCGAGCTTCTCAATTTCATCCATATCAAGGATTCCGTCGCGAGTTACAGGAAAGCTTACGGTTTTGAAATACTTACCAGAGAAAGATACAGGAGACCCATGTGTAAGATGTCCTCCAGATGACAGAGCAAGTCCCATAATTTTGCTTTTTAGAGGTTCGAGTAGTGCAAAATATACTGCCGTATTTGCAGGACTTCCTGAATAAGGTTGGACATTTACAAAAGGAACGCCAAATACTTTTTTTGCACGCTCAATAGCAAGCATTTCTATGTCATCCGCGTTGGCATTTCCCTGGTAATATCTTTTCTTTGAGTATCCTTCAGAATATTTATTAGTAAATACTGAGGCAAGAGTAGATCTTACTTCTAGGGAGGCGTAATTCTCTGAGGGAATAAGCGTTAGAGTGTCGCGTTGTCTTTTATCTTCTTTCTGGAGTATGGCATAAACTTCTGGATCTTCTTGGCTTAGCATCTTGATACAAAGAATAAATTAATGGGTCACTTTTGTCAATCTACTAACTTTTTTTGATACTATACATATATGGATCATTTGATGGAAAAATTGGGGTGGAAGAAGATGGCTGTGATTATTGTTGTCGGGTGCTTAGGGCTTATGACATTTGCCTTGATGTCATTGCGAAATGCTGATAGGAATAGCATTGTTAATAAAAACGATATAACTCCAGCCCCAACAAATTTAAAGCCAGGGATTGTGAAGACTGTGGAAGGCAACATTTCATCCCTTCAGTTCAATTCCTCGATCTTCTCAATTACCTATCCTGAAGGATTTCAGGTTGTGAATGTTGCCCCAAATGCTGGTGTTCAAGAATATATACGTTTTGTGAGTCCATCAAAAAAAGAAATAAGTGTTGTTGTATTTCCCCGCCAAGAAAGATCACTTGAAGATCTTGCAGCCCCATATGAAGGTGCAGGTTATGAAGGTAGGGAAATAATACAAAATGATATGACCGGTAAATATTTCATGGGCGAAAAACAGGCTCTTCGTCTTCGCGAAAAGGTCGCACTATTTCAGAAGGGGTATTCAATAATAAGGCTGCAGTTGTCATATGCAGGGGAAAAAGATCCTATTATAGAGGCTCAGTATGACGCTATGCTAGCGAGTCTTGAATAACCCTTCGATGCGCTCAGGGTTTAATTGCCGATTACCCCTCCCCACTCAACGGCGGTAAATCCGATTCTTTGAGGAGTTGGGGGAAGAGTTAACTCTTCATAATTTTCAGGAACATTCTCCAGAGGTTTGAAATATGCGATGAATTCAATAAATGTATCTGGTTTCGGTGAAATCAGAACTTGATCAAGCCGCTGCTTCTCATCTTTTTCTAAGATAGAGACAAACCAGTATGGGGAATCGTAAGCTGAAAGGCGGGGGAGCCACCAATCTAAGAATTCATCTTTTTCATCTTCTCGTGTTAGACCAAGTCTTTCTATAAAATTCGTTAATTCTTCTTTGAGATTTTCTCTTTTAAAGATAAATCCTGCTTTCGGTTGTTTTACGTCTTTTGTCTCTGATTCGTAGAATAATTCACGATACGGTTTGTCATTGTAAAAAAGAATACCATTAGGATGTGCCATAACATCGCTCCAGCCTTGGCTCGACTCAATATTGTTGTGGCGGCCATTTACCTCAATTTGTGGATCGCTTATGACAACTTTACCTTCGGTAATTACTTTGACATCTACTAGAGTAGGAGTTGTAGGGTAGAGATAAATCACTGGTTTCCCTATGCAGTACCAGCCATCGCCTTCTCTAGCAAGAGTTCTGCACCAGCCAGAATTGTTAAAGTCAGCGCAAACAGCATCTTTGGTTCCTGGCATAGATGATTTAGATTGGTCAAAATCGGTACATTGACTATCTTTGCAGTACACAAGATATGCAATGCAATTTGTGCATACATTCGGGTCAACCTTTTTGGACATGTCATGATTGCATGCGTCTCCTACTGGGGTCGGTTTTGGTTGGAAAGTGAGCTTTTTTAATTGAAGATTTTTTTTCTGCGAGTCACCAGATGTAATCGGGCTTTCGTATTTTTCATTTGGATTTGTGGTTGAGATGTTGAACATCTTGCCGCTTGTAATGAGGAATGCAAAAGCAGTAACAAGAATAAGGACCGGAATGACAATGTTAATGTAACCTTTACTCATATCTATAAGTATGCCACAAAATAGATATAGAGTTCATTAAAAATGAGGACTATGGAGTAATTATTACGTCAAGATCACCTCTAGAAGGTTTTAGCTTTTTTTGCTGACCGCCCTCTATAGTGTAGAGTTCTGAGAGTTTGAGATCATAGGAAAGTGTTGCTTTGCTTGATTGTTTGTTGGCCGTTGGGGTAAAGGTTATTGTTGCAAATCTGCCAGAGCCTACAACAGGCGTTGATCCTTCAGGGAGTGAAAAGGAAATAACTACATTCCCAGGATTGTATTTTACAGTAGAAAAGAATGCATTCGGGACTATGGAGGTGGTGCCTGTTATTGTTTTTACTTGGACATCACTGACTGTATAAGGGTCATACTTTAATACTACTTTTCCACCCGAAATACCTGTGGATGTTAGTGTTTGGAGATTTAAGTCAACGGTTGTAGGCGTTGCATTGATTGCGGTTAGGTTATATGTTGAAAAGCCTAATGATACTTGTATATTTAACGGATTGCCAAGTTTTTCTGCGCTAGGTGCTATTGTCCCTTTCTTTACTGATACTGATTTGAGCATAAAGAAAGTAGCTATGATGATAACTAAGAGTATCCCTATCGCCCCAAGAGAGATTAGTAATTTTTTCTTTCCAGACTTTTTGACTTGTTCTGGAGGTATTTGGGTTGTGGGCAGTTGTTCTTCCATATAATTTAGTAGGGATTCTGGCATGTGCCTGTTGTGCCGGTCCCTACGCAGAACCCTCCACAGCCGCTACATGCGATATTACTTCCAGCATTGGGTCCGGACATATTATTTGCGCTTGGGTTGCATGGCCTACCTGGTAGATTACAAGACCCACCAGCGGGGGGGGCACCTTGCGGAAGCTGACAGCAAAGTGCTTTGTCAGTATTGTAAAACGCTTTACATGCATCATTTCCTCCAGAATTTAGTACCTCACTTCCCATACAGGTATCTACATTGGCTCTGCAAACCTGATGGATATTTGATGCAGGGATGTAGTCATTGCAAGTGCTACCCGTTGATACTGGTGTTACTGTGGCGGTTGGTCCGGTTGCGGCGGTTGGAGTAGGAGTTGCTTCCGGAGTTTTGCATGTATTATCTCTCCACTCAGTGCCTGCAGGGCAGCATCGACCTTGACTTCCAGACACGATGCATACATTTGGTACTGCACACTGCCATGGGCCCTGTACTGGATTGCATAGGCCGCCTTGAGCTGTAGGCACAAATGGAGTAGGGGTAACAGTTGTTACGGGTGTTACTGTTGGGCTAGGTGATGTAGATCCTCCGCCTGTTCCTGGGGCACATATGTAGAAATATCTTTGTTGTGGGTATTTCCAATCGCAGTAATCATCGTATCCGGAAGGATCATTGGGTCTTTTTCTTTCTTGCCAGAGCAAGTTGTTGGTAGCGGTTGTCTGAGACGTAGCACATGAGGCAGTTCCTTGAGGTTGTAATGTGGTGTAGGTTGGGACGGAGTCACCGCAGTAGCCGTTCCCTGGAGGGGTTGGAGTTGGAGTGCTGCTGCCTGCGCCATTATCGGGACCAAGAGGACTCCCACCTGTCTTTTTGCAACACGTTCCGCCCTTGCTGCCGCAACTAAAATAAGTGGTTTTTGGTTGGGGAGAATTATAGGTTGAATTACAGGATGGTAGGCACATATACAATTCTTCATTTGGGCCTGTAAGCTCACAGTGATTATAGGTTGATTCTAGGCATCTGCCGGATGATCTACTGCAGCTTCCTGAATCACACACAGCATCTTGGTATATCGTAGTTCCTCCCGGTTTGAAGGCACAGATGCTTCCGGGTGTAAGACTTCCATGTGTTGCACAGGATCCCTTGCCGACACCGACTCCCTCTGGTTGCACACAAGATTGAGATGAGCTGCAGTAAATACCAGCCCCGCAAAACTTGTCGGTTGATCCCAGGCTTACACACTTTCCGGTTGTTCTGCTACAAGTTCCAGTTCCGCAAGCTGCGTCTCTATAAAAGGTAGTGCCTCCAGGTTTGGAAACGCAGACAGCATCAATACCCAGACTTCCATTTGTAACACATTCGCCTTGACCTACGCCTGCACCAGCAGGTTGTACGCAGGATTCTGAGGTACTGCAGTAAATACCAGCCCCGCAAAACTTGTCAGCTGAACCTAGCTCTACGCATCTACCCGTTGATCTACTACAAGAGCCGGAAATACAAGCTGCGTCTCCATAAAAAGTAGTGCTTCCAGGCTTGAAAGAGCAAACATCGCCTGTATTGAGGGTTCCATTCGCAGCGCATGATCCTTTACCTACACCTGCACCAGCTGGTTGAACGCAAGTTTGAGTTGAGGTACAGGTTATACCAGCTCCACAATTTTGGTCAGCGAAGCTTTGATTTACATTTACAATACCGAAGGTAAAAATGAGTATAAGAGAAGCCAATGTAAGAATAAATAATTTCATCATTAATTTACTTTATAAGTACTAAGTACCATTGTCAATTAATTGCATCCCGTAGGGTCTCCGTCTTTTGTGGTCTGTATATCTCCGCCTCTCCAGCCTCCCTCTCCTTGTATCCCACCAGAATATAAAGATATTTTCCAGGTTTTATCGTTAAATCCATATTCATTACTCAAGGCTAGTGGGAATTTACCCTCTGGGGATGTAAATTTTTGAGTGGACAGTGTTTTTAAGCCATTATCGTTAATTTCCAACTTGATATATCCATCTTTAGTGCCCTTAACATTTACAAAACCGTCTTTATAAGAAGATTTTCCACTTTTGCAGGTAGGAGTAATATCAAAACTTAGACTCCAGGAGTTGGTTGTTGGAGAAGTTGTTGGAGAGGTCGTAGTAGCGGGACTGGTAGTAGGGGAAGCAGAGCCAGCACTGGCAGGTGCTGATGGGGTGATGGTTACCGGTGAGGCTTCATTTCCTGAAGATAAAGACTCAACGCCACCTACAAACATGACAGCAAAGATGACAACCATAATGATAATCACTATATATATGGAAGACTGACCGGATTGGTTGTCAGTGGCTGGTGGTTGGTGGTTGGAGAAGGAAATGTTTTTGAAAGTATTTTTAAACATATTTTATTTTAGCTCTAATTACTAATCACTATCCACCAGCTTATGGTGTTGGTGTTGGAGTTGAAGCTCCAGTGCATAGTCTACTCGTAATCGTTGAAAGGAGTCTTTTGACGTCATCTGCTGATTCGGCCGCATAATAATTCTCTGGTTTGCTTGCGATGCTTCTCAGCAAAGTCTCCATTTGAAAAACATATTGACGCTCGTCAGGTGAGAAGATGCCTAGGCTAAAAACATCCACACCAAGTGCTTTGATTTGGTCTGCTGGATTCGGGCTATATATTCTAGGGTCTTGATCAGCTCCTACATTGCCAGGACAGGCAAAACCAGGGCATGGGCCACCATCAGAGATAAATATAAAAGTAAATTTTCGGTCAGCTGGAAATTTTGGAATAGATTCTTTTAAGTGGTTGTAGGAAAAGGTAAGTGCTTCATAAGTGGGAGTTGAGGATCTTCCTCCAATTGCATCAACTTTTGCCATAATGGTAGATTTAGTATCCCTGTAATAAGCAATAGGCACATCATTTGTAATACTTCCTGTCGTGAAAGATTGGATGCCAATTATTGAATCATCTTGCGTAGTGCCAATAAGTTCTTTAATAGCCTCTTTAAGGCGGGCAAGTTTGGAAACCTTAGAGCTAGTTAGTAGATTCATAGAGTCGGACTTGTCTACAAGGAAATCAACTGTTAGTGTGCTTGCGCATTCCTTGAATTTGATTGTTTTGAGTTGTAGGCCTTTTTGTTCGGGGTCAGGAGGTTCTGGAATAACTTCAAGGTCTCCTGTTGGTCCGGGATCTGAGTACATATTTTTTGGAGCAACACCTCGAGCGAGGAGTAGTCCCATGCCAATTGCAACTGTGATAAAACCAATAGTGAATATCGTACCTGGGCCGGTAAGACTTACGGTAAATCCATACCCACCACGACGCTTATTCTTAGCCATAAATCATTGTAGTCACAGAGAATGACTTGCGTCAATTTCTGAGTAGGGTTTAGCTGTAAAAGGGTCTAGGGTTTAGATATACTAGAATTGTGAAATTAAATTCCTACAAAGACTTGATAGTTTGGCAAAAATCGATGGATTTGGCACGCCAAGTATATCTACTATCAAAATCTTTTCCAAAAGAAGAAACCTATGGATTAACTTCACAAATAAGACGTGCTGCTGTTTCGATACCTTCAAATATTGCCGAAGGCTATGCAAGGAAATCCGTAAAAGAGTATTTACAGTTTTATTCCATTGCTTATGGTTCAACCTTAGAGCTTCAGACCCAATTGATGCTTTGCCATGACTTTAAGTACATCAGTGATGGTAACTATAGGAATCTTGAATCTTTAATTGAAGAAGTTTCAAAAATGCTCCATTCTTTAATTTTAAAACTAAACACTAAACCCTCTTGAACTACACGCTCATTTGGGCTATAATAGCTTTCATATCAACATGCTCTGGATTACTTCCTGGCTGAAAACGCCCCCAGATGCAGAGGTGAGCCGTCTATCCAGACGAGCCGCAAAAGGAATAAAAAAATGAAACAAATTACACTAGAAGAATTATTAGAAGCTGGATGTCATTTTGGGCATCAAGTTAATAGAAGAAATCCAAAAGCTAACCGCTATATTTTTGAAGCTCGTGGCGGAGTAAATATTATCAATCTTGAAGCAACTCAGGAAGGGATTATGGCCGCTGCTGAGTATGTAAGGGAATTGGGACAAAAGGGTGGAAGCATGGTTGTTGTAGGTACAAAAAGACAAGCTCAGGCAATCGTTAAAGAAGAAGTAGAAAGAGCTCGAGAAGTAACCCCAGATACAATACATTACATTATTTCTCGTTGGATTGGTGGAATTTTTACTAATTTTGAAGAGGTAAAGAAGAATTTTAAAAAACTTGTTGACCTTGAAAAGATTGTCACCTCAGAAGACCGTGGTGGATATACAAAAAGAGAGGTTGGAATTTTTGAAAAAGAACTTATCAAGCTTAAAGATATCTATGGAGGACTTTTTACTATCAAGCAGGCACCTGATGCTGTATTTATAATTGATACTCACGGAGAAAACACTGCAGTAAGAGAAGCATCTCGCGTTGGCCTTAAAACAATCGGAATTACCGACACAAACGCAGATCCGTCTGAAGTTGATTTCTCAATTCCTGCAAATGATGATGCAGTAGGGTCTATAAAATTGATAACATCGTATTTGATAGATGCTTGGATTGAAGGATCTAAGGAAAAAACAAAAGCAGATAACAAAGCAGCTGAGAAATTAGCTGAGGAGACAAGAAAAGCGAAGGTAGGAGATAAATAAGCGTTTAGATGAAGAAGCGTATAGCGTTTAGTTATAATACATTAACTAAGACCCTAAACCCTAAAAACTAAACCCTTGAACTATAAACTATGGCAATTTCAGCACAACAAATCAAAGAACTAAGAGAAAAGACTCAAGCAGGTTTTGCAGACTGCAAAATGGCTCTTGATGAGGCGAAGGGAGATATGAAAAAGGCAGAAGATATTCTTCGAAAGAAGGGTTTTGAAAAAGCTGCGAAAAAGTCAGATCGCGAGACAGGTCAAGGACTCGTAGAGAGTTATGTTCATCAGACTGGTAAAGTCGGTGTTCTTGTATCCATACTTTGCGAAACAGATTTTGTTGCAAGAACAGACGAATTCAAGCATTTAGCTCATGAAGTAGCCATGCAAATTGCTGCTATGAATCCAAAAGATATAGACATTCTTCTTAAGCAGGAATACATCAGAGATGGTTCTAGGACCATCAATGATTTAGTAACCGAAGCAATCGCTAAGCTTGGGGAAAATATAAAAATAAGCGAATTCAAACGCTCCGAAATTTAATGTCACGGGAAACTTCATTGTTTACACCGGCCCAACTGCAAGAAGCAGAGGAAATGGTGAATCACTTTCTGAATGGTCGCAACGATCAACTTGAAGATTCAAAGAACGCTGTTCTGGGGCTCGCTGAGGCTATGAAAGGCGAGGGAGACCCCACTTCAAAAGTTTTTAGGGTAGGGAATATCAGAGGGGGAATGGTCGAAGGTATTTCTTATCAGCTCGTATTTGCGCTAGAACAACGGGATGTGGATTTTTACGGTAGAAAAGCAGTAATTGGACTTGATAAAGATTCCTTTAGGACTTTTGATCGCACGCAAAGTGATCTCCGAGCGAGCTTTTTAGAATCGATGTACTCTGCAGAGCTTTCTCTTATGGAAAGCTATGTTGGTATAGATATTGGCCAGAGGGCTGCTTATAATAGCGCTGACCAGCAGAATTTTGATGTTATAGAAAGAATTGCATAAATCTTTGGATTTCCCTTTTTGTGAAAAGTAAAATATAATAGTTAAATGTTACTGACAGTCATCTCCTTTATAATCATTCTCTCAATTCTTGTATTGATCCATGAATTGGGTCATTACTTAGTTGCAAAGAAATTTGGAATCAAGGTGGAAGAGTTTGGTGTGGGATTTCCTCCGCGTGCTTTCGGCAAAAAGATCGGCGAGACAGTGTATTCAGTTAATTGGTTACCTATAGGTGGATTTGTGAAGCTATATGGTGAAGACAACGCAGGGGGTGGAAAAGTATCCCAATCCTCATCCACCAATCACCAATCACCAGACACTGATATTAAGAGAGCGTTTTATGCACGACCTTTATGGCAGCGAATGGCTGTTGTGACAGCGGGGGTAATTATGAATTTCCTCCTTGCTGTAGTTCTTATTTCCTTCTTATTTTCAACTCAAGGAGTTCCTTTGCCATCAAGTGATGTTATCGTTTCAGGTATTTCTAAAAATTCTCCAGCGTCTGATGCAGGGCTTCGGGTTGAGGATAGAATCTTAAAAATCAATGACAAAGCAATTAGTAAGACTGATGTATTTATTTCAGAGACCAAGAAAAATGCCGGTCAGGAAATACAGCTTTTAGTAAGAAGGGACGGAAAAGAATTTACAACAAGTCTAACTCCACGAATTAATCCTCCAAAAAATGAGGGGGCAATGGGAGTTAGTATCACAAATATTATTGTTAAAAAATACACCTGGTATGAAGCACCTGTTTACGGAACTATTGAAGCCGGAAAATTCTCATGGCTAATCCTTTCAGGACTTGGCGGAATGGTAAGTGATCTAGTGCATGGAGGTGTAAAGCCTGAGAGCGTTGCAGGACCTATTGGAGTGGCCCAATTGACCGGGGAGGCAGTGCGGGCAGGATGGTTTGCAGTTCTTTGGTTTGTTGCTTTGCTATCTCTTAATCTTGCAGTTCTTAATATCATGCCTATTCCTGCTCTTGATGGAGGTAGATTTTTCTTTATGATAATCGAGCTTGTTACTCGACGAAAAGTTAGTCAGAAATATGAAGGATATGCTCACGCAGTGGGTCTGGTTGCTCTTCTCGGACTTATGCTTCTTATAACGCTATTAGATCTTTCAAGACTCGTTCAGGGAAAGAGTATTCTTCCTTGATTCTTGCTGCTAGGTTTGGTAACCTAGCAAACATAATAATGGACAGCCAAATTCAACAACAGACAAGATCCAATATGGAGAAAGCCTTCTCTGTACTGAAAGAAGATTTTGGGACAGTTAAGACTGGGAAGGCAAACCCACAATTAGTGGAAAATATAGTAATTAATGCGTATGGAGGTACAGCGAAACTAAAGGTACTTGAGCTCGCAACCATTCATGTGCAAGATCACCAGACAATTCTTATTACTCCTTTTGATTCATCAGTATTACGTGATATTGAAAAAGGAATTTCAGATAGCCAGATGGGTCTAGGTATTGCTGTAGACGGAACTAATATTCGTGTAAGTATTCCACCGTTAACCCAGGAACGACGTGAGGAATTCGTTAAGCTTATTCATAAGAAGGCTGAAAATGGAAAAATAATGATCAGGCAAGCACGACAGGAGTCAAATGAAGTGATTGGAAAAGCTGAAAAAGATGGAGAAATTTCAGAAGATGATGAGAAAAGGATGGAAAAAGAAGTTCAGAAAATTACTGATGAATACATCGCAAAAATAGAAGAGGCTTCAAAGTTGAAAGAGCAGGAACTGATGACAGTCTAAATAAAGCGTTTAGTAAAAAGCGTATAGCGTTCAGGGTTTAGTTTTTAAATTTTCTTCAACTAAGTACTGCTGCTAACCCCTAATTTTCTAAACCCTAAGTAATATGAAGATTCCCAGAGCGTTAGAACAAGTTATTGAAGGATTCGAACGGCTACCCGGTATTGGGCCTAAGTCGGCTCAACGTCTTGGCTTTTATCTTTTGCATGTTCCTCAAAGTGATTTGGATGATTTTGCTTACGCTCTCACAAATCTTAAGAAAAATACCAAGATGTGTACTATTTGTTTTAATATAGGTACAACTGATGTTTGTGATGTATGCAGTGATTCCGAGCGCGACACAACTACAATTTGTCTTGTAGAAGACGCTTTAGATGTAATAGCATTTGAAAAATCAGATAAATTTAAAGGTGTATATCATGTACTTCATGGAGTAATCGATCCATTAAATTCAATTGGTCCTGACGACATATATATTCCTCAATTACTCACAAGATTGAAGAATCAAAAGGGTGTTGTTGAAGAAATAATTATTGCTACAAATCCAACAATGGAGGGGGAAGCAACTGCAATGTATTTAGTGAAGCAATTGAAGTCGCAATATCCAGAACTTACTATCTCAAGAATTGGAAGAGGGCTGCCAGTAGGTGCGGATATAGAATATGCTGATGAAGTAACTCTTACGCGAGCCCTCGAAGGAAGAAGCGAGTATTGAGGATGCGGGTCCTGCCATGTCTCACTCCCCATTTACTAAAATATTCACCCACTCTACAAATATAGGAATAGTTGTTCGCTTGTGAAATTTTTTCAATGGGACCCTTTCGACATGTCACCCGTGGGGTATGTATGAAAGCTTAAGCGGCGATAGGTGGTGCAGTTGGAGTTCCGGTATTTGGATCTTCAACGGGGGTAGTAGGAATAGTTTCGGATCCAACAGTGCTTAACGGTGCTCCGCTTATTGCAGCAGCTACTTGCTCAGGAGTTTGAATTTCAGCTGTTGCCCCAGGAAAAGCAGATATGTTATCGGCAGTCGCTGCTGGAGCTTCCGTGCCAACGAGCGATGGTGCAGCTCCACTAGTTGCTGCGTTTATTTGTGCTGTGCTTTGAACTTCAGGGGTTACTCCTGGAAGTGCAGACATATTGTCTGGCAATGCAGTAGCAGTAGGTGTTGTTTCTGCAACAGCATCCGTGCCTATGGTTGTAGTGGTGTTAAGATCAGCAGCTATTTCTGGCTGAGTTGTAACTGACTGTGTCTCAAGTGTTGCTGCGGGGAAAGGTGTTATATTGCTATTTTCTTCCGCTACATCTGCAGTTGAGGCGTCAGTGGTTACAGATGGGCTTGTCTCTGAAGTAGTTACCGCTGCAGGTATTGCAGGTTCTGCTGGGGCAGCAATATCTGGAATTGCAGGTAATACATTTCCATCGGGTGCAGTTATTTGAGTGGGGGTTATCTGGGGTGCTATCTCTTGAGACTGAACTACGTTGGTTGGAGCTGCTTCATTTGGTATTGCTGGATCTGTTACGGTTGCAGAATTTTCAGCTGGAGCTATTGCACCGGTTAAATTAGAAGCGCTCCATTGATTTTCATTTGATGGATTTGCATCTGGAAGTGGCGTAGCGATAGCTTCAATTGGGGTATTTCCTGTTGTATCAGCTGTTGCATTTGCAACTACTTCATTTGCTTGAGCTAAAGTTGGATTCTCAATCGCAGGTGCGGTTGCTCCATCAGCTGGAAGTGCGTCACCTGTTGCTTCTGCATTTGCCGCAATGTCTGCAGCCTGAGTAAGAACATCAGTAGGAGCTGTGGGTTCTTGTGAACCGGTAATTGTCCCTGCTGTAGAGGTTTCAGAAAGACTTCCACTTGTTGCCTCAGCATTTGCAACTACTTCATTTGCTTGAGCTAAAGTTGGATTCTCAATCGCAGGTGCGGTTGCTCCATCAGCTGGAAGTGCGTCACCTGTTGCTTCTGCATTTGCCGCAATGTCTGCAGCCTGAGTAAGAACATCAGGTGCTGCGGCAGCTGGAGCAGCTGGCATTTCTAATGGTTGTTCTACGGCCAAAGGATCTGGTGTTGGTGCTTGTGCTTCGGGTAGGGCGGAAGCTGTAACGTCAGCGCTTAGAAGACCGTCCACGGGAGGAGTATAGGGAGGTGCGCTTTCTTCAGAACCCGTTACTGAGAGGGGATCGAGATTTGGTGCTTCATTTTTTGCAGCATTTGCAGCATCTTCTGCTGCGCCCGCGGTTGCGGCAGCATTTCTATCATAGTCAACTATTTCAGGATGAGCAGCAGCATCTGCTACAGGATCACTTACAGCCTTTGCTGCTTCAATAGGCGTAACGGTACTGTCAACTGTAGAAGCATCAATGGCAGTTGAAATGGGGGGTGCAACAAGCTCGTTGGATGGGGGTTGCGCGCTGGTACCTGGGAATTCCTGTGCGGGACCTGGAGCCGGTTCTACATTGAGATTTAATGATTCAGTCGCAGTAGCAGGGTCTGCCGTAGAAGGTGAGGATATTTCGGGAGTAGTCATTGCGGGTTGTTCTATAGCGGCTGGTGTTGATTCTGTTTTGTTCCAAGCTTCTTCAGCTGTTTTGTGAATCTCATCCATTGCTGCATCTAGTGATCCTGGGGTTCCGGTTGAAGGCGCATCTGGAAGTTGTGAATTTCCTCCAAGTACTTTGTTTGCACTTGCTTCAGCAGCTTGAGCTTCTGGTGTTACTCCGGGTACAGGAGGTGTTGAGCCTCCGGCAAGAGCTGGGGGGACTTCTATTTTTGCTACTTTAGGTTCACCGGGTGCAAATCCCAGTCCTGGGCTCACCTCTGTTTTTGCAGCAACTGCTGTAGCTTTTGGTGCGTTGGGATCTTCATAAGTCTTTTGGATTGGATTCAGTTTTCCAAGAAATCCAAGGAGGCCACCTTTCTTATTTGGATTTGCTGCAGCTGCAGCAACTTCATTTGCTTTTTTTTCAGCAATTGCTCCAGGACCTGCGGTTTCGGACATATTGCCACTAGCAAGAACGCTACTAACTCCACCGAGGGAAGGGTTTTCAAGTGCAGGGGTACCAGTTAAGCTTGCCGCGCCAGCACTGGCTTGATCTAATACGTTTTCGGTTGTGGGTACAACTACTTGAGGGGCTTCTGCAACAGGAGCACCTCCGTTTGCTAATGGTTCGGACATACTTCTAAGTTACAAGAAAATGAGGGTTGTTGTCAATACTTTGGCGCTTATTTATTGCCCTTTTTCCATGGTGCACTTTGAAGCATTACGCCATAGACGTCGGTTGCAGGATCTATATCCAAGAGGTCTAATTCTTCTTTTGTCGGGGTGTGGTCTTGGAATTGTACAAAGGGAATATCAGTAACGATAGCAAGAGGGGTTTGTTCTGACGCTTCACCCATAACAACTGCAGCCGCGGCAGCAATTCCATCCATAACGCTTACCGTTGTCATTTTTAAAATTCTTCCAAATATGTCTGGTTTGCCCTTAAAGTCATTAATTGCAGTAAAACCGCTGTAAGCAATTCCGATACCAGTAATTCCATATCGAAGTGGTGTGGTTTTGCTATCGGTGATAAGAACGCCGACGTTTTTGAGTCCAAACTTTGTGTGTAGATGGTCACTTATTGTGTTGGCGCTTTCTTGAGCGTCGGTGGGCCATAAGACAAATTTTCCATCAGAGTTTGACTCATCAATACCGGCATTAACAGCAAGAACATTGTTTTTAATTGTTACAAAGAGATTAAATGTATTTCCCTCTTTTGGAAGGTACATGTCAGCTTGCTTGAGGACTAAGTCATCTTTATTAACTTGATCATTTGAGATGACGTTTCCTTCACATATAGCAACAATTTTGCTTGTAACGACCAGTATCGAATTCTCAGGAAGATGTGTAACATATTGATCAATTATCTTTAAGATGTCATTATCTTGAGAAGTGATCTTATGAGTCTTTATTGATGATATATTCATGTGTGAATTGTACATCATTTTGAACTCATTGACAAAATTTCCTGAGCCCATATAATCGAACTATGCCGCTTCCTGCCAGATATCAAAAAGCCGTTCCTGACATTGTAGAAGTTTGGGAGCCAGCTGGATACTTTAAAGCACAAATGGGTATTTGGGCAGCTGTTTGTGAAGCCTCGAGTGAGCTTAATGGAAAGCCAACAGCAGAAGAACTAACTCAGATTAAGGAAGCGTTGACATTAACACCTCAAGAAATAGTTGAACTATCTGCACCAACAGGTCATGAGACTAACAAGCTATTGCGAAAAATTCAGGGAAAGCTTTCAGATGAAACTGGCAATTATATTCATCGAGGTAATACTTCAAGTGACGTTTTGGATACCAGCATCGCATTACAATCAGTTGAGTCGTTACAGCTGATTGAGCATGAATTTGTAGAGTTAAGAAAAAGTCTATATGTGCTTGCTGTAAAACATAGAGATACGCTGCAAATTGCCCGTACTCACGGTCAGCACGCAATCCCTCAAACTTTTGGTAGACAGGTCCTTGGATGGTCCGAGGGTATAACGCGTAGCATAGAAAGAACTAAGAGGGCACAAGACGTGATAGCTTACGGAAAGTTGTCAGGTGAAGTTGGTACAAATGTTTTTATATCACCAGAGTTGGAAGAATTAGCCCTTAAGAAGTTGGGACTCAAATCAGAATTAGCTCCGACTCAGGTAATAGGGAGAGATAGACATTTGGAAATGCTTTCTCTTATGACTGTTAATGCTAGATGGCTCGGAAAAATAGCAAATGATCTTCGTATGCTATGCATGACGGACATTGGAGAAGTTAGAGAGCCATTTGAAGATGACAAGCAAGGATCCAGCGCAATGCCTCATAAAAGAAATCCGGATGGCCTTGAAAGAGTATTGGGACTTACGAGAGTTGTTGCGGGGGCATCAGAAATAGAGTCTGAGTCGGTGGAGCTGTTATTTGAAAGAGATATTAGTCATTCATCGGTAGAAAGATTTAGTCTTCCCGATTCTTTTGGGGCTTTGCTATATGCTACTCAGCTGACAAGAAAAATTATTGATGGTCTTGAAGTCTTCCCCGATAAAATGATAGAAAATCTCGAGAGAACCTACGGGTCAATTTACAGTTCACGACTACTTAATACTTTGCTTGATAAAAATGCATTTAGTAGGACTGAAGGTTACGATGTGGTTAAAGAGTTAGCGCAAAAAGCCATAGATACAAGAACGCCTCTTTTAGAAATAGCAACAGTAGATCCTCGGATATCATCACATTTTGAAAAAGGAGAGCTTGAGGAGCAGTTTGACCCTACATTTTATCTCAAAAATATAGGTGTGGCTTTTGAAAGAGCAGGTCTATAAGACGTAATACATCTCTAGAATTTAGGTACTAGAATATTGTCCAAATCAATAAATCCGTGTTTTTGAAGTAATGATGAAAGAATGGGGGACTTTGTGGCATATAAGAGTTTTTGGGGATAGTTCTCAAGGATAAGGTTCTCTACCTCATGATAGCCCAAAAGATAAGATGCATCCTTGGGAAATCCACCAGGTTCTGCGGTATTTTTCATCCCTCTTTTCACCCTGTATGTCATAACAAAAGCCCGTTTTGAGTCGAGTTCTTCGCTGAGATGGTCATAAATTTCCCGAAAGCTTTTATCTAGCAATCTGACTGCTTTAATTCTGTTGTAATATATCTCAAAGGCAGACGGAGTAATTTTTCTTGTAGTAATTTCATTGTATACAGCAAGGCCTTCCCCATAGAGATGCTGATTTCCATATTTCACAAATTCTGACAATGGGGTAGGAGAATTTTTCATGTTTTGGGTTTGGATGGCATGGCTTTCAATTTCATGTACGATAAGTCTATCCACATTGCATTCAAATCTCTTAACAGCAGCCCCGATGCTTACTGATTTGTAGCCCACGCTTACTATATGTGGGCTGAATTCGTCTACTCTTACCTCAAAGTCAGTTAAGTTGTATTTACTGAGTGCCTCAATAAATTTTTCTTTAATTACATATGCATCAACCAGCTTGTGTTCTATGTACATAGTAAATTCCACAGCTGGTGTGTTTGCTAAAATTATCTCAAGCCTATCTGTGCCCCAGTCAAATAGCTTGTGTGCATACTCAGAAAATTGACTGGTACCAATAAGCTTTTTAGTTAAATATAGGTTATTTTGATCTTCAAGAAAGTTAAAAATATGTTCCTTGATGTCATCAGGTACATCAAGCTTATCTACCTTTAATTTAAATCCGTCGATCATGCTAGAGAAATCTGGAAGATCTGGCTCTCTATAGATATAAATGGGGTTATACGAAGCAGATGAATTAAAAGCATTCATCTCTTCTTGATAATTTAGGGGTGTAAGAGATGTTGTTCCAAGTCTTAAGGTCTTTTTTATTTCGATTATTTCTTGGGCTAATTCTTGAAGTTGTTGTCTATTACTATCAGTCACAAGAATATATGGTAGCACTAAGACATTTTTTTGTCTAATGCCTTTTTTACAAAGCTTGCAGGTCAGAAATGTCGCATAAAAGCCAAATCCAATTGATATCTTCATTTGAGGTTGGCTTTATAGCATTTATGATAAAAGCCAAATCCAATTGATATCTTCATTTGAGGTTGGCTTTATTGCATTCGCCATGTCCACTACATATACTATCTTCATGCAGTTGAATAAGTATTCAGAGAGTCTTATACAAATATTTGAGAAGGCAAAAGAAACTCCGATTGAAAGTGCAAATGCCATAAATCCTTTGGTTTCAGAGCTTGCATCATGGTATGAAAAATTTAGAAATTCGATTGAATATAGAGATGAGGAGGTAATACTAAGAGCCTCTATAGAGCGAATATTGAAGAGGCGGTTGGCTCTTGGCGGCAATGGGGCAACAACTGCAAAACCATTACTTAAGGAATTAGTCTGGGCCAGATATTTCCCTGAAAGTCTTTATACGGAAGACACAATTGCATCTCTTGAAAAGGTAATTAATTTTTACATTCACTTAAAGAGTGAAGTGGTAAAGTCTCAGCAAGTAAAAGAGGGAGACATGCGAGAGTTAATGTTCCAGCTTATGTCTTCGGATATTGAAGAAATGCTGCATCCAAATAAAGTAGAGGAGGCTGTCGGAAACTACATTTTTCATGTTCTTCAGAAAAGCATTTCAGCAGTAGAGGCAACTGAAGAGCAGCGTGATATTCAGCTATTTATAGCGATACGCAAGGCATATTCAAAAGATGATCTTGCCTTTTTGAGATACAAATTATTTACTCAGTATTTCGGCGAGATGTCTAGGATGGAGGTTTCTGTAGTTGCTGAGCAATTCGGACAGGCACATAAGCAAATAGAAGCGCAACTCACCCACCCTGCACGTTTTAAGATTTTAGGTTATGTAAAAAGACAAATTCCGGCCTTCCTAATAATGGAGGATATATTTGCAACACAAACCAATATAAAGGAGTTAGCAGAGAATGAGGAAGATTTAAATTCAGTAATCAATTCTGCCTGTAAGAAAAAATATAAAACAATTTCTGAAAAAGTACGGCGGGCAATTATCAGAAGCGTAATATTTATTTTGCTTTCAAAAACAGTAATTGCTTTTGGAATAGAGGGTACCTACGAAAGAGTATTTCTGGGACATATTCAATGGCTGACGCTTGCATTGAATGTTATTATCCCGACCATTTTTATGATTGTAGTAGGATTTTCTATCAGGACTCCTGGTGAGAAGAATTCAAGGCTAATACTTACTAGAATTCACTCACTTCTTTTTAGCGAAGATCCAAAAATTGGAAGAACATTAGCTTTTCCATCTTCTGAGAAAAAACCGAGAAGTGTAATTGAAGGAGTTTTTGGTATTCTTTGGGTTGCTGCATTTCTTTTGAGCTTTGGTGCTATATCTTTAGGTCTTTCACTCTTAGGATTTTCGGCAGTAAGCCAGGCAATTTTTATATTCTTTTTGGCAATTGTAAGTTTCCTTGCATATCGCATCAATATTACCGCTCATGAATATAGCGTTGAGAATAGTCAGGGAATTTTGACTCCGATAGTGGATTTCTTTTTCATGCCTATTGCAAGGGTTGGACAATACTTAACCGCGGGTATCTCTCAAGTGAATATATTCTTATTTATATTGGATTTTCTCATAGAGGCCCCGTACAAAGGACTCGTGGGATTCTTTGATCAGTGGTTCTTCTTCTTGCATAACAAGAGGGAAGAGATAGGCTGATATAACGAGTCCTGTCATGTCTTTTCCCCATTGTCGAGTCTCACCATTTGTGCTCTACTTGTTTAACTTTTTCATTGATCGTTTGCTCATGTTCTCAATTGGGTCCCTAACTTGCATTACCCACAGGAAATAGGAGTACGATTTGCTTAAAAGATAAGGAGAATGACGCCGGCAAGCATAATAATTGTTGCGACAAGGCGACTTAGTATATTTTTTTCTTTCAAAAGCACTCCTCCGAAAACAACTGTAATTAGCGTTGATAATTTAAAAACGGCATTTGGATATGCAACATTTGTCAAAGAGAATGCAGTAAAAGCTGCAAATTGAGAAGCTGCTCCTAGTATGCCAAGCAATAGAAATAGTGGACTATATTTTTTTATTGTTGGAATAGATATTTTTTGCTTTTTAAGAAGAATGATTAAAAGTAAAATTCCAAATATACCTATTGAGTTTACGACCGAAATGTAGGCTGGGGTTTGTGGAAATGTGGCAAGAACTGCTTGTTTTTGGAAAATTGGGGTGAGTGACCATATAAAATTGGCAAGAAGGAAGAGCTGTGCTCCACGATCAAATATCACGTCCTGAATTGGTCTTAAAAATCCCTTTCTAATGTCTTTTAAATTAAGAACATATACTCCGATAACAATTAAGACAATTCCAAATAATTTTACAGGGGTGGGAATTTCTTTAAACAAAATTGCATTAAAAATTAGAGTAAAAACAGGAAGAAAAGATGACAACGGTACAATGAGTGAAAGATCTGAAAGTTGAATCCCTTTAATAGAACAGATAAACGCAACTACATCAAGCCCAATAGAAAGTATCATGAAAAAATGAAAGCTAGATGAGACGATTGGTGCACCGCCTAAAAAGAGGAGGAGCAATATGTCAAAAGGAATAATAAAGCCAAAATATAGTATTAAAAATCTAAGCGGAGAAACTTCTTTGGAAATTTTTTTCGTGAGAATGTTTGTGGTAGAGCTTGATGCTGCCACAAACAATGAAAGAAAAAACCAGAGCATGAAGAGTTCTTATTTAATGTCCAGTAGTTCTACTTCGAAGTAAAGATCAGCAAGCGGTGGTATTACATTTCCTGCGCCTTCTTCACCATAAGCCATTGTGTAGGGGATAAATAGTTTTCTTTTCCCTCCAACTTTCATTCCAGGAACGCCTTCGTCCCATCCTCTTATTACATGTCCAACTCCTATTTTTGTTTCAAAGGGAAAGCCCTTATCAATAGATGAATCAAATTTTTCACCGTCTTCAAATGTTCCAACGTAATGAATAACTATAGTGTCTCCTTCTTTCACTTCGCGGCCTGTTCCAACAACGAGGTCTTCAATTTTGAGTTCTGGGGGACGTGCCATATGAAGTTAAAGTATACCTTTTTATGCGTAGAAAGTACAGACCCAAGATGCAATTATTTAACTCCTACAAAATCAATATATGGGAGAAATGAGCGGATTTGGTCCCAAAATTTGTCTGAGAGACCGGTTGAGAATTTCGAGTACTGGCCTTTATCTTGCTGTGAAGTAAGTCGTCTTTCATAATCACGAATTATCTCAACCACAACCTTGCCTTTTTCGTTGAACTCCGGCTTAAGTGAGTCATCTTGCATGAATTTATCATGAACATCCTTAAAGTCTAAAAAAAGATCGCGATGTTCTTGCATCATGTCTAAAAATAATTGACGATATTTTGCGGCCATGTTCGGTAAATATTAAATACTAAGTTGCTAATAGTCAAGATACAGAGCGATTTGACGGAGAATTTTGGTATAATAGAACCTCCATGAATCATCAAATATTACTCTGGTACAAGTATGTGGGTATAGAAAATCCAATACACGAAATGCGCGAACAACGCAGGCTTTGTGAGAGCTTGGGGCTTTCCGGAAGAATTATTATTGCAACTGAGGGTATTAATGGTACGGTTGAAGGTGCTAAGGAGTCAACAGAGAAGTATATTGAGGAATTGTCAAAAGATCCAAGATTTTCAGATATCCATTGGAAGAAATCTATTGGCACAGGGAATGCATTCCCAAAGCTTTCAATTAAAGTACGAGAAGAAATCGTAAGCATGCATTTGCATGAAAATGATATAAAGCCATGGAGTGTGACAGGTAAGTATTTGTCACCTGAGGAGCTGCATGGGTGGTTTGAACGTGGTGAAGAATTTTTTATTGTTGATATGCGCAATGATTATGAGCATAAAGCCGGATATTTTGAAGGGTCAATCTTGCCGGAGCTGACAAATTACCGCGATCTGCCAAAAATATTGCCACAACTCGCGAGTCTCAAAGACAAAAAAGTTTTAACTGTGTGTACAGGGGGAGTTAGGTGCGAAAAAGCATCAGGATTTTTAGTTGCAAATGGATTTTCAGATGTCTATCAACTTCAGGGAGGGATTGTAAGCTATATGGAGAAATATCCAAATGAGCATTTTAAAGGCAAGTTATACGTTTTTGATCAAAGAGTGCTTATGGGATTTAATACTACTGATGTAAAGCACGAAGTGGTTGGTAGATGTGAGAAGTGCGATAGTAAATCAGAGCACTATATAAATTGTGACACCGTAGGATGCCATAGGCATTTTATTCTTTGTGAACAGTGTGTTGAAAAGTCAGGAAAACTTTGTCCAAGTGGGTGCACTTATCTTCGACAAAAGCAACGAGAGAACCCCGTCCATACAGAGAACCACAATATTGGATAAAAAACTATGGGCGACTTTCCGAATGTGCCACAATCATGGAATGAATTAGTTGCTTTACGAGATTATCTTACTGACTGCGACCCCCAATTTTTAAGGAAAAAAGAGGATAGAGATAAATATGATAAGTATCAATCTTCGCTTCCTCGAGATGAATTTATACAAATGATAACATCAAAATTTCAAGATAAGAAAATTGCTCTAATAGAGAACATTTTCCCCCATACAAATGTCTTGCAGGATTTACCGGATGTGGAGCACTATTGTCTGTGGAGCATGGAAGGAGAGCTACCCAACGAGAAAATAAAAGAAATAGTTGAGGAGAAATTTAAGAAAGTTAATTGGATATCTATGACACGAAAAGAAGGAAAAGTCTCAGTTGCCGAAATTTGGCATTCTCATATCTATATCCAGAATAAACAGTATGTCTAGGTTGGATTTATTACGAAAAGAACTACATTCCTTGGGGACTGAGAAGAAGGCAAAAGCAAGCACTTGGTTCTTTAAAACAAAGGAGGGACAGTATGGATTTGGTGATAAATTTATTGGTGTTACAGTTCCAGAGCAGCGAGTAATCGCAAAAAAATACAAAGATTTAGATCTATATAATCTTGAAATATTACTTTCCTCAGATATCCATGAAGAAAGACTGACGGCACTTCTTATCTTGGTAGGACAATTTCAAAAGGCAGACGAATTAAGACGAGAAGAACTATTCAAATTTTACATAATGCATCTGAAGGGAGTAAATAATTGGGACCTTGTTGATAGTAGTGCTGATAAAATAATCGGAGAGTATTTACTCGACAAAAAGATTACTTTACTATTGTCTTTTGCAAAATCTGAGAGTCTTTGGGAGAGAAGAATTGGAATTGTGGCAACCTTTGCTTTTCTAAAAAATAATAATGCAAAACCAACCTATCTGATTAGTGATCTTTTACTTTCAGATCGTGATGATCTTATCCAAAAAGCAGTAGGCTGGATGCTCAGAGAATCTGGTAAAAAAGTTTCGGAAAAGGGACTTGAAGAATATCTAAAGAAGAACTATAAGAGGATGGGCAGGACTACTTTGCGATACGCTATTGAAAGATTTGACGAGGATAAAAGAAAAGAGTATCTTTCTGGTGCTGTCTGAACTTAATTCTAAATTCGGATATTTCTTTAACCTCAGTATTAGAATTTAGAACCTCCAGGAAAGCAGTTATTATTCTTCGCGGGATGGCAGTTATCTTTTTCATAAATACATTAAAACATCCAAATATGTAGATTGCGGTAAGAAACAACACAAGAAATATGTAAGATAAATTACCTTGTCTCTTGACTCTTACAGAATTAAGTAAGAATACTTTCTTGATACCTGCGAAGATAATATAAATCACTTGTTTCTTGAGTTTTTAGAGGGTGTCAGCTATGTGTGTTTTTTGTTTTAATTTTTTTAGATTAAAAATAGTAACTTTTCCTTTATCAAGAGATATTAATTTTTCATCTTCTAATTTATTGAGCGCAATTGTAATTGTTTCTCGGAAAGCACCAACAAATTCTGCAATTCTTTGATGGGTAAAGGGTATAGGGAGTACGATATTTTTGTCTTGTTTTTCACCAAATCTCAGAGCGCAATCTACTAAGAAGCTTGCGACTCTAGCTGTGGTATCTGTCAATATAAATCCTTCCAATTTTCTTTCAGCATTATTTAGGCGCTGAATAAATGAATGCATAAGATCAACTACGTGTTCTGGATTTTCTGATAATATCTTTAAGTATTCATCTTTAGAAATTGACGATATTTCACAGTCTGTTAATGCTTCTGCGCTGTGTCTTAGAATTCCGTCTTCTGATGTAATAGCTCTAAGTCCCAATATACTTCCGGGGCCATATAAATAAATAGCTGCGTCACGCCCACTTTCAGAAAGCCTATATAGCTTTACGTACCCCTTCATTACGCAATAGATTTTTCCTGGAAGATCGCCTTCATAAAATATAGTTCCTCCCTTTTTAATTTTGAGCGGATTACGCTTGGCGTATAAGGAAAAGAAGGCAGTAAAGTCCGGTTTCTTCCAAAGAGTATTGAGGCGGCGGGACAAAGACGAAGTGCTTTCCGGCATTTCGTTGATTATATGCACATGTAATTTCTATTACAATACTCTTGTAATATAGATTACTAATTTTTGCCACTTCTCTTAACAAGATAGCCTGTACCAATTGTGGCGGCAACCCCGGCAGCAAGAACGCTTCCTGCTAATGCAACTTTTCTTGGTGTGATATCAAATCCGTCCATGCTCTTTGCTATAATTCCGCGTTCTCCAAATTCAATGCCCGTGTCAATTCCTTTGTCTTCTAAAAATTTATTCATGTCTCGGCCAAAAACTGGATGAGTAACGAGCCTAACTTGTTCTGCGATATATTCATCTATCGTTGTAATAAGTCGTGGCTCTTGATAGGTATTGGATAGTATTGGTACCTGCGGTGGTTTCATGAATTTTCTTTGTTGTTCAAATAAATCGCGTACCTGTCCTTCAACCGGCTTCATAACATTCCCATGGAAACCAACGCAAGATGTTGGTACGTCATAAAAATGAATATTGTATCCTTTATATGCATCCTTAAGAAATTGATGAGCCTCTTTAAGATCTGATGTTTCTCCACCTAAGATAATTCTTCCATCTGAAATGTCTATGGCAAGAGACACAGCATTTTCCCTTTGTAGTGAGTCTCTACGAATGGTATCTATTATCTGACGCTCTTCATCTGTAGCTCGGGTTTTTCGATCCCCTACGCTAATTAACATATGCCCGCTGGGGGGATTGTCTTTCATTTGTTGCATAATCTCGCCTCTGAGTGCAGCTGTTTCGATTGTGAGCATTACGGCATCTTTAGTGTTGCGTGGCCCGTAAATACCGGCAAACCATGCTGCACTCAGTAGGCCCGCGCTTTGGCCGGAGACTGCATACGGCGTGTTTTTTAACTCATCTGGGTTTGCGTGTTCGTGCACTAATGCAGAAAAAGTATTTACTGAAGCGATAATAGGCTGAGCATATTTTGTCTCTTTAAGGTCATCATTGGTAAGACTTCTCATATCATAGCCAAGAGAAGTTTCAAGACTGTTATAGCCGTTTTCTACCTGTGCAATTTGACGAAGTGATTTTTCCATTCCTGCCACCTGGGGAGCACCGTGTCCTGCGAAAAAGACAACATAATCTTCAAGGGCTTCTCCTTCTGCATATTCACCAATAGGGTGTACGAGGGGTCTGTCAGGTGTGCGTGGTATTACGAGCTCAGAGACGATATTAAATGCTCTTGATATTTGACTAGGATCCGATTCCGCTGCCATTAGGCACATTGTACATAATGATTACAGGGGTAACAAGATGCATAGAGTATTTTTGATAGAATACAAGTATTCATATGAAGAAATATAAAGTAGGACTCGTAATCGGCAGATTTCAGCCATTTCACAATGGACATGTGTACCTTTTTGAAAAAGCATTCGATCAATGCGAAAGAATAATTATTGGTGTAGGGAGTGCTAATAGAAAGAATAAAAATAATCCTTGGTCTGCACATGAACGAAGGCTAATGCTTGAAAAATTTATTAATAAAAGTGGTTACGGTGATAGAGTTCTTAAAATAGTAAATTTAGATGATAATCCTGATGATGACATATGGTTCGAAAACCTTTTTAAAAAAACTGGGCCATTCAATGTCACGCTAGGTAACAACGAGTGGAATAACGAAATTATAAAAAGACATGGGATTGATGTGATATACACAGGTCTTCACAATAGAGAGGAACTGGAAGGGTATAAGATAAGGGCGCTTATGTTGTCTAAAAAAAATTGGAAAAATAGGGTGCCTCAATATTTGGTTAGTTTGATCCGCGCTTTGTAGAGTTATTTGATACCATTAGATAGTGGTTATTTTATTTTTCTTAGAACTTATCGTTCTCTTCTTTATGTCGCGCCAGTTGACCTCAGAGCTGTCATTACTTTTTTACAAAGTATTTAAAAATCAAAAAATCGCTATTTGGTTGATGGCTATGCTTTTTTTGCCGGGGACAGTTATTCATGAATTCTCTCATGCATTAATGGCAAAAGTGCTCTTTGTATACGTAGGGAAGATGAGCCTTTTTCCTCAATTAAATGGAAATAGTCTGAAGTTGGGAAGTGTTGAAGTTGGGAAGACAGATATCATTAGGAATTTTTTAATAGGTATTGCACCATTTATTATAGGAACGACCTTGCTATTGTCGGTTCTTTTTTACTTTTTTATAAATCAATTATTTGGATTCAATCTCTATACAGTTTTGGTTCTTACTTTTACTTTTATGATGGCAAACACAATGTATTCATCAAAAAAAGATATGGAAGGAGCAATTGAATTCATCCTATTAATAGTTGCTCCAATTATTGTTCTATATTTTGTAGGAGTTAGAATTCCAGGATTAACGTGGGATTTATTAAGCGGCCAAAATTTACAAGATTTTTTTACGACTGCATGTATTCTTCTTGGGATACCATTAATTCTTGATTTGGCAATCGTGGTTTTTGGGAGAGTAGCTATTAAAAGATAGCCTTGAAATAATAGATTCCTGCTCATACAATTCATTGATGATAATAGAAGTAGATTGTCTTAGATGGAATCCTAATAATAGTAAATGGAAATCGCTTGGAAGTGCGTATGTCCCGGAGCGTCAAGATCTAACAGTAGATCATTTGGAAGATTCACCGATCAGCGTGATAAATTCTTTTGGGGGAACATATGGCAATATCGATTTATCTAAAAGTAGAAATCAGGTTCACAGTTGGGTCTGGGAGAATGAAGTGTGGAAAATGAATTATGCAAGCAATGTCTTGCTTCTTGAGGAAGGTAAGCCGATATGGATAGGCAAGGGAAATTTAGCTATTAGCACCTCGCTTTTGAAGATTCCCGTCGAGTGGGACCCTAAAATAATTGATGAGATTAATGATTTTCTATATCCGTCTAACTCAGGTAGAATTTAAATTTCTCCAACGCCGTCGAGTAGTGAGTCTTCCCATCTAGCAACTTTTTGGTCAGGTAGAATAATCGCTTTGGTAGGCATGAGCTCTTTTATAAAATCCTCAGTGTGACTAACTATAAGTATTGTTCCTTTATACTTCTTAATTGCTTCAAGAATAATTCTTTGAGACATTACGTCAAGATAGGTCGTAGGCTCGTCGAGAATGAGCATGTTAAAGTTATCAAGGAGAAGTAGTGCAATTGAGAGTCTTGTTTTTTCTCCTCCTGAAAGAGAGCCAACGCGCTGGTAGACTTTGTCTCCAGTAAATAAGAAGGCTGCCAGATGCGCACGAATTTTCTCTTCCGGAAAAGCTTTGTAAAAAGCGACGGTTTCGAGCAGATTCTTGGTAAAATCAAGTGCTTCTAATTCCTGAGAGTAATATCCGATTTTTAGATTTTGTCCCTTAATTATTTCGCCATTATCAGGTTCTACTTCTCCCATGATCATTTTTATAAATGTGCTTTTCCCTGCACCATTTCTACCAATAAGAGCAACCTTGTCGCCTTTTCCTATAGTTGTAGTAAAGTCCTCAAGGATAACAAGATCATCAAAGGCTTTTGTCACATCTGCAATTCTTACCGGGATATCGCTGATTGGGTGTGGTTCTGGAAGATTTAGTCTAAATCCTCTTGCTTCCTTAGGAAGTGGAGGGAGGCTATCTTTTATTCTTTCGATTCTTTTTTGTAGTTGCACACGTTGTCTTACTCCTTTTTCAGACTTTCTTCCCATCAGTCCTACAAGGCTTTTTTCCATTCTTTTAACATGCTTTGTAGTATTTACGATTTGACGAGTTAGCAGGGCATCATGTTGTGCCTTTAATTTCAAATATTGGGAGTATGTTCCCTTGTATTCTTCAATTTTTGCTTTTAATGGATCTATAGTCATTACTTTATCTATTGCCGAATCGAGAAGATCTAGGTCGTGACTAATAAGTAACAATGTTTTTGGATACGATGAAAGAAATTTTGCAACCCATGCTTTTCCCTTGGTGTCTAAAAAGTTAGTTGGCTCATCAAGGAGTAATATATCTGGTTCTAGAAGAAGGGCGCGGATAATTGCAAGTTTTGTTTTTTGACCACCAGATAGGTTGTGAGGTTCTGAGTATAGGTCGATATCGTTCATTTCAAGACCATGGATCATTGATAATATTTCTCGATCTTCTCTAACGTAATACTCGTCAAGATACTCACGAATTGTATTTGCCTTTTCAAGAACGGGGTCGTATTTAATTTCTTGTGGGACAAGAACAATTGAGCCATCGATTACTATCTCTCCTTCTCTGGGATGTTCTTCGCGCATTAAAAGCTTGAAGAGTGTGGATTTTCCAGCACCATTCGGTCCTGCAATTCCCACAATTTGTCCTTCTCCAATAGTAAAACTTACTTCTGTAAAAATTGGTCGAAGATGTGCAAAAGAGATATTTTTAGCCTGAATCATATCCTATATTATACATGATCCAAGTGAATTACGGGAGGAGATGTATTATTAAATTAAAAAACGTGGATATTGTCGGTTTTTGTTTCGGAAGTATTATCGATGTATTCGAAGGTTGCTTGTATCTTAACGTTTCTGATATTTTGGTGCTTTATGCAAACACTTCCTGAGCATGTTCCAAGAAAGAATTCTTTTGAAATATTATGCTTTCCATTTGGATTGAATGATCCGGATATTCCTTGAGGAATTCCATTTGCATCATAAGTGAGAACATAGCTTACATTCTTAACCCATAGAAGAGGAGCGAAATGAACTTTTACAATTGCCTTTTTAGCAATTCCCATTCCAAAAACTCCTGCTACATGAGGAATACGAAAATGAGATGGAAAGTTAGGTGTTGCAGCTTGTGTGGATGGTGTGAATGGAATAGCGAGTGCGACAACGAGTAATAGTGCAAATAGGAGTTTTTTCATCTGTGTTGAGGATACATAAAATTTACAGAGGTGTCAATTGCGTGGAGGGAGAAAGAGGAACTATGGGTTATCACTCAATCCCGAAACAATTTTATTCAAGTAGATCGAGAATGAGAGTAGACCAGCCGAAGTTTTTACGCCTATATCCTTCTCCTGTTTCCGGATTGTAGTATTCTCTAAATCCTTCGCGATCAATCATCTCAGACATTTTATCAACTGCTTCTTTTGCGAGTTTTTTGTAGCCATGCTTTTGTAGTCCCTTAATAACAAACCAATTGGTTGCAAGCCATGTTGGACCGCGCCATAGAAGTTTTGCTTGATGAAATGGAGTGTCACCAGGTACATAATATTTTTCGTCGCGACTGACGCTTGGGAAGGGATAAGAAGTCCAGAACTCATCTGGATTATGTAAGTGGTCTTCTACTAAAGTTTTTAGTTTTGATCCCTTTAGTCCCTGGAGGAATAATGGGGCAAGAGAAGCAACCGTTTTAACTTTCGCATGTTTTTCTTCTTCTTTATAAAGTGAATAAAATATCTTGTCCTGATCATTCCAACATTTTGAAATAATTGATTCTTCAGTCTTATTTGCGATCATATTGAAGAATACGGATTCTGGTTCGTTGTCGATCTCTTTAAAAAGCCGAGAAAGAGCTCGTGCGCTTTCAGCAAAAATTGTATTAAAAAGTAATTCTTCTACATTAAAATAGTCTTTCTCAAGAATTTTTTTACTGTCGAATCTAAATCTTTGGTTAAGGATGTCTGCTCTTCTAAATGCATAATGTAAATGAGCAGTTTCAAGCCCTGTATATCCTACAGCATATTGAAAAACTGGTAACTCATCCATACCGCTTTCATTGGGGGAAATTATTGAAATTAAATAATCTTGATCTACATCCCGATTTTCTAAAAGCCATCTGTGATTTTTGGCAAGCGCAGGAAGAACTTCTTTTAAAAATTCGCGATCCTTGTCTTTTTGAAAGATTTTTTCAACAGATATGGGAAAAATTGGAGGCTGGGTTATTGAGGTCGTTCTTGGGCGCAATGAGATCGCACTCTCAATATATGCCCAGTGCGGCAACATTCTTTTTTTACCCCAAAAAATTATATGTGGAATAAATCCACTAGCAGACTGAGCTTTGAGAAAGTTTCGTATCTCATTTTTTGCTCGTATGGTATCAAAGTGAGAAAGCACAATAGCATGAAATCCTGTGTCCCAATACCACTGAAATACATATTCTTGATTGGCCGGAGCTATGAACTTATAGTCAGTATCCTTCCATTCTGAATAACCAGAAAGAGTATTTAAGTCGAAAATTCTTTGGGCCTCTGAAATTACATCAGCTTTTTTCATACATTTTTGAGGGAGTATCTAATTTATATAAATTCAGTGTGTATGTACGGAATTATCCGTTAGGATCTGGTGGGAGGAACTCTTCGCCACCGTGGTCTTCTGATTTTGTATATTCTCCAGCCTTGAGCCATTCTACATAGGTGCATCCGGTTGCTTTGCGTGCCTTAGAGTCCCAACCGCTTGTAGAGCATTTTTTCATTTTCTTGCCAGCAGCTGTTGTGTAAAGAACGAGCTTGTTGCCACAAGTAGGACAATCTTCATCGAGTTGTTCTGTGGTACCGTTGATCCATTCTACGAAATCACAACCCGAGGATTGCTTGGTATCCTTATCCCATTTATTCGTAGAGCATTTTTTCATTTTCTTTCCAAATCTTGTTACTACAAGCGTCAGGGGGGAGCCACATTTTGGGCATGCTTCATCAAGCTTCTCAGGTTCTACTTCCAACCATTTTACAAAGTCGCACCCAACATTCTTTCTGGTTTCTTTATCCCATGAGCCATTTGTGCAGCGTTGTAGCTTTCTTCCTGTAGGGGTTGTTGTTATTTCTCCGAGTGGGCTTCCACACTTAGGACACATTTCATCTGACATGGGATTTATGGTACGTATTTTATCTAAAGAAGTCAATAAGGGATATTAAAATCCTAAATCTTCTGTAACGAAGATAACGCGTATTCTGTTGGGGTTAAGCTCTGCGTTAAAAATTAATATTTTCCTTGGATTGCTTCCTGCTTCTGGTCCATAAACTTCTTTCATTCTTGCGTCTTCTAGAGGAAGTATGTGCTTGTAAATTCTTTCCATGCCCTCATCTATATTTTTAACAATTTTTTTCGTAGAGACAACCCATACGACATGAGGTGCCCCATATGAATACCCAGGAAGTTGACTTCCAGAGCCAGAAGCAACAATAACTTTTCCATCTCTTGTTATGGCATGGACACTCCCAATCATATATTCGGGAGCCGCTCCGATTTTTTGCATCTGCAGACCATCCTTTTCGCGATTCAGCTTTTTTAGTTGTGATTTAACTGAATTATAGCCACCAGAATCATTTAGAAGAGTGTCGAGACCAATTTTTTCAAGTGTTTTTGAAGTTGCTGTCATGACCTCCGCACCTTTTGGAATTAGTTCAAGTGCCATTTCTTTGGCTTCTGAAGCATTTTTGGCTACCTCGGCTGTTATTCCATTTTGAGAAAGGGCAATAATGGTTGCTTGTAAGTCTTCCGAAGAGGCAAGTGTTGTGAATTTGTTTTTCATGTATTAAAGTACTATACTCACTAGGTTATTAATCAACAAGTACATACAATTACGTGGTATACTACCAAAAAGGATACTAAGTATTTATTCAGCTTGATTTAAGCCTTTTTTGCAATAATGACTTGGTATTAAAAAAAAGTCTTGGCTACGCTAAGCAGAGCTTGGCTACGCTAAGTTACGTTTTTAATAATTCAACTATGACAAAACCTATATCACTGGGGTGCTCTTCAGTAAAAGTGACCTTAGAAGTAATGGGCGGCAAATGGAAACCACTTATTATGTTTTTACTGGTTGACCAGACCCTTAGGTTCTCAGAACTTCAAAGAAATATTGTTCAGATAACTCAAAAGATGCTCACAGAGCAATTAAGAGAACTTGAAAAAGATGGACTAATTTCTAGAAAAGTTTATCCTCAAGTTCCCCCAAAGGTTGAATACTCAATGACTGCATACGGAAGAACTTTATTGCCAGTGTTAGAAACTATGCATAATTGGGGTCAAACACATAGGAATTCGTTAGAATCCAAAACTGAAAATCTTAAATCAAAATCAGTAAATCCTCAGGTAACTACTCACCAAACCACATCTATCTAGTCACTTTTGATTAGCCCCAAACATTTCCTTATTTAACCTTTATTTGTTGGAACGGTATTGTAACAACTGGATCTTGTGGGGCAACACTTGTAGATTGGGGCTTGTAGCTATTTATAAGAATGAAAGCAATGACTAAAATAAGGCCTACACAAATTATAAGTTGAAGAAGTGAAAATCTGAGTCCTTTCATCTCTACTCATTGTAACTCTTTCATTGATTCCTTACTATTCTTTTGTTGTGCTTTCATTATTGAAAGATAAAGTAGACTATATGAATGTGCACAAGATGTCTAAATCTAATCGTCACTACAGTGGGAGAGGCATTAGTGTTTTTGAAAACTTAAGCGATGTGCAGAAATATCTTTCAATTGTAAATTATCCGGCAACAAAGGAAGAAATATTTAAAAAGGTTGCAAGCCAGGGAGCAAATAGTAATGTAATAACTCTTTTTCAGGTTCTTCCCCCAGACAGAACCTATCACACGCCTAAGGATGCTTTAAAAGCATTAGGATTAAATAACTAAGAAAGGAGGTTATATGCCAAAGTATAGTAAAAAGGCCCAAGACAAAATTTCAGATGTTATGCATGAATTTGGAGAAGGCAAGTTAAAATCTGGCAATAGCAACAAAAAAGTTACAAGTCGAAAGCAGGCCATTGCTATTGGAATTTCTGAAGCTCGTGAAAAAGGACTAAAAGTGCCACGTGACACAAAGATTGGAAGACATATATCAGGCTAAACTTTCAAGAAGTGTCCAACAATAAGACCAATCGATGTTGCAATTGAACCAATAATAAATAGTTCGATAGCGCTTCTTAGAGGCTTATGCTCAACAAGATAACCTTTCAAATATCCAATCAAGAAAAGTCCAACAAAAGACGACATGATGGCTATAATTCTCGCCTCGGGTTGTCTAAATAAAAGCGTTGGGATAATTGAGAACATCCCTCCGATTAAATAGGCGAAAAACATGATAACGGCTCCGAAAAGCAAACTGTCAGTATGCTTACCTGTTTTGTCCATTTGGTGAACTGCCTTTTCAGAGGTGTATTGACCAGCAGCCATTGAAGTTGCTTCCACCATAACTGCAACCAGGGCTGCCAGTACTATAATTGGTTTACTAGATACTCCCGTCGATATACCCACAACAACTCCAGTTGTGGAGACAATTCCATCTTGGAGTCCAAACATGAGTGAGCGCAGGTAGTCTTCGTGAATTTTCATATAAGTAGTATATCTCTTATCTCTTGTTTTTAAAACTGTGTCTGATACTATCAATTTAATAAATGCCTAAAGAAAAGAACGCAGGTATATTTATTTCAGGCGATGGAACCACAATGGAGTCCGGACCTCTTGCGGCTCGGAAGGTAAATAGGTTAGGTGTTAATATTCCAGTAGTCATTTCTAGTAATCCTGACGCTCGTGGTTTAGGCCGAGCAAGAGCTCACAAAATTCAGACAGAGATAGTTGACCCGAGAGACTTCCGAATCGATGGAAAATTTAGCCTAGATAGTCAAGCGGCTTATGAAGAAAGGATAAACGAAATTTCTGACAATTATGAGCTTGATATGGCAATACTTATGGGGTGGAAAGCAAAATTATCTGATAGGGTAATTGGACATATACCTTTTGTGATGGGTACTCATCCAGGGCCATTGCCTGAAACTGCGAAGGGATTTGGAATAGTGCCATATGAAACAATGCGTCAATTTACACAACTTACCGGTCGAAACAATGGGACCGAGGTAGTTGTGCAGAGACTATATCCAGGTAGAGGATGGGACGAAGGTCCGATCTTGGGATCAAGAAGGGTTCCAATTCTGGGGAATGATACTGGACTTAGCCTGCAGGCAAGGGGAAAATTAAGCGAAGGACCATTGGTTAATGAAGTAATCGGAGATTTATTAGCAAATCGTCTTACAGAGCAAGGACAGGTTTTTAAATACATGCAGCCCGGAGAAGAAGTCTTATTAGCTCAAGCGGACCAAAACGCACGGGTATACGCCAAACAAATTGGCGGTTAAATATGGCAGGCGAACATGATAATCCAAGAGAAGATGGGAGTGGGAAATTGGTTGATGGAGATCCAGCTGTCCGTGTAGTTTTGGGAGGACCTAAAGACGTGGAGGGCATGTCCGGTGCTATTAAGGTATTGAACGATTTTGGAGTAACGCACGAAGTTATACATTATGAACCGGAATTTTTACAACAAATGGATTCAGGAGTTGGACTAATTATCGCCGCTGCCGGTGAAGATCCTGTCTTGCCAGTAGTGTTAGCGTTAAGAAACACACAAATGGTTGTTGGGGTTCCTCTTGTAACAGAAAAATCCAATGGTTTTAATAATCTACTTGCTTTGGCCGTCTTTCCGACAACGTTAGAACCTGAAGTTCCTATCCCTCTTGCCTTTGTGGGAATAGGACGAGCTGACAATGCAGCACTGCTTGCTGTACAAATGTTAGCTTTAAGTGACACTGAACTATCAGGAAGATATAGTGCTTATAGAGATGAATCCCCGGCGATGGTGGCAAGACAAAACGAATGGTTACAAGGTCAGTCAAATACTAAATAACTTTTTTCGTAAAGAGTGAAGAGAGGATTTCAAAAGCTCGATTTACATCTTTGTCGTCAAAGAATAAAGTATATTCTGACGACGTTGCTGCATTCCCTAGTATATTTATTTCCTCCCAAGCAACTGACTTTAAGAAAAAATAATAGACCCCTGGGGTTTTGATGGCTTCCTCCGGAAGAGTTATCGTTATTTGTGAAACCCCTTGATGAGTAGTAAGGAAGTCCTCTTTTTTAAATTTTTCCTCGAGTTGAGGAATTAACAAATGCGTTCCGGCAAGAGTAAGCTCAGCAGCCCCAATCGTGACAGAGGTTATAGATCCCTTTATTCGGTTCAAGAATAAGTTGCTCATAGCATCCTCAGTTTCACGGGTGCGTTGAATAGTCGTAAGAATCAGGCCAGATCTTATAACCATTTCAGGAGGGTGCTTAAAAATAGAATGGATTTTCGATTTAGGCTTGATATCTTTTTCAAGTCGCTTTAGGGCCATGACAATTGCGCCACTGCTTACTTTCTTAATAAGCATAGATTCAAGTTCTGGCTTGATATAGCGTGCGAGGGAAGAGTGGTTAATAATACCTTTTGAAAGTGCTTCAGAGAGATAGCGTGAGCGCTCAACAATTCGTTTGGTTCCTTCGGGTACGGTTATCATATAAATTAGTATTCAACAAATTTGTTAGAATTTTAACATAAATTGTAGAAATGTTGTTAATTATTTAAAAATTGACCGCATGAATTTATTAATTTATCATAGCTTTATGACTCAAGAAGAACTATCTTTACACATCGCAGACTACGAAGGGTTTGTCGACAGACGAAAGCCATGGCAGCCAAGAGTAGACCCTTTGCAGCTGAGTATTGCAGATGGTGAAGGCATGTATGATAGACGACCTGAGGCAGAACACAATGACAATGACGTACTTACTAGGCGCTTGAGGGTGCCAAGTACTTCTGAAAGCGCATCTTTATTTGTAGGGCAACAAAATGTTCATGAGGTTTTGAATTCAGGGACAGAAGGAAATTTAACCGAAATGCAGCAGGGCACACCTAATTTTACTCAGGGCTTCGAGGGCACGAATACCTGTATTCAAAATTCGTAATTCTAGATTTATTCTAAGCTCACAAATTCAGTACTACTTCAGCAAGACCGAGGAATACGAAGAATCCAATAACGTCCGTTGCTGTCGTAATAAATATCGTTGCAGAAGAAGCAGGATCTTTGCCAAGGGACTTCATGATCATGGGGACTAAGGCACCAAAGAACCCGGCCGTTACGAGATTAACAATCATGGCAATTCCTATTACAAGTCCAAGCGCAGGGCTGTGGTTAAAGACGACTGCAATAGCTGCGACAATAAGACCATTGATAATACCGTTAACTCCCCCTGCAATAACCTCATTTATGATTAACTTTCGCCCAGTCTTGAGTTCTACTTCTTTAAGAACAAGTCCTCTTACAGTAACGGCTAGCGTTTGGGTTGCAGCATTTCCACCCATACCGGCCACTATTGGCATATAAATTGCCAGAAGGGTAAATTTCTGTATTGTGTCCTCAAATAAGCCAACAACAGCTGCTGCCATAAATGCGGTTCCCAAGTTAATAATCAGCCATTTGTAACGATATTTAACTTTTGTCATCGCAGAATCTAGAGTGTCTTCCTCTTTATCAACACCGGCAAATCCATATAGGTCCCGTGCAGTGTGCTTGCCGATTATTTGCAAAATATCATTTGAATGAATGATTCCTAAGATGCTTTCATCTTGATCTTTTACAACCACCTTGTTGTGTGGGTTTTTAACAAACGAATTAACGACTTTCGTAACCTCACTGTCATACCTGATTGATGGGATTTTCTTGATATGCCTATCCGTTAAGTCGCTTAATTTATGAAGGGCAAGTGTAGAGCCTGGCAGCTCTCCGACTAATTGACCATTCTCAACAATAAGAACTGTTGGGAATTTTCCATTATGTTCTTCATAGTTACTTAGATCTTCAATGATTTTCTCCAGCTTAGTTTCTTTTTCAAAAATAATGTAATTAAGGTTCATAAGACCTGCAGCAGCTTTTGGATTAAATTTAAGGAGGAATTCAACCTTGGCCTTAACTCGTTCATTCAGGCGATCTGTGATGTGTTTGGAGCGAGAGTTGGATAGTTCTTGTAATATGTCTGTTGCTTTATCTGGATCAAGGGAATTAAGAAGGAGTAGGATTTCATCATCAGTTAGATTATTAAGAATTTCTCTTTGTATTCTTGTGGATAATTTGAGGAGGATAAAGCCTTGTCTTGCGGGTTCGATGCCCCTGAAAAGAACTAATCTTGTTGAGCGCGATTTAGTCAATTCGGTTACTAACTTCCGATCACTCAAGACATTTGCCATATATTTAAATAGTACAAGTGTTTCTAAATAAATTGCAAGGACCTCGTATTGTTTTTGGGCAGAATAATATGCAACAATAATTATTGCTATGCAGGCAAATTTCTCTATTTTGAACGGAAAGATTGTGGAATCCAGCAATGAGGAGGCTATATTGCATGTTTTTTCAACACCAACTCCTGAAGAGAAAAAGGAGATCATTCAAAGGCTTGGAGTTGATGACTATGACTTTGATGCAACTTTAGATCCTGATGAAATTTCACGCGTAGAATTTGAACAAGATTTAACAGCTATTATTTGGAAACAACCGCATGCGGGGGATTTTTCTTTAAAAGCTCAATTTGATGTGCTTTCTGTGGGATTTTTTATTCATAATAATTCCCTGATCTTAATAACTGATCAAGAAGATATCCCTTTTGATAAGAAAATTTTTGACGGTGTAAAGTCCGTCAATGATATTCTGCTTAGATATTTTTTCTATACAATCCGTCAGTACTTAAAGCATTTGAAAACCATCAAGCAAACAAAGTCTCGGCTTGAAAATAAGCTCAGCCAATCAATGGAGAATAAATACTTTCTACAAATGTTTGATATCAGCGAGAGCCTTGTGTACTACATTAATGCAATTGAAGCAAACGGAGCGGTGTTGTCCAAGCTTCAGACAAATGCAATACGTACGAGTCCAGACAGACTCAAATTTACAACAGACGAGCTAGATTACTTGGAGGATACAATTTTGGAAAATGCACAGAGTGCGCGCCAAGCACATATTTACAGTACCGTTCTGTCTGGACTAATGGATGCAAGAGGAAATATTATTAACAATAATATGAATGTGCTTCTGAAAAACCTCACACTCATTAATGTTATTTTCTTGCCTCTAAATCTTTTAGCAAGTATGGGAGGCATGTCAGAATTTACCGCCATGATGCATGAGTACGGTATAAATTGGCAGCTTGGTTATTTCTTCTTTTCTGTTGCAATGGTTCTTATCGGGTGGCTGGTTTGGGTAAGTCTTAAGAAATATATTGGGCGACCGACAAATGAAGAAGAGCTAGAAAAAATTGCATAATATTTACATATGGCACGTCTTTCGTACCAACAATTGATAGACAAACATTTAGAGATCTTAAGATCACTTCAGTATGATTCTGGTCTTTTTTCAGCAGCAGATCGTACTGTAAGTACAGGGTACGACAAATCCTGGCTACGTGATAATTTTTACGAAACAATTGCTTTTGAAGTAATTAACGATTGGACAACTGTTGAAAAGACGTATAACGCAATTCTTGAAATACTCATAAAGCATGAAGATAAAATAGATTGGGCTATTGAGAATAAGCCAACAGAATCTTACCAATATATTCATGCACGATTTCATCCAACAACTTTTGATGAATTTTGGGAGTCATGGGGGAATAAGCAAAATGATGCCGTTGGCTGCATACTCTTCCGAATAGGCGAGCTCGAGAAGCATCATAAAAGGGTAATTCTGAAAGATGATGACCATATAAGAATTGTTAATAAACTTATCCAATATCTAGAAGTAATAGAGTACTGGAAGGACCGTGATAGTGGTATGTGGGAGGAAGATGAAGAGCTGCATGCTTCATCGGTTGGAGCATGTGTTGCTGGGCTTGAGTCGATTGGTAGAATAGAAAAAATTGAAGTTCCCAAGGATTTAATTGATAAAGGTAAACAAGCATTGCGTGATCTTTTGCCACGAGAATCATCCAGAAAATTTGTTGATCTATCATTGCTGTCACTAATATGGCCTTATAATGTCGTTACAGACGAAGAATCACGCGAAATACTAACAAATGTTGAATACCATTTATTACGCGAGCGAGGGGTGATCCGGTATAAGGGGGACGCCTATTACAATAAAAATGTTGATACTGTAAGTGAAGAAGCTGAATGGACTTTTGGACTTGCCTGGCTTTCTATTATTTATAGTAAACGAGGAGAAAAAGATAAAGCATTTTCCTATATTAAAAATCTAATAGCCTCAGATACGCCGCAAGGAATTCCCGAGCTGTATTTTTCAAATTCTCCAGAATACAACGACAATACTCCTCTTGGCTGGTCAGAATCTCTTTTTATTGTTGCTCTTTATGAAATGGAAAGAGAGCAAGGAAATATTATTGACATCAATGAATCTTTAACGGCTCCGGATTTACTGCCTACTTCGGAAGCTCAGTTATCTCTAATAACTAGAGAGTCTTTGCACGGAAAAGAAGTGGGGAAGTTTGATGTGAGGTCAGTTAAAAAGCAACTTATCGATTCTGAGGGACAACAAGTTTTTGCTGTAGATATTGGCGGGGATAAGATTGCGGGGCAAATATACTCAGTTCATGATGGAAACGTCAAGTCTAGCGGGGAGTTGATGGTGCATAAGAGTGACGGAGGACAAGGATATTTAGTTTTTCTTGAAGAAGTTGCCAATCAAGCGCTTACTAAAAACCTTCGTGTGGGAATCTCATTTGCCGGTCCATTAGAAGGTACAGTCCTTCAAAAGGGTCCAAATGTGGGAGAATTTGAAAATGAATTTGAAGCTATGTACCAGAGGGATTTTGGTAAGTTATTTTCACACCCAACGGTCGATAACGATGCAGTTGCAGGCCTTAAAGCAGGTGCGATTGAAGCACTAAATGCCTTCCCCGAAGTTGAGAATGTTCTTTATATAATTTCAGGAAGTGGCTTTGGTGCTGCACTATTGAATAATGGGGATATTTTTGCACTAGAACCAGGGCATATACCACTTTCTGAAGACCTAAATACTCATCGGCTAGATAAACCGTGTGGAGTCTTTGAGAATGATAAGCCGTGTTTGGAAATGGTTGCTTCTGGTAAGGCAGGAATTGAGACAATCTATAAAAAAATAAGAGGTGAGCGTGCAACGGGTCAAGAAATTAGTGGTTTAGCCCAAAAGCAAGACGAGACATCTCTGGGTCTTTATGATGAATCAGCCCGAGCAACTGCACTTATAGTAAGGGGTATAAGTGATGTATTTTCCCTCCATGATAATCCTCAAAAAACAGCAGTTGTTTTTCATGGTGGGGTATTTAATGTCCCCGGTTATACTCAGAGATTAGAGCAGTATTTTGCTCGAGAGATCCCCGTACCAATACAACTGATATATACAAAAAAGATGAAAAATAATGCTTGTCTTATAGGAGCGGCGATAGCAGCTGTGACCGGATCATAGCTCTTGACTTATAGCTTCCAATTCCTGCATCATAGTTAAGTAAGGTAAATAATATGGATCCCAAATTGCTTTCTGCTCTTGCTAAGGTTATTGAGGGAGACGTTGTAACAGATTCTACAACTCTAACTGAATATAGCCATGATGCATCGCTTTTTGAAGTCCGACCTCAAGTTGTTGTTTTTCCAAAAAATATTTCCGACCTCCAAAATCTTGTTAAATTTGTTGCGGAAAACAAAAAAGAACACCCTCATTTGTCTCTCACTGGAAGGTCTGCTGGGACTGACATGGGGGGAGGATCAATTAACGATTCTATAATTGTAAGTTTTACCAAGTACTTCAATGCAACACCTGTAATTAATGACAGGACCATTACGACCCAACCAGGTGTCTATTATCGGGATCTTGAAAAGATAACAACAAGAGAGGGTCTTCTCTTTCCCTCATATCCGGCCTCTCGAGGGCTTTGTGCGATGGGAGGGATCGTAAATAACAACTCGGGAGGAGAAAAATCTTTGCAGTATGGAAAGACAGAGCGATATGTAAAGAAAATAAAGGTTGTTCTGAGAGATGGGAACACTTATGAAATTAAAAAAATTACAGAAGCAGCACTTGAGAAAAAGATGGAGCAAAAGGACGTAGAAGGGGAAATCTACAGAAAAATGTACAAACTGATAAAAGATAATTATGACCTCATTATGGATGCAAAGCCACAAGTTTCCAAAAATTCAGCAGGATATTCACTATGGAATGTATGGAATAAAGAAGAAAAAACCTTTGATCTAACTCAGTTGTGGGTTGGTGCTCAAGGTACTCTTGGACTTATGACCGAAGCTGACATAGAACTTGTTCCTATGCACATGCATAGAGAAATGGTCATTCTTTTTCTTCATGATCTAAAGCATTTGGGTGAAATAATCAATATCGCGCTTCCATTTAAGCCAGAGAGCTTCGAGTCATATGACGACAATACTTTAAAGCTTGCACTTAAGTACTTCCCAGAATTTGCAAAGCAATTGGGTGCTAAAGGATTTATTGGTAGCGGAATTGCATTTTTCCCAGAATTTATGATGGTGATGAGAAGTGGGCTGCCAAAGCTAGTTGTACAAATTGATTTTACCGGCAATGATCCTGAAGAACTAAAGCAAAAAGTGAAAGATCTTAAAGCTAAGCTTGCTCCATTGCATCCACAACTTAAAGTTGCAATTGAATCGCAAGAAGAGAAGTATTGGTTAATTCGACGAGAAAGCTTTAACTTGCTCAGAAAGAAAATAAAGAATAAGCATACCGCTCCATTTATCGATGATTTTGTTATAAAGCCAGAACATATTGCAGAAGTCATGCCTCAGGTGAATAAAATTATCCAGAAGCATAAAGACTTTATATATACAGTTGCAGGACATGTTGGAGATGGGAATTTCCACATAATTCCACTCGTTGATATCACTAAAAAGCACATTAGAGATGCTATACCTCAAATTTCAAAAGAGGTATACGAACTTGTAATTAAATATGGAGGGTCCATAACTGGTGAGCATAATGATGGGCTTGTAAGGACGCCATATTTAAGGCAAATGTATGGTTCTAAAGTGTATGAATTATTTGTGGAGACAAAGAAAATATTTGATCCAGAGAATATGTTCAACCCTCGAAAGAAGGTTGGAGTGACAATGGATTATTCCATGGAGCATTTACGCATGACGTGGTAATAATAACGATACTTTCTTGTCGGAGCAAGTATCCCAACTCTGCCGGATTGCACTCCCCGTATTCAAAATTTCGTTGCATTTCACTCATCTCTCATACATCCGCGCATAACCGCCACTTTTATTGTTATTAAATTTTCCTTGAAATGACGAAACCCCCAAGAATGAAAAAGTCTTTCTTAGCGTAGCCAAGAGATAAATTGAGAATCAATTTTTCTTACACGTAGTCAAGAAGTAAATTCTGAAAGAATTTCTTCTTATACGAAGCAAAGCGCAGCTTTGTGAAGTAAAGAAATTGTCTTTCTTAGCGTAGCCAAGAGATAAATTGAGAATCAATTTTTCTTACACGTAGTGAAGAAGTAAATTCTGAAAGAATTTCTTCTTACAATTTTCTTACCTATTCTTACAATTTCATTAACCTTTCAAAACTAACATGTATGTATGTCACAAATACGACATCAAAGACACTATCAAGCAATGTATATTCCTAAGTCACAAAGACAAAAAGAGAAGTCATTTTTAGGAGTAGCATTTGAAGTCGAGAAGCCAGTACATAACCTTGTAAAGAGTTTTTGGAATGTTCTGAGCTCACCGGTTGATCCTGTGAGCAGAAAAAACTAAATTTAGGGGCACAGACAGGGTGATTTGACAGGCATGTTGTACAATGATATGCCTGTCATTTATCCTCTTGAAGCATAATTATGATATATAAAGTTTTAGTAGTTGAAGACGATCCGAATATTCGGGAATTTCTATTAGATGCTCTTAAGGAGTCTGGTTATAGTGTAACCGGAACACCCGATGGTGCAAAGGCCATTAAGATGGTTAAAGATGCCAAGCCAGATCTTGTAGTTCTTGATCTTGGACTAGAAAGTATAGCGGGTGAGACGGTATGCGAAGAGGTTAAGAAAATGCACCCGGATTTGCCAATAATAATTCTTACGGCAAAAAATACCTCCCGTGAAGTCGTGAGGGGATTTGATCTTGGAGCAGATGACTATATTTCAAAGCCATTCGAAATCGATGAGCTTTTGGCTCGCGTCAGAACAAGGCTTAAGCAACAGGGAACTCCAGTCCTTGAAATAGGAGATTTAACCGTAAATACCTCAACATATGATGTAAAAAGAGGGAATAAAGATATTCCGCTTACTGCAAAGGAATTTAAGCTACTTGAGTATCTAATTATTAATAAAGGGGCAGTTCTTTCTCGGGAAGCAATACTAGACCACATATGGCTATACTCACCCGAAATAGAAAGTAGAGTAGTTGATGTATATATCGGATACCTCAGAAAAAAAATTGACTCAGGGCACGAGCAGAAGCTTATAAAAAGTGTGAGAGGCTTTGGATATACAATCAGAGAATAAACTAGGCAGCTGCGTTAATAGCAGCCCTCATCATTCGTAGTACCTCTCTCGTTTCTTGTATCGGTAGAACTGTCATTCTCCCAAATCTATCGCTATTAATTCCTCGATGCGTTAGTGCATATGTTTTGCCAGAGGCTAGTACAATTCCATATTCTGCGCTAAGTTCTGTGACAAAATTTTCATAACCCCCATCAAATACTAAAGTAGGGGTATCTTCATGTGTTGGAAGGGTTGATATTCTTAATTCCTCAGCTACATTCATTGTGAATTCTTTTCTTTTTCTGGTTTCCTTTCGCATGGGTTCCAGAAAAGCCTTAAGGCTTTCAGGTTCTAATACGTAATTAAGGATGTCAAGTTTTGGATCTGCATAATCAAGCGGTCTTCTGACGCTATCGTATTTTTTTCCTTCTTCAGGTGACATTATTCCAGTACCGACTTTTGTTTTTGCCATGCCTTTGCCTTTCGATCCAGAGTCCAGGTAGATTACATTTGGGAATTCTTTTGTGAAATGTGCGGGTGAGAATTTGTCATCAACAAAATCACCATAAGCTCCGTCAATTATTACTGGGATTCCTAGCTCCGCGCATGTTCTGACTATTTCTCTTTGACCTTCATATGGAAGTATATCTCCTGTTGGATTATTCGGAGTATTTAAATACACAATTTGTCTATCCTCTTCTCCGTTTTTCATTCTTCCAATTCTCTTTTTCGTTTTAAGCCATTTAATGGAAGGGTCTATTCTTTCGGATAACGGTTTGTAGAGAGATGACTCTTTGGGCCCATCAAGAGGACCATATCTGAGAAATGAATTTTCTGGATTAGCACCTCTTAATCTAACAGCGAAGTTAACAAGGTTTGGGAAGCATGGGCCTAGAGTGAGTATGCGAGTAGTAGTAGGTGGATTAGGCATTGCCCATACTAAGCGCTCTAGTATTTCATCGCTTCCACCTGCACTAAACACAACATAGGGACTCTTTCCTAAATCATAGCGATCCCTAACATATTGTTCTGCCTGAGAAAGATCTACCTCTGCGTAATCCCCGTCTCCCAGGTAAAGTTCTTCTAAAGCCTTTCCTTTTTTTAGGGATCTCAGATATTTATGGGCAGTTTTTGGTGCCCCCAATCCAGTAACCCCGTGATTAACTTTTTTTTCTGGCACGTCTGTAGGAAGAGGTGGTGATCCCAGATAGGTTTCGGTTGGAGGTTTTGCCTGCAAGCCTTCTGTTTCGGGGAATGAGTTAGGCAATGCTGGTTGTCCGCCATTTTCAACGACTGCCATATTACGCGTATTCTACAACAATTATCCTATAATGAGCAAATTTGCAATATTTTTGTTGAGTGTTACACTAGTGCCAAATGCCATACGTTGTTTCTGACAAGATACTCTTTTTATCCGAAGCAAGTAAAGTTCTTTCATCATCTCTTGATTATTATGTAACGCTTGGGACCGTAGCTGAGCTTATCGTAACTGGAGTTTCTGATTTCTGTATTATCGATATTTTTGATGGAAGGAAAATGTCTCGGGTTGCAGTAAGAGTTGCGGATCGAAAAAAACAAAAACTTGCAGATAAAATGTATGAATTCCTCCCAAACCCGTCTAATAAGGAAGCTATATATGACACTGCCAAAAATAGCAAGACCGTTCTAATAAAAAAAGCTACCCCATCATGGCTCAAGAAAGTATCAAAAATAAAGGAAGAACGCGAGACTGTACAAAAATTAGGTCTTAACTCACACCTATTTGTTCCGCTAATTAGTCGTGGTCAAACAATTGGTGTTTTGACAACTGCGTCAATGGACCCAAAGTTCTCTTATTCAGAAAATGATCTACCATTTATTGAAGAATTAGCAAATAGAGCTGCAGCAGCGGTTGATAAAGCTAGGCTTTATTTAGAAGCGCAAAAGGCATTAAGAACCAGGGACGAATTTTTATCAGTAGCGTCTCACGAGCTTAAAACGCCTTTGACATCAATCCTTCTTAATATACAGGCAGTTATAAAAAAAATTCAGAAAACTGAAAGCGATTCTCCCGAGATTAGAGAAATTATAAAAATGCTAGAGCTAAGTAGTAGGCAAAGTCATAGAATGGCAAGACTTATCAATGATCTCTTGAATGTATCGGTGGCATCAACCGGAAGGCTAAAAATAGAGAAGGAAAAAATAGACTTGGTAGCACTTACAAAAGAGGTTATTTCAAGCTTTAAAACGCGCTTGAGAGAATCCAAGATCCAAGTGGTAGTAGATATGGACGATAAGATTATTGGGATGTGGGATAAAATCAGGATAGAGCAAGTTATCGCAAATTTGTTATCCAATGCGATCAAATATGGGAAGGGGAAGCCAATTCTAATTACAGTTAAGAAAAAAGGGGAAACCGCTCATATGCGTATTAAAGATAATGGAATAGGAATTAAAAAGGTAGATCAGGAAATGATATTTGAGCAATTTAAAAGAGCAGTTGATTCAAAAGAATACTCTGGGCTTGGAGTAGGTCTTTATATTTGCCTACAAATAGTAGAGGCCCATAAGGGAAAGCTTTCTGTGGAGAGTAAGGCTGGAAATGGTGCGTCTTTTATTGTAGATCTCCCTCTTTAGTGCTATTATTCCCAAATGTTTGAAATTCCAAAGCATAACGAAGCTGTAGCTTATGAAGTTGCAGATGGCATAACCCAGATGACTGTAGGTAATGACGGGTGGGAAGGGACCGGTACTCCAAATTTCTATATTGTGGAAGGGAGAAAAAGAGCTGCAATTATTGATACCGGAATGGGAACAGAGCAAGAAATCCAGTTGTTTGCTGACACTTGGCAACGGATTGGAGCTCCCCCAATTGGATTGGTGGTTGTGACACATTCGCATTTTGACCATGATGGTGGGGTTGAGGCTATAGAAAAAATAGCTGAAAGTAAGTCTCATGGAGGAAATGGAACAGCGTTAAAGCGTCGAAAGTTTGATTTGGGAGGAAGATCTTTGGAAATTATTCCAACTCCTGGGCACACCCAAGATAGTCTTGTCGTGAGGGACACGAAAACTGGAGTGGTGTTCACTGGTGATACAGTAATAGGGGCAGATTCAGTGCTGGTATCGGCGGGAATACGGAATTATGTCAATAGTCTTGAAAGAATTAAAGAAATGCAGCCTACATTACTTCTATCCGGACATGGACAACCGATTTTCAATGTTTCAGAAAAAATAGATACATATACAGAGAGGGTCATAAGGCGTGAACAGGGCATGGTTAGGCTCATCGCAAGGGGTGTTAGTAGTGTGCATAGCTTGGTTAAAGGATACTATGGGTATTTCGGAAGCGCAGCCGAAATCACTGCGCAAGCACATATAGATAAGCTTATTGGCGAGGGAATAGTTGGTTATGACCCAAATGGAAAGTTGATTTTAATGAAAAATATAGGGTAAGATTAAATTCGTGACTTTCTTTGCCTACAATTTTTCATGGATGCTTTTTAACGTTGTTCTTGCATTCATTCCAATATTACTCGTAGTAGTTCTAAGGAGAAGGCTTAATATTTTTGTACATCTTATTGTCTTTTTCTTTTGGCTTTTATTCTTGCCCAACACAATTTATCTCATAACTGATCTTCAGCACTTACCTTATCAGCTTTTCAGAGTAGGAATGGGAGAGCAGCTTATTCTTCTTGTACAATTCTCTGTCTTAACAGCGTTTGGTGTTATGACATACGTATATTCGCTAGAGCCCATTGCTCTCATATTTAAAAGGCTCCGATTCCCAGAAATAAAAAAAGAAATTTTGTATATTGTCCTTAATTACATCATTTCTTTTGGCGTTATTTTGGGTAAAGTCCAACGAACTCACTCTTGGTATATTTTTACTGAGCCGAGTAAAGTAGTGCGGGATATATATTTAACCTTGACCAATTTGGAATTACTTACGTGGGTTCTGGTATTTGGATCAATAGTAAATGTACTGTTCTTTCTATTTAAAGACTATTTTCCTCCCCTCAGAAATACCGACAAGAAAAAGAAAAAATAAATCAACGTATATAGTGTACTTGTTCCAGGACTCGAATGCCTTGCGAGGAGAGTACCCATGTATTTGTAGTAATTGCACTTCCCTCATCTTTGATGTGAGGAATATTTAGCCATCTATCAGGTGTAATTGCGGTAAGGCTGACCAGTGTCTCATGAGCACCACCTGGTACTAGAAAGTCCACGCCGTGAACTGGATTTTGCTCAAGAGTTTGCGGATCTTCACTATATTCTTTTACTTGAATGAATCCTCCCGTTATTTTTGCAGCTGCTGCTACCTCAGAGTTCTCTTCTCTTCCTGTTCTGCCGGCACCTAAAAATACACCTTTATCGTGAAGTTCAAGTGGAAGAACAGATAGTACTCCGGGTAGTAAATCACCTGCTTCTAATTCAAGTACTCGGGCGCCTGTTCTTTTTGCCCCTTCAATAATAGGAGAGTTAAATGGAGCACGTTTTCCTGAAGCTTCTAGCATTGCAAGGGTAACGCTGGATTTCGGCATTCGAAATTTGTCTGCAAGCCTTTCTATATTTTCCTCAATTGGAAGATTGTAGTCCATCACACCATTTGCCTCTGGAGGACCTGAAAGCCTCATGATGTAATGAGTACCAGGTAAAACAGGTCGAAGACCGTGTCTTGAGCTTATTGTGAGGGTCGATGATGCGCCTGGCTTAAGTTTTAGAGCAGCGTTTGTTCCTTCGACCGTATCACTGATTTTGTCTTTTTTTGGTGCATCCAAAGGGCCATACTCTCCTTTAGCGGAAGGGGCTGATGATCCAGTTTTGTCTAACTCCTTATCGCCTTCGCTGCCTACACTGATAGTTCTGAAAGGAATATTGTTAAGCCGGTATTCGAAAGGTTTTGTCGCTGCACCATCAATATCCGCTTTAAGGCTGTCTATCTCGCTCTTAGTTCTATCTACAGTAAGAAGTGGTTGGATGCTCTGGGCATGTCTATAAGCGCCAACTGCACCTTCAGCTGTTACTTGCGAGTAACTTTCGATCATTAGATCCATATCCGTTGCTACGGTATTAGTTGGACCACCGCCCATTCTTGTTTCTACGGCAAGTCCTGTATGTGCTATGTTTAATTCACTCATTCAAAGCATGATATAGCCCGTCAAATAGGGCCGCTTGATAAAATCCTGACAAAATTACACCATAAATCTGCCAAAAGTTGATCTCTTGACAGTAAATCTTGCATACGAAGTATGAAGATTGATCTCTTGACAGTAAATCTTACATTTGATTATGCTAAATGTACCTTATGGCAACCGCAAAAAAAGGATTCCCACCCATTGTTATTGTTCTTATTGTCGTTGGTGTAATTGTTGTGGCAGTTGGGGGATTTTTCATGATGAATAAGGACAAGATGGGAAGCATGATGAGTGGTAGTAATGCAGTGACCTCAATTAAAGATGCACTCACAAAATCAGTAAGTCTTGAATGCGAATATGTTGATGCTCAAAATGTAAAGTCCAAATACTACATTAAGAATGGTGCAATTCGCGCTGACATGGAATCTTCCGATCCAGAACAGACGGGAAGCATGATCATGAAAGATCGAAAGATATACTCATGGAAGGGCAAAGAAGGATTTATGATGGAGATTCCCGAAAGTAAAGACGAGGGAGACTCCATGAACAGCAAAGAATCAAATGAGGCAGACAATCTCATAAAGGACCTTGAGGAATATAAAGACAAGTGTAAGCCTTCCGTCGTATCAGATAGTTTATTTACACCTCCAGCAGAAGTTGAGTTCCAAGACATGTCAAAAATGATGCAAGGAAGTGGAATGAGCGAAGATGAACTGAATAAAATGATGGAGCAGTATAAGGGCGGGGATTCTATGACAGGTGAAGAGCCTGTTACAGATTATTCAGAAGACTACTAATCTTCACATGGCCAAAAAGACCAATTTTAAATCCCCACGTAATGCCCATGTTGGCAAACTCATAATTGCTCTTGCAATTGTTACTCTTATCCTCGGTGCTATTTCTGCTGCTTACTATGTAAATTTTTGGGAAAAGATCCCTTTCATAAGTCAAAAAATTCAAGTTACAAGGCCAAAAGCTGACATGAGCCGTGCTCGTCAGATGACCATTGACCCCTCGAAAGATTCAGTTGTGACAATAGTAAATCGAGAAGGCGTTAGAATTTCACTTCAAATTCCTAAAAACGCATTAAAAGAAAAAACTTTAGTTAAATTAATTCCTTTCTATAAAGACAAAAATACTTCAAACCCTACATCGGGTGTAATAGTCAGTCCAGCAAAATTGAATTTCGCAAAACCAGTAACGCTGGCATTTAATTTTTCGGAAAGTCAGGAGAAAAATGGTGTTGATGTTGATGTTGAGAAGGACCTTCATATAACAAGTGCTTCGCAAGTCTTGCAAATAGATTCTGAAGCAACAACATTAACCCCCAATTTAATAGCACGTGGTCTCGAGAGTAAAAATTATCTACCTGCAAGAATACTAACGGGAGGAGCGTATGTATTCGATACTACCGGAAAACACCAGGCAGATTATGCCAGGTTAGCTCTTAAATCCAATAATGCTCATTCATTAATTGTTATGGAAAGCGCTACCGTGCTTCTTTCTAAAGGTGAAGCTCTGAAAAAATCAGATCTTGCCAAGGCTAAAAATGCTATAGCAAAGATTCTTTCAAAAAAGTCGCCACCTCCATACGAACTATTTGCGGCTCTTGCGATCGATCAAAAGCTCAACAAGAAAGTATCATTGATTCCACAGGCATACGCATACGAAACAGGGCAGGGCTATTTTGAGGCAGTTTGCAAAGAGGAGGGATTGAGCGCATCTGATTATTTGGGCTTTGCCAAAGGCGCTCAGCTTATGGGTTACGATTCAATAGGAGAAAATTGCATACAGAAAGCAAAAAATTTGGTTGCAGAAGAGGCCAAAAAAATTCTCGCTAACCCAAATTCAGATCTAAAGACCGTTATCCTTGCTCTTCAAGACATTCAGATAGTTGGTCTTGATGATGATTCACAACTAGATGAAGCATTGATTGAACAAGCTCAGAAAATAACTGAAAAAGAGGGTGCTGAGACCTTAGATGATCCAAATGCAACTGCAATTGATGCCGCAAAAGCATTGCAAAAAATGGAGGGAATGGGTATAGAGGATGGAGAAGTTCATAATGCTCTTCAAAAGAAAGTTAAGGATGCTGTAAATCTTGATCAGTACGACAATATGGAAGCACCTGAGGATGAAGCGACAAGTGGACCCGACGATGATCCAATCGCTTTACCTGATGACTATGGAGATGGTGGGACATTTGATGAGGAGCAGATTTTAAGTAATGCTGTTTGGTCAGTTGTTGGAGTGGAGCTTTTGAAGGTAATGGGGTTTGAAGAGCTGGATGAGGCATCTCTAAAGAAGAGATTTGATGAAATGGCAGACGCCACAATAGAACTAGGAAATGCGGCCTATACCATGTGTGTAGAGTTGGGGGGAGACAACTGTGAAGATATCCAACATGAATTAGACAAGGTAGAGCCCGCTAGGCAAGAGGGATACAGGGTTGCTGAGGATATAGGGGAAGTTCAGTCAAGAGATTATGAAGTGCCAGAATACACCGAGGAAAGCGGAGAAGAATATTTAGATGGTCTCTACGTAGGCGAATTAACTCCCACTCCAGAAGAGGATGGCCAATATGAATACGAATACGGGGGGGATTCCAGTTATGATGCAACGGACGAGACCTATGAGGAATATGACAGCTCATATGATAGCTCTGCAGAAGAGACAACGGACCAGAGTTACAACGAAGAAAATAATGATAATTCTTATGAAGAAAATTAAAGAAAAGGAGGTGAATTAATTTATGGCAACAACAGACGCACAACAGAATAAAACAATGGCGATTTTGGCTTACATCCTATTTTTCATTCCACTTTTGGCTGCACCGAAATCAACATTCGCTAAATATCATGCAAATCAAGGACTTATCCTTTTGATATTCGCAATAGCAGTACAGGTAATTGGAGGCGTAGTTCCTTTCTTGGGATGGTTCTTAGTACTCCCGATAGGAAATATCGCAGTCCTAGTATTCTTTGTAATGGGTATTATTAATGCTTCAAATGGAGCAATGAAACCCCTTCCACTAATTGGAGGATTTACATTGATTAAGTAGATTTCTTTTTCTGTTTTGGCTGTGGTTTGTTAATGGCATCCCCTTGGAATGCAAAAGAGGATGCGAAACAGACCACGCCAAATACACCAACCGCAAATGAGAATAATGTTTGGATTTCTCCTTGCCTTGCAATAAACAACATCGCAACCCGCTCAATAATAGGGAGTATGATAGCAACCATCCCGCTAGCATCTTTTGATAAAACTGTAAATAATCCAACAGAGGCAAATTGTGCAATGTGGAAAAGAATAAATCCACCTATCGCACTTAGTAGAAATGTAATTCCAACCCAGCGAAAACGGCTTTTATTATCAGGTGATCTTATAATTATAACAATAATGCTTAGAACCATAAGAATGCTTAGTGCTGGAAGAAGAATGGATACGATAGTATGACCAAGTCTAAGTCCTGCAAGGGCATCTCCCAAAGGGTACGAAAAATCATTTTCTTGAAGCGTTTTTATGAATTCCTGTGGGTTACCTTCTAGAGTGCTATTGCCATCTGATGAATCGACCTCGCTTGGGATTTCTGAAAAGTCGTCAAATGATTCCTGAATGTCTGGGTTTTTGGCTAAGAATTCCTCTTTTATATCTTTAAAGGAAATTGTCGGTACGTTTTCGGTTTTGCCCGTTATCCAGTAGGCGGAATCATCAATGGCCCTATCAACTTTTCCCTTAATGTAGCCTGATGTAATAGGGGGAAAGTCTATTTTTTTATAGAGGCCGCTTTGTGACAACTCGTTTTTGATTGTGGTGGTAGATATACCGCCGTAGGAAATGGTTGCAAGGAGTATGACAAAAGGGGCTGTTGTTATAAAAAAGAGAAGGGCAAGGAGTCTCATGGGTTAGACATATGTCCTTACATTTTGAATAATATCTTGAGGTGTAACATTTGATTTTATGAGAAATGCGTTCGCATTTCCAAAAAGCTTTGTCTCTCGTATCGAGTCTATATCTCCTGCATTTGTTAATATAATTACAGGCAATTTTTCAAATCCAGGAAGCCCTCTTAGGGTTCTGAGCATAGTTTTGCCATCCATGACAGGCATCATGAGGTCCAACAGAATAATGTCGGGTCTTTGTGCTTGTGCTATTTCAAGTCCTTTTAGGCCGTTTTCTGCTGAAATAACCTCAAGCTGTTCTGCTTTTAGCACTTCTACATACAAATTGCGTAGGGCTTCATCGTCTTCCACGACAAGAATCTTTTTCATTTTGGCAGCAGGTGGGGCGGCAGGAGACGTAGCAGGTGTCTCCTGAGGCTTATTTGATCCAAATCCAAGCTTATTTAATAGTCCCATACCCCATATTACCTTTGTAAGAATTTTATGTCAATTTCATTGTATTTTGACCTTTTTATGATATGATTTGACAGCTTTTCTATCCCATAGCAATTTGCAGACTTGTTTTGCAATTTTTGCGTGCTATGGATATGGACAAAGCTGTTCTTTAAAAATCTGTTATTTTTCGGCGAGAGCAAATTGAGGTAAAAGATTGCCTGCGTTTGCGCTCGCCGGAAAGGATGAGCGGAAAGAAGGAGGTTGGGTTGACAAAAAAACCCTCACGTCGTCCTTGGCTTGCGCTCCTGGTTGCCGTGTTCATCGCGGCTACTGCAGGTGCAGGCCCGCTGGCAACCGCCAGCGCAGTACCGGTCAGTGACCCTAGGGTCACCCCTGGCTGTAACGGCCAGGATGACTTCGGGTTCGCATATACGGCGTTCGCGACAGGAGTAATTACCAACAAGGGCACGGCAACGTGCTCGGTATACTTCCTCGCGTACAACACGTACGATTGCGCGCCTATCAGCCAGTGTGGTAAGGGTCAAGATCTGGTCGGCACTGCCGGCCCCGTGACCCTGAAGCCGGGATCGTCTGTCACGCTAGTCGTGAACGTTCCTAACAGCGTGTGCAAGCTCCAATTCGATCCCCTCGTGGGATGGTTGGGAGCTCCACTCGGACACCTCGCAGGTGGTGCAGAGTATGGCACTGAAATGCTTGCACAAGGAGTCGGCATTACTGCTGACAATCCCAACTGCAGGCAGCCAACACCGACCCCGCCACCGCCAACACCTACGCCGGTTCTGACACCGTCGCCGACGGCAACGCCTACGTTGCCACCGCCGCCGACTCCGACGTCGCCTCCGCCTACCGCGACCCCATCGGCCACGCCGACGGGAACACAGTCGCCCACCGCGACACCATCGGCTACGCCGACTGGTACGCAGGTACCGCCCACGGCAACGCCTACGTTGCCACCGACCCAGGGTCCAACGACCCCACCGACGGCAACGCCGGTTGTAACTGCTCCACCGAGTAATGTTCCGAAGCCGCCGAGTGCGGGTACGGGCATGATCGAGTTGATGTCGACCCCTGTTGGGGCTGGCTTCCTACTCATGATGGTGGGTGCAATTGCCGCTGCGCTTACTATCGGTTTTGGCTTCGGCCAGGGACGTAGGTCCAAGAGGTAGCGTTCATCCAGGCAGATCTTTTCCGGCGCCCGTGGCTTCATAGCTGCGGGTGCCGGACCTTTTAACAATTAGAAGACTTCAACTCGGGTTCCCATGGGAGCCCAGTCATAGACCCACTTAGCATCTTCAACTCGAAGATTAACGCATCCATGGGAAGCACGTGATCCAAATTTATTGTGCCAGTAGGTACCATGAATTGCATATGCGCCTTTGAAGAACATTACATACGGAACATCCTTTAGAAAATAAGGCTCATACGGTGGGTAGTTACCTTTCATATTTTGCTTTTCGTTCTTGATGTAGATTTTAAAGCTCCCCTTTACGGTTGGGGTGTAACGCATTCCTGTTGAAACAGTAAATTCCTTCTGTATTCTTCCACCTTCCCACGCGTAAAGTCTTTGCTTTCCTATATCTACAGTAATGAGTTTGTCTGTAGTTAGAATGTCTGCGGCAAATGAAGATTTAGGGAATAGAAAGAATAGAAAAAGGAGAGTGGCTAATAAAATCTTTCTCATACAATCTACTATACAACATCTTTATTTGAATCTATAATATCGGGATGTTAAATGAAGAAGGAATTCCTCCACGTCAAGATCGTTTTATGTCAGTACTTGCTAGGGTAAGTGAAATGCCTGCGTGCAGTAACTCACTTGAAGCATATGGATTACTTTCGAGGGTTCTTAATAGTGCCGAAGACGAAATTTTTGGAGATCATTGGGAGCCTCCTCGTACTTTTCTTGATGGAAAAAGAACTCCAAGAATTTACCCAATACACCCTGAAAGCTTTCATCCTGTAGAAGGCTTTTCAGGCGTTACCCTAATGATTGCAAAGAAGGAATACGTGATAGTGAGTAGATTTGGTGCAATGGAAGTGCAAACAAAAATTCCTGACGACCTTTATGGAGCTAATTTGCATTTCTCAGAAAGGAATGATCAAGTTCTCTGGCAAAAAACAGACGCTTACGGTGATGGTGTTTGGCATGATAAAAACAGAACGTAAGTGGCAATTGGGTTAAATTAGTGGTATTATTCCCTTCAAATGAACATTCAAGCAAATCTCCCAAAACTAATTGGCGTTGCGGTTGTTATTATCTTTATAATCGCGATTATCGCTTCATGTATTGCTGTAGTTGAAGCTGGAAATGTTGGGGTAATTACAAGATTTGGAGCTGTTAATAGAGTTGTGAATCCAGGATTAAATTTTAAACTTCCATTTATTGAGGGTATAACTCTTATGGAGACTCGTACGCAGAAAGAGCAAGTGGATGCACGAGCCGCATCAAAAGATCTTCAGGAAGTGCAAAGTACTATTGCACTTAATTTTCACTTGAGAGCAGAAAAAGCAGTCGTTGTGTATCAAAATATTGGGTCATTGTATAAAGAAAGAATTATCGACCCCGCAATCCAAGAGGCTTTTAAGGCTACAACGGCAAAATTTACTGCAACAGAGCTTATTACAAAGAGAGAAGCTGTTAAGCAGGAGGCTTTGAAGCATTTAAAGGAAAGACTTAATGTCTTTAATGTAATAGTCGATGATTTTAATATTGTTAATTTTGATTTTTCATCTGATTTCAACCAATCAATCGAGCAAAAGCAGGTAGCTCAGCAAAATTATGAGCGTGCAAGAATCGAAGCAACAACAGCTACGACACAAGCCCAGGGTCAGGCAGATGCACAGAAGATTCTAAGAGACAGTGGAAGTCTTACACCAGAATACTTACAATTTTTAGCTGTTCAGAAGTGGGACGGAAAATTACCAAGTGCTACCGCAGGAACTCCTTTTATAAATATTCCTACTCGGTAACTTACATCAGATCAAGAAGTGTTGCTATTGTCTGTTGAGGAGTAACATTTTCCTTTATCAAAAATCCTTTTGCCCCGTCATAGAGTTTTACCTGTCTTATAGTGTCGATATCACCTTTATCTGAAATTACAAGAACGGGCGTAATTTTATACTCAGGAATGGCTCTTATATGATGAAGTAGTTCCTTGCCATCCATTACGGGAAGATTTAGATCTATTAAGATCATAGTTGGCTGAAAAGTTAGAAGCATATTGAGTGCTTCAGCACCATTTACAGCAGATCCAACCGTATACTTGTCTGTCGGCAAAAGTTGGATGTATTGTGCTTTTAATGCAGGATCAGCCTCAACAATAAGAATCTTTGGAAGATCAGATGCTATTGGTGTAGGAATTTTTCCTTCTCCTTCTTTGCCAGCTGCAAATATCATTAATTTATCAAGTATCCCCATGCCTTTATCGTAGAGCTAAGGTGGTCTTAATGTCAATTTAAATATGTTACAATTCTTGCAATAGATGGTAGAGTTTTCCCTAGAACTCGCAGCTGCCGTAGCTTATGAAGCCCATTTAGGGCAAGTAGATAAAGCCGGTGTAGAATACATCAATCATCCAATGGGAGTTATGGACCTAGTTCAGGGCCACGACACCAAGCTTCTGGCTATAATTCACGATGTTGTAGAAGATTCTCCTACAACTTTTGAAGATCTTTTAGAAATGGGGTGCCCCACGCATATAATTGATGCATTAAGACTTGTCACACATGAGCCTGATTTTGATGGGTCACATGCAGCATACTTTAGAAAGATACAAAAAATTGCTGGTTCTGGCAACCAGCTAGCAATCGATTTAAAATTTGCAGATCTTACCCACAATACAAATGTCACAAGAATAAATGGTAACCCTACAGAAAGAGACTATACCAGGTGGGCAAAGTATGAAATCTCAAAAGCTATTCTCCGCCCTCTTGTAAGTGGATATCTTCTTGAGATTTAATAATTTAAGTTCAAAAGTTTTATATTAAAGTTTGAAAAACATCTTATAGTATGTTATAATTTACAGCTTTTTGAATTCATGCTCAATCCGTGTGATAGAGAAAAGCGTACATTTACAAGGAATCCATACAAGGCTTTCTCATTGGAGAGATATCGTCTCTGACGAGAAAGCCTTTGTATCCGATACTGACAAAGGTGGAGGAAGTTCATGCCAGAAAAGCGGTGTAGGCTGCTTATTGTGGGATGCGCTATTATAGCGATCATCCTTGCGACTATTGTCATGCAGGACTCACCTGCGGGGAATGAGAAAGAAGTTGATGTCGAAGACATCTACGCAACCCTCATCCCAGAACCACCACGCCAACTCACAGGTACGTACTGTGACCAGCTGCGCCAATATGTGCCGCAGGACGAAGCTGAAGCCATGAAATGGGCGGAAGCACTCATTCGCGGCAACGCGAAGGGGCGCATCCTCATCATGAGGTTCATCTGCGGCAAAGACGACAAGGCCATTTATGGCTTTGCAATCCATCCCGGAGATGAGATTGTAACCCTCATCCCCGCTCGCGGGGAAGTAATGGGTGCAACCGTCGAAATGACACTGCTTGACGGCTACGTCATATCCGGGACTACAACAAGAAGATCTAAGCCGGGCCAGAAGCCCGTGCCCGAGATTATTCTCGTCGCTGGCGGACCAGGCAAGGTCATCGGTACATCCTACGTTGTCAGCTTTCTGAGCGACGACAAATATCGGTAAGGATTTCATTGCTGCAAATGGGGTACCCTCAAGGGTGCGGCACTTCGGACTTTCCGAGGAAAACCCCACTTACTAAATTTCATTCACCTTTTGAATTCTGATACACTGTATATATGAATAAGTTGAAAATAGCTCTAATAATCCTTTTCCCTATCTTAGCAATAGGGGTGCTAGGGTTTTTCCTATCCTCTGCATTCAAACAAAAATACAACGATAGAGCAGTGATTGAAAAAATTAGGAATCTAAATCGTTGGGAAACAGCTTCTTATTCAATCGAAAAGATAATTGATAAAGGGGAGAGTGGAAATGTCTTTCAAAGAGTTCTTTTTGGGAATAGAATTCTTCTAATTGCTCATGGGGAAGTCGTAGGCGGCTTTGATTTTGCAAATCTAACTGAAGATAGTGTAAAAGTTGAAGGTAAATCAATTGTGATCAATTTCCCTCCTCCAGCAATACTTTCAACAAGCCTTAACGAATCCGAAACGCGTGTATATGATAGACAGCAAGGTCTTCTCGTAGGATCAGATAATAATTTAGAAAGCGATGCCAGAATCGAGGCTGTGAATGCAATACGAGCAGCTGCATGCAGTGGTGGGATACTTACAACTGCAGGTGAAAACGGACGAAAACAAATAACATCAATATTGACTGCATTTGGATTTGAAAAGATTACTGTCAACATCCCAGGTGGGAGTTGTTAGGGGTTAGGCTTCTTTTACGACTTTCTTCTTTGCCTTTGGCTTTTTAACTTCAACTTCTTCAGCCTGAACTTCTTCTAGAGGCATTTCTTCAGCTTCTACTTCTTCTGTAATAGCCTCAACATTTTTTTCTTTCTTAGGAGACTTTGGAGTAGGAGCGAGTAGCTCTAAAATTTTATCTAACTTTGCGTTTATATCATTAAGTGCTTGTGAGCTTTGGTTTGTTGTGCTTCTCGGATCTCCGCCTTTTGCCTCAAAACAATTGCTGCAAAGGGTTTCTTTACCTTCTCGTGGGGCGAATGGCACGCGGCATTTATTTCCACAGTTATCACAGGTAGCATCAAACATCGGTCGATCTTGGGAGCTTCTGCCTCTATCTCCTCTATCTCTTGAGAAATTGCTTCTTCCTCCATCGCGGGAATCCTGTGGTGAATTTTTCTTAAAACAATCTCTGCAGTAGACAGGTCTACCATTAGAAGGTCTAAATGGAATTTCACATGATTTTCCGCAATCTGCGCAAGTCGCCTTGAACATTTCTCGGTCACCACCAAAGCCACCTCTATCATTGTAGCTGGTACGTCCTCTTGAATTGTTATCTCGTCCGAAATTTCCCATGAAGCTTATTATAGCAGACTCTAGGATGAAATGGGCAGGCGCTTTGTAATTTCATTCAAAAGAGCCTCAATGCCATTGCCATTTTTAGCGCTTATGAAGGTTGGTGAGAATTCTTTATACTGTTCTAGTATCTGCTCTTTGTCTGACTTTAAGTCTTCTGATTTATTAAAAACGTACATAACGTGTTCTCTTTTTATTTTTAGATCACCAAATATTTGCTCGACTGTAATTATTTTTGATTCCATTTGAGGATCACTACAATCAATCACATGAAGAACAACGTCTGCATGGATTGTCTCAAGCAACGTAGACTTAAAAGCATCAATTAGCTCGGGGGGTAAATTTTTAATAAAACCTATGGTGTCGGATATATATACTTCACGTTGAGCACTTTTTAGATAAAATTTATTAACAGTGCTATCAAGAGTTGCAAAAAGAGCATTTTTTACTAGGTCATGTTGTCCTGATAAACGATTAAATAGAGTAGTCTTTCCTGCATTTGTATAGCCAACAAGGGATATTGTAGGCGCTCCCAATTGTCTTCTATGATTAATTTGTCCTAATTTTTGTTTTGATAGGACTGCTAATTCCTCTTGGATTTTATGCTTTTCATTTTTCCAATGTCGAAGCATAAGCTCCGTGTTTGTTTCACCGGCACCTTTTGCCCCAATTCCCGCTGCCTGATTTGAAAGCTCCATGCCCATACCATAAATTCTTGGACCCATTTGTCTTAATTTCGCAAACTTTATTTGCAGTTTTGCTTCCATGGTTGCTGCATTCTTTGAGAATATCTCAAGAATCAGACTAACCCTATCCCAAACAACAATATTAGGATTTGCCTTTTGAAAGGCCAACAGAAGTTCATGAATTTGTCCTGGCTTTATTGCAACATTTATAACTACAACGTCGATTTCTTTTTCTTTTATTACTTCAAGTGCCTCGGTTACTTTTCCATGTCCAATAAATGTGCCAGATGCGCCGCGTGTTTGATTTTGGACGAGGGCTGCTTCGACCGTTCCTCCATATGTTGTAACAAGACTCTCCACTTCTTCAAAATCTGAATACATTTCTTCTTTGTCAGCTCTAGGATCGGAAAGCCCTACAAGCATAAAACGAGGGATTTTGTGTGGTATGAACATGTTATTTATTATACTCGTATAAATAAATCTTATCTTTGCACTTTGAGTATTTCCAATTAGGAAACGTATAAAAATTGGAAAGCACACGAGCTCCATTTTTAAGTTCTTTGAGTAATTTCTTTTCCAAAGGTGCCATTATGTCAGGCATAGGATATATCACGATAACATCATAGTGCGAAAGATCTGCATCCCAGAAATCCTCATTCTTGATGGATATTTTTTTCTCAAGTTTTTCTTTTACTATTTCTTGTTGTGAGATTCCAAGAAGTTTTTCATCTAACTCGTAGCCTGTGACATGTGCGCCTATTTTGCCAAAGGCAATTGAGATTCGACCATCTCCAGATCCAAGATCTGCTACTAATTCATTTTCAGAAATTCCAGAAAGCGCGACCATAGCGGCAACTCTATATCGCGATGTCTTAAAGTAGGGGATGCGTGGGATTTGTATTGTTATGACATTATAGCAGCCTATCTTAAAGCCATGAGCATTACTTATGAATGATATACTTATTGTTCTTGATGACATCAATAACAACTACCATAAAAAAAATAAAAGATCTTGTTACGGGGAATGAAGAGTCTTTTGAGTTGAGTCAAGAATTTTCGGACTGTATTGACAGTATGGAAAATTCAAATCTCAATATTTTTATCACTGGAAAAGCTGGTACTGGAAAATCTACTCTCATTGAATATTTCAGAAACACTACAAAGAAAAAAACTGTTGTGCTAGCACCAACTGGGCTTGCAGCAATCAATGTAAAAGGACAGACTATTCATTCATTTTTTCATCTACCTCCAAGATTTTTAGACCCTCATTCACAGTTCAGATCATATAACTCAAGAGTTTATAAGGATTTAGATGCCGTTATTATTGATGAGATTTCAATGGTTAGAGCTGATCTTTTTGACGCTTTGGATAGATTCTTAAGGGTAAATGGTAAGGATAGAAATCTTCCATTTGGTGGAATACAAATGATTGTTGTCGGAGATCTTTATCAACTTCCTCCTATTGTTGCCCGCGAAGAAATGCACGTTTTTAGTCAGTTTTTTGAGTCTCCTTATTTCTTTAGCGCAAATGCTTTTTCCGATTCTGGATTTGCCGTTATCGAGCTAACTCACATATATAGACAAAAAGATGAACAATATATTTCACTTCTTAACAAAATTAGGGTAGGACAAGTCGATATGAATGACATGAGTCTTATAAATGACAGGGTGGTTGTCAAAGATTATGAGAAGGTGAGACGTGAATTTATTACGCTTGCTACTACAAATAGTGTTGTTGCAGGAATCAATGATTCAGAACTTAATAAAATTGAAGGACCTCTATTTACCTATAACGCAATCGTTAAGGGAAATTTCCCGACGGAGGAAAGAACTCTTCCTGTAGAAATGGAATTGCGACTTAAGAAGGGTGCTCGAGTCATCTTTATTAAGAATGACAAGGGTAGACGTTGGGTGAATGGGACTTCGGGTTTTGTGGAATCATTAGATAAAGACTCTATCAAAGTGAGATTGGATGAGCCAGGATTTCATGAGATCGTGACTGTCCCTTTGGAGGAGTGGGAGAATATAAAGTATGAATATGACGAAGAAGAGCAAAGTGTTGTGCCTGTAGTTCTAGGAACTCTAAAACAATATCCATTAAAGCTTGCATGGGCTATAACAATACATAAAAGCCAAGGCATGACTTTTAACAAGGCAAACATAGATTTCTCAAAGTCGCCCTTTACTCATGGGCAGACCTACGTTGCACTTAGTCGCTGTAGGACGTTAGAAGGAATGGTAGTTACAAAAAAGATATATCCAAATGATGTAATGGTAGACCCGCGGATCATTGAATTCTCAAAGAAGATTGGGAGAATGTAAGATAGTGTTTTATCAATTTCTTACATTTTTGAGAACATAAATATATAATAAAAAGAGTATTATTGTTATTATGAAATATAAATTTTCCTGTCCATTAGAAGGATGTTCTCAAGAAATGACAATAGAAGCCAATAGCGAAGAGGAGGCAGTGCAAGAACTAACTGATAAAGCCAAAATGCATTTGGCCTCTGCACATCCCGAGGTTCAAAAAACAGACGACCAGGTAAAAAGCGATATCTCCTCTATGATGGAGAGAGTTATTGAAGAATGACAAAAATAATTGTTGGAATTCTTGCCTTAGTAATAATTGGGATTGTCGCCTTTTATTTGGTTGGTAACCCTACTCAAAAAGAAGAAAAGGCAGCAACTGCAATACAGAACGAAATGACCCAAGAGAATATGGATAGCCCCTATAAAGTGACCCCAATTTCACATGCCTCTTTTATATTAAATCTTTCCAATCAAATCATCTTTAATGACCCTGTGGGAGGGGCAGAACTCTATGAGGGCATGGGTAATCCTGACATCATATTGCTTTCTGATATTCATGCAGATCATTTCGATTTACCAACACTTAAGGCTATTTCAAAGCCTGATACAATCATTGTTGCCCCCAAAGCAGTTGCTGATAAATTTAGCGAAGAACTTCTAGGTACAATTGTGGTTCTTCCTAATGGGGAAAAGACAACTCAAGGAGGCATCGTTATTGAAGCAATTCCCATGTACAACGTGCCTGAAAGTCCTACATCTCCACACACGAAAGGAAGAGGAAATGGGTATGTTCTTGAAGCGGCCGGTAAAAGAATCTATATTGCAGGCGATACAGCTGATACCTCAGAGATGAAGGCATTACAGAATATAGATCTCGCATTTATCCCAATGAATTTGCCTTATACAATGAGCGTTGAAACTGCGGCAAATGCCGTAATTGCCTTTAAGCCAAAAGCCGTTACCCCATATCATTACAGGGGTCCAGATGGACTTTCCGATATTAGTAAATTTAGAGATTTAGTGGAGAAGGTCGACTCAAATATAAAAGTTGATCTTCTAGACTTTTACCCCACGGGCGCTGGTTCCTAGGATACATAAGGATCAACCTCTTTTAAAAGTGCAACAGCGCGTGCATGGTCTTGCTGAAAAACAAATCTATACATACCTTTCGGTTTTCCATTAACAATATTTGGTCTTTCAGCCATAATTATCCCAGCATCTACTAGTATGTTGTAGGCCAATTTACTCTTCCTGGAAACGGCTTTTCCCCATGCTTCCTCTTGAATAGAGAAGATCGAATCAACAAAAATGCCTCTTGTTCTGAGGGAGAGTAGCTCTGGCCCAGAAAGATCCTGCATGATTTGCTGCGCTTCCAAGCGTGCTAATCCGGGGTCTTTTAGACGTTTTTCTAGATCACCCTTAGGGTCTAATCTGTCTCTTTGGTAGGGTGGTACATAAGGTTTTCTCTCGGGTTTGGGAACAGGTGTACTAATTATGTCGTCCAGATCATAGCTTTCCTGAATGTATGTTGGTGAGTTATTGTATAGCGCTTTGAGAGTGTAGTCTACATCGTTTTTTATTAATTCTCTCGAAACGCCATACATGCTTGCAATGTCTGAGATATAGAGAGGAGGAGATTGTGTCTCGCCAAAAATATATAAAAGTGCCGCATGTGGTCTTCTTTGACTAACATGAGTCTTTTTTGCAGGTCGATGCTCTGGTGCTACTGCACCCACGTAAGGATTTCTGTCTTTTTTGTGTTGAGGCGCAAAGTCAAAATCTCCTGTAAACTGATTAAAAGCATGACTATACGCGTCTATGACAAAGTTTTGCTGGGTTTGATTTGAATACTCTGGTTTCACGGCAGAAATTATAACATGCAATTATGAAGATCTCTTAACGGAGTAGGCTTTGACGCCATTATCAATAAGAATAGTTACACAATCTCCCAATTGAAAAGTTGCAGCTTCGGCAATATCCTTGAACCAAAAGCCAGGCATAAGAACACCTGGTCCTTTTTCTCCGCCTCCATACGAAATTTGCCAAGAAGCATTATCTTTTTTGACTATTTTGCCAGATATTTCTGCGATATGGCCTGAAGATTGCTTTATATTTTCAGGGGGGAGGTAAATGGTTGACCCAACCACGAGTTGCTTTTGGTCATCGTTAAGAGCCGTTAATTCACTGACTCTTGTACTATCTTCCAATTCTTTTTCTGCAATTGTGGCAAAGCTGTCTCCTTCCTTTAGGATGTAGGGCACGAGATAATCTTTCTTTTGTGAGGGGCCGGATTTCTGGCAAATTTCGTTCAGGGACGGATTATTGCTCTGGACAACTTGCTGTTGCGGTGGAGCAGTTATTCCTGCACCTGCGGTAGGTGAAGGGGAGAGTGAAGCGAATTGTTGACTATCTGATGTGGACACACTAGAACGTCCCACGAAATATGCGATAGCAGCTACGATAACCAAAGATACTAGCCAAGAAAAAGCTACTATATTTGCTGTACTTGATGAATTATTATCTCCCGCCTCCATACCACCAACAGTATTAAAAAGATATCGTTTTTTGTCAAGTTTTTTATTATTGACAGACGATGTATGTGCTCATAGAATTGCATGCATGAGCAAAATAGACAGTGAGGGTTTGTGGACGCCAGAATCTTTTAATAACATGCCTCTTAGAGCTGTAGCAAACGGTACTCTTATTCGAGCAGACAGATATTTTAAGGGAACGCCTTTTATTGGTGATAAAACATATTTAAAAACTAGAACTCTTCCAGTAATTAACTCAGCTAGGAAAGGCCTAATTGCAAATCCAAATGCAGTTAGAAATTTAGGACTTATTGACCCAGAAACATTAGAAGCGTTTGAGTATATGGTGAAGGACGAAGGAGAGGGATTTGAGGCAACAAAGGAAGACTTTGAAGCATTTAGTAGAATGCAACTTGCTTTTGGAAGAGTTCCTGAAATGGCGATGGCCTCAGGATATCCAGATAGCTTTCCCCGAAGGGTTATCAGCCCACCATTTACCGTAGCAGAGGTATTTGGGAGGATTCATGAGGTTGAAAGAACAATTGAGCGCATTATTGACGATAAGTTTGATCCGGAAGAGCCAATAATTCTTCAAGACTCAGTTTTAAGAACTTTGTGGACATTGCAAGCAATAGGTAGCACCCCGTTGGTGCAAACAAATGCAAGCGATGGTTTTTCGCCCGAAACCCTTAGTAGTATAGAAATGCTGCGAGCGAAATTTCAAGATCCAGCAAGTAGGTAAATTTTCCCATTAAAAAAAGGCCTGTTTTTTGCAGGCCTTTTTTATTTTTTTGATTCATTTTGTTTTGTATACAAACGCTGCCTGGAACAAGATGTCACAAGCTTTGCTTCTTTCCAACAAAATGGATCTACTATCAGTCTGTCGATGTTCCTAAAGATGCGTCTTCTAGCTGACTGATCCCGCGGTAACAACAGTCCTTATACGTTTTTTCCGTAGTTTAGACTAATTCCAAGTTAGTACTTTTTCGAAATTTTGTCAAATTTTTGCTTAAATAGCCTCAATTCCATTCTGATTCTCGACAGTAATTGTGTTAGAACAGGAGTCTAAAGCGCCTGTGATATAGGCATTTGATGGATCAATTATTACTGATTTATCGTGAATAATTTTGTATGTTGTGTTGTCAGAAGCAACTAATATCTTGCGATTAATAAGGCCCTTTTTGAAAAAAGTATTTATAATTGGCACAAAATCTATCCAGTCTTCTTGCTGCATGTCCTGATAACGAAGTATTTTTATGATCCCAATTTTGGTCTGAATGCCTTTTTGGCAAAAAGCCTTTGTTCCTCCAAAGATTCCAAAAGAGCCTATTACAAGTGCAACTCCCATGATTCCAAGTGAGCCTTTAAAAGTGAATGTAAATGCCTTTTGATTCTTAATGTCTTCTAAAAGCTGGGTAATGCGCTTCAATGGGTTCCCAACACGGATATCGATAAGCTCATCATCTTTCTTACTTTTCTTTACAGAAGTATTACTCTTAAAGAAATTAGAAATAGGGTGGTCATGCTGAGTAGTCAGAGTGGGTTCTGATTCTTCTTCCATCAACTACCAATATCATGGGATTGTTAACTATTTATTAAAATTATTTGCTCTGAATCGATAGCATTCAGCGTTGAACGAATAACTAAAAACTATTTGTTCACAAATAGAATTGCATTTGGAATATTCCTGCCAGGACCCGTCTTGTACCCGCCGCCTGCCCAGAGAGCGGTTGATCCTCCAGAGTCAAGATTGAGTGCATTTTCCATGCCCATTGCCTTAAGAACCAATGATGCTTCTGCTACAGTAGCATTTCTAACTACGCCAATGTATGCGACATTTCCTTTATTTGCAACAAAACTTCTATTTCCCCGGCTGCCTTTTTTTGGGTCCCCATCACCCCCAAAGACTGAATTTCCACCGGACACGAGTAGTGGTTGATTTGCCAATACTCCATCAACGCCAGTATCTCGTCCCCAGCCAGATGATTGGCCAACAAATCTGATAAAACCACTGCCAAATACTACAAGAGGGACTGTACTATACACATTGTTATCAGAATTGTGGTAGTGCTTATTTTTGCCCATCGCAAGCGTATCAAATGAATTGGTTTTGCCTGCGCAAGAAGGGTAATCGGCAGGACAGAAGTATGAACCATTTACCCCTGCATACGCGCCATTTCTTGAGATGAATGATCCAAGTGAAAGAGTGGGGCAATTGTCACGACAGTCAGAGTCAGAAGCAACGTCTACAACAACTCTTGTAGAGGAAAGATTGCCGGCCACAATATCAACTATATATGATGCGCCATTTACTTCAGCAACTTGACGTTGGTAGCCGTTTCCGGGTGGAGTTGTGCTCTTTGCGAGATTTGTTGTGTCTATTCCACCAGCAGCAACAAGTAATGCGGCTTTTTCTTTATCAATTGCACCTTTAAGAGCTGTCAGCTCTGCAGTCCCTGATGCATAGTTCTTATCTGAAAGGTATTTTAGAATTTTGGTAAATGACTTTCTGTAATTGGGTAGCCCTTTTGTAGTTGGAGGAAGATCGAGTAGATTTTCATAAGCTGTAACTGTTTGAGAATACGTTGTTTGAATAGACTTAATCGTTGCTTGAAGCTCATCGTTTCGTTTTATTTGATCAGTCTTTTTAAGAGTCTCAAATTCTACTTTTAATTTTTCTATGTCACGGGCAAGAATAGAGTTGTCTATACTTTGTTGCATGAGCACTTTTTCGGTAGAAGTATTTTTTAAAAAAAGAAAGATTATGGTCGCAAATAAAATAGGAAGAAGGCTTGCCGTTGGTAAGAAAAACGGCGAATGAATAAATTTTATAAATGCTTTACGCACATATTCATCGTATCTTTAATTTCGATTCAGTTCAATAGATTGTAATATGATACAGTTATTATGCTGCCATGAAATTTGATAAGGTAATTGCAAGTCTTTTTGTCTTTGGTGTAACTATTTCTTTAATAGACTCTATTCGTAATCCTCATTTTATTAAAAATCTTTTAGGCATTTCATCGGCTGAGATATTGGGAATTCTTTTTATTTGTTTTGTAGTAATCCGACTAAGGTTTGAAAAAATTATTCCATTTAAGCTTACGTTTATATCGTTATTCTCTGGTATTTTGATTCTAACTTTATCTTCCATGCTTGCTGTGGTGGGTTGGTATGGGGGAGCTAATTTTATCTACAGTAAGACATTGCTTAATGTGGATAGATTATTTATTCTTGGAACATTTTTACTAACAATGGGAATAATTTCTCAAAAAAATAAGATATTACAAAAATTTTATAAAAGCATGCTCTTGATCGTGGGAGGATTATTCCCTGGTATGTTGTTTTTTGTAAGCTTACTGCCACTATATTTCTTTGAGCAGATAGTAAAAGAGGGGAGCCTCGTTGAGAATTTTCAGGCAGTAGTTCTTGCTATTGGAGCTTTCTATTCATTTCTTTTTGCAAAAAAATTGTTGAAGAAAAAACAAATAATACTGTCTGTAATATTTTTTACCCTAGCTATCTTATTTACGCTGACTTGTCTTGACGAAGTTGCATGGGGGCAGCAATTCTTTGCTATTAAAACTCCTGATTTTTTTGCTTTACATAATAGTCAAAATGAAATAACAATTCACAATACTAAGTCATTGTCTGGGTTTGTTCCATACATATATATAGCAATTGGACTGTATGGATCTTTGTCTTGGCTCTTTATTAAAAAACGTTTATTTTCTCCACGGAGCTTTTTGATTCCATATTTTTTGTTTCCAGCCCTTTATAACATAATTGCTTTTTTCAATATACCAAAATTTGGTGTGTGGTCTGAGCCTGCAGAACTAATGTTGTATTCGGGGGTAGTTTTTCATGTGATGTGTCTGTATTTTCTTAAAGAGAAAGGCGCTTCTTAGCATCTTTGCTATTCATATTGTACTTAAGGGCTTTTTCATACTCAGCGTTAGACCTATTTATTTCTCCTCGTTTCTTAAATATATCGCCGCGAATAATATAAAGCTCTGAATAAGCCATATTTTGATTTGAAAGAACTTTATCTGTAAGAGCAAACACTCTGTCATATTGGCCATCTTCGTATAGTGAAAGAATTGGCTCAATTTGATACCACAATGTCCTAAATGAGATTGTATTTTCTACTTTTTCAAATTCAGCAATAGACGATTTGTAGTCCTTAAGATAATAGTGAATTCTTGAAAGAGCGAATGTTAAGTGCCAATTGGATGGTGCAGAATCTCTTTCGAGAGACAACCTTTTAAGAGCATTTTCCCACGCCTTATTTTCGGATACTTCATCTCCCAATATATGCTCGACTAGCTCTTTTTTATCATCTGACACCAATACTAAATATTCGTAATTAAATGGAAGCCAGAGTCGCTCAAAATCACTATATGAGTAAGAAAGATCTGAACCCTGCAGGGAGTCATCTTGAATAATTATAGATCTTGCATCATCATAGCCTCTTATGACGCGATAGTGTCCAATATCTTCATTTGCTTTAAGCCAGGTTCTTGTAACAACTGGAATATCATTTGCGATAAATTGTTTTAATTTTTCAATTGTTCCATTGGGTCTAAGATACGGTGTAAGACCATATTCTTTTGCTTGGTTTGCAACCTCGCTAAGAGTGACAGACTTATCATCGTTGTCGCCGCCTGGGATTTGATAGGGACGCAATATATCCCCCAATTCTTTTTGAGACTTATCGATGTCGTTATAGGAAAGAGCCATAGAGAGTGTTGCTGGCCCGCAGTTATTAAAAGATTGAAAGACATGAAGCTTTTTGGGAATGATATGTGCGGATGGTATTGAAATTGGAGTAGGAGTTGGAGAAGGTAAAATCTCTTGTATAATACCGTTATATATTTTTTCAGGTTGTTGTATGGGTAAAAAAATAATAGCGGCGCCAACCGCACCTAAAAGAAAAAAGAATAAAAAGATAATTAAAAGTAGGAAAAATTTTCTATTTTTTAATTTTGTTGATCGTTTTTTCAAGACAGTTAATTTTACCACAGCTCAATTTTTTAGCCCCAAATCTAAAGCAACAATTTTCCTTTTAGGATTTATACTCGGGACACTAACTTTTTTTATTTTTGGTCCTAAGGAAAAAGTAGCGATTATCGAAAACCCAAAAGCCGAGTATTGGATGATATTGGAAAGAGCTAATAATAAAGAGTATTTATATTGGGGAGTGCCTGGCGATCAATCAAAGAGTAGTATAGTCAGAATATTTGATGTAAAAACCGGAATGCCCAATAAGCGTCCAACGCCACTACCAAAGCTACTTGGCAAAAGCTACTGGAAAATAGTGAAGAAATATCCGTCTTATGAAAACCCCGAAACATCACCGTATTTCTTGGAACTTGATGTACCTGTTGAGGATGGGTTTTTTGGGCCAGTGCCTTATAAGGAATGCAATGGTGAGCAATGTTCTTGGGAATTGCCGGGTTACTTTGGGCTGCATGGGGTGGGTAGTGATCCGTCAAAGCTTTCCGATGAGAATGAGGGGAGTTCTGGTTGCATACGCCATTCGAATGAGGATATTACCTATCTCTATAATCTTCTTAATGTTGATGAGGGAGTGCGTTACTATGTTACAATGTAGTGCATGAAAAAGACTATTCCATTAGTTATCCTCGTAATAGTAATTGCAGCATCCGTCTTTTATTTTCAGAATATCAAGATTGATAAGAGCGGACTTACCGTAAATGAAGAACTCAACGATTCAGAGGGTGGCCCCTTGGGATCTGTTCATCCACTGTCGATTGCTGCATTAAGAAACGGTGAATACCCCGGAAGCGACTTAACGGTTGAGCAAGAGTTGGATGGAGGTAGCAACTATTCAAGGCAAATTGTTTCATATAAGTCAGAAGGACTTAAGATTTATGCATTGCTTACCGTACCTAATGGAGAAGCACCAGAGGGTGGGTGGCCAGCGATAGTTTTTAATCACGGTTATATTCCTCCAGACCAATACAAAACAACCGAGAGATACATTGCTTATACAGATGGCTTCTCAAGAAATGGATATGTGCTTATCCGGCCGGATTATCGCGGACATGGAAATTCAGAAGGAAGAGCTGAGGGTGGTTATGGATCTAATGCATATACAATTGATGTTCTCAACGCTCTTTCCTCAATTAAGAAATACAAAGGAGTAAATCCAGAAAAGATTGGTATGTGGGGACACTCAATGGGTGGACATGTAACATTGAGAAGCATGGTTGTTTCGAAGGATATTAAAGCGGGAGTTATTTGGGCGGGGGTTGTTGCATCATATCCTGATTTACTTTCGAAATGGAGAAGAGGAAATACGACACCAACCCTTGATTCACAAGGGCAAGCTCTGCTTACTCCATTTCCTACGAACTCTAATAGAGGCGGATGGAGAAGAGGACTTGTAGATCAATATGGGACTCCGGAAAGTAATCCAAAATTCTGGAATTCAATTTCTGCAAATTCGTATTTAGTTGATATTTCGGGACCTTTGCAGTTGCATCATGGTACAGAGGACCATTCAGTTCCTCATGAGTTTTCAGAAATTCTGGAAAAACAAATGAAAGATGCAAAGAAAGAAGTAGAGCTATTTATTTATCCTGGGGACGATCATGATATTCCATTAAATTTTTTAACAGCAATGCAGCGATCAATTGAGTTCTTCGATTCGAAATTGAAAAAGTAATGGAAAACACTGCCATAAAGAGCTCAATCCCAATAGAGGATATTCCAATGGATTCTTCTAGAAAAGTAAATAGAAAACCTATTATCATAGGTTTGATTGCTGGTGCAGTTTTAGTAGGTGTAATTGGCTATTTTCTCATTCCCAAGACTGGTTCTGTCCAAGAAAACAAATTAATCCAGGCAATGGATAAGGTTCTTCCGACGCCCACTCCAGGGCCATTTGTTGATATGACAATTCCATATCTACGATCGAAAAATTACGACGGAAAATTAGGTGAGAGATCTCAAGTAAACACGAATGGTAGCTACGCGTCATATTTAACAAGCTACACATCTGATGGATTAAAAATTAATGGAGTTATTACTATTCCAAGCGGAGAGAAACCAGAAAAAGGTTGGCCAGCAATAATCTTTATCCACGGCTACATACCACCAACCATTTATCAAACACTCACTAATTACACAGCGTATGTAGATTATTTAGCAAGAAATGGATTTGTTGTATTTAAAATTGATCTTCGTGGACACGCAGATTCCGAAGGTGAGGCGAGTGGTGCGTATTATTCGGGAGATTATATAGTTGATGCCCTGAATGCATACACCGCTTTGCAAAAAGACGGGCAGGTTAATCCTGACGGAATCGGTATTTGGGGGCACAGTATGGCTGGCAATGTAACTCTTAGAACTCTTGCCGCAAAACCAACAATACCCGCAGCAGTAATTTGGGCGGGTGCTGTATATACGTATCAGGATATGCAGGAATTTGGTATCCAAGACAACAGCTATCGCCCGCCTACTGATAATACCAACAGGCAGAGAAAGCGTGATCTTCTCTTCAAAACCTATGGACAATTTGATCCCAAGAGTCCTTTTTGGAAGACAGTTGTTGCGACAAATTATCTTGATGAGATACAAGGTGCTATTCAACTCGATCATGCGGTTGATGACGATGTGGTAAGCGTGGAATATAGTAGGGGGCTTGACCGTCTCTTAGACAGAACTAAGGTAGAACACGAGTTGCATGAATATCCTTCTGGAGGACACAATATTAATGGCGCAAGTTTTAATGTTGCTATGAAAAATACAGTTGAGTTTTTCAAAAAACATCTTCAGTAATATTAGAATTTATTCATTAAGAAAGGGAAGTTTCATATGAAAATTATATCGTTCGTATTGCTATTTATTGCTGTTCTGACAGGAGTCTTTTTTGTCTTATATAATAGATCAGATCTTGTCACAACCGGGGCACCACCATACGATGCAGATAGTGGTAATTCGCTGGAAGGACTGTATGATATTTCTGATATTGTTAATTGGAAACGACCCGAAGGACCAACTCGAGTAGGAATTCAAGTTGGACACTGGAAGTCGAATGAATTGCCAGAAGAATTAGAGCGCCTTCGTGGAAATACTGGAGCGTCGGGATACGGCATGTCTGAGTGGGAAGTAAATTTTGCAATTGCAAAACGTATTGCAGAAATTCTTGAAGAAGAAAAAATAGTTGTTGATATTCTGCCGGCGACAATTCCGCCTGATTATTGGGCGGATGTTTTTATAGCTATACATGCTGATGGTAATGAAAATAGAACTAAGTCAGGTTTTAAGATAGCTGGACCAAGACGAGACTATACTGGAAAAAATAATCAGATAATTGAACTATTAAAAAAAGTGTACGAAGATTCAACTGAACTTTCGTGGGATGAAGAGGGTATATCAAGAAATATGAAAGGTTACTATGCATTCTCTTGGAGACGTTTCGAGCACTCGATACATCCAATGACTCCTGCTATCATTTTCGAAACTGGATTTTTAACAAATCAAACCGATGCACAACTTATCGCAGGGGACCCAGATATTCCAGCAGGTGCGATAGCAAAAGGCTTAATAATGTTCCTTAAACCTTCTTCGTAAATCCGTTATACTTAAAAGCGTGAAGGACTTCTTTGTAAAAATTCAAAAAATTGATCCTCGTCTGATGCTTATTGGTTTTGGCGTGATCGTCTATATCCAAACCATATTTAACGGTTTTGTAATGGACGATCAGGGACTTATTATCAACAATAAGAGTGTCCATTCTATAAGTAATCTTTTCAATTTTTTCCGCGGCAGTATTTTTGATTATGGTGGTAATTTAGGAGGCATTTATTATCGTCCAATGATGACTACATATTTTTCTATCATTTATACTTTTTTTGGTGGATTTCCTTTCTTTTATCACTTCGTGCAATTAATTTTACATATAGCAAATTCGATTCTACTATTCGGTTTGATGCAAAATTTTACAAAGAAGTGGAGTGCTTTTTTTCTATCATTAATTTTTCTTATTCATCCAATTCAGGTTGAAACAGTGTCATACATAGCAGCAATCCAAGATGTCCTATTTGTCTTTTTTGGTTTACTTTTCTTAAGAAAAATAATACATAAGGAGAGCGCAGGCTACAGATTCTATATTCCGTATCTCTTTTTACTTCTTGCTGCTTTTTCAAAAGAAACTGGGTTCTTATTTATTCCGTTAAGTCTTATTTATATTCTTTTTAAGAAAAAAGATCTGTTCTTAAAACATTCATTAGCTTCCGTTGGAACATTTTTATTCTATTTATTCATGAGGGTTGCAGTTGCGAAAATAACCATTCATGCAACAGATGAATTTCCCATGATGAGACTCTCTCTTCTCGAAAGAGCAATTTCTATTCCTGAAATTATTCTTTATTACATCAAGACATTTTTTCTGCCGCTTAATTTAGTTTCTGTTCAGTCTTGGGTTATTGAGAAAATAAGTTTAGATAAATTTTTCTTTCCTATTATTTTACTTTCAATTTTCTTTGGGGTTTTGCTGTACAGCTCAATTAAAGTAGCTAAAACAAAAGAAATAAAACACTCTTTATTGTTTTTTTGGTCTTGGTTGATTTTAGGATTTCTACTTCATATCCAATTAGTCCCACTAGATCTTACAGTATCTGATAGATGGTTCTATTTTACGATAATAGGTATTCTTGGAATTTTAGGCATTTTATATAGCTCCTTAGGTCTGGAAGTACTATTAAAAAAGAAAAAGCTTTTGACAACATTTTATTTTTGTTTGTTAATTATTGTGGGTTATTTGTCTATTAGGTCTTTTATTAGAGTTGGTGATTGGAGAAACACAAAAGTATTAGCCATTCATGACCTTAAGATACAAAAAGACAATTACCAATTGTTGTCAGCATTAGGAGCAATGTATCTAGAAGAGAAGAATTATTCACTTGCATCAAAATATTCTAAAGATTCCGTTGAAATATTTCCTTACTGGGGTACAAGCTACTACAATTTGGGAGTTGCTTATCATATGAATAAGAATGTACCTCAAGCAGAGAGTGCATATAAAAGATCAATAGAGAATGCAAAAGTTAACATCAATGCTTATGAGAATTTAGCAATTCTGTATATATATAATTATCCGCCAACTGTTGCTCGTGATTATGCAAAAAATAGTCTTAAGAAATTTCCAGGTAGTGCAAAACTCTGGCATGTATTAGCTCTTGCAGAGCAAAAACTTGGAAATGATGCTGCTTCAACAGAGGCTGCAAAAATGCTTCAAATGTTAACCCCACCATCTAGATCTGCAATGCAAGGGGGTATATAATAACCCTCGTGTCAAAATTAGAATTAGGTTTAAAAATTGCAGCACTATCAATTGCAGGAGGAGTAGTTGCTGGTTGTGATAAAGAAGATAGGCCTCAATTTGATAATTGTTCTTTCAACAGTGCTGACCAAGCTGCAGATTATTATTTAAGACGAAATGCAGCGAAGTCAGACAGACATTTGGTTATAGGGACATACGACTACACGAGGAGTGTTGATACAGGAATGCTAATCGAAAAAAATGGACCTTCCTTAACAGAACTGTCTCCAAACACGAGCAAAACTCTCTCCGTGCAAAGCGATGGAAGAGTATACGATATACAGTTTCAAGATTTTGGACCCTATATTAAGGCTGTTGTTAGTACGTACTGTCCTTAGTAATTATTTCTTTGCAGTCTTTTTAGATCGAAGAAGAAAGGCAACTATTGCCGCATACATAGATCCAAATACAACTGCTGCAATAAATTGAGCAGCCATATCAGCTGCAATCACAATTGCGTCCGATTGCCCATTGAGATTGTATGCCTGTCGTACATATTCAAGAATTCCCCGGTTAATGACCAAATAATAAAAGAGGAAGATAAACGGTGACACAATTCCATAGACAAGCGAAATTTTTACGCCCTCCCAAAAAGCTTTTTTAAAAGTAATTTTATTCTTAAGCATTTTCTTCTTGGCTAAAATGCCAAAATACCAAATTACTGCCGGGGAAACGAACATAAGTATGAATTGAAATGGAGATTTATTATCAAAAGAACTGTTCTGGCCGGTGAGTTCCATAACTGCTAGGCAGAACGCTATTACGCCGGACATTATTAATCCATATTTCACGTGATTCATTTTCAATAGATCCATAAGAAAATGATAGCAAGAAAGGGCGTACGCAACAAGTATCAGGGGGAGTTACTGACGGTTTGCTTCAGTATTTAAGTGTTCCAATACAAGCTCTGGTACATAAATGAACTCGTCTTTTTTGTAGCCATTTCTGATTAGCGCATCTCGTACAGATTTTGATAGGACTACTGGATAGTAATCATCAACTTTTCGAGATAGTGTTTGTTGTTCTGTTTGGTCTTCTAAAAGATCATAGCCAATTGTTAGGACACCTTTTGATTTGCTTCCTGATTTGTATTTTAATTTTTCAAGGCGTTCGTAAAATCTTGTTTTGTATTCATTAATGCCGTCAAGAGTCGCGCGAAAAGCTATTGTTCTACCATTGGCAATTTCAATAACCTTTTTAAGAACTATATCCGTTGGGTCCACTATTGTTATATTTGGATATTTTTTTGAGATGGTTTCTAGAGAAATTGTATCTTCACTTTTCTTAATCTTCCCTCTTTTATTTTCAGATTGCACGAAAGACTTATGAAATCTGTCGCCAACAATTAGAATTCTTTTTGCCTTCCATTTATTATGTTTTTCAATTGTTCTTAGATCTTGGCAAAGTATGTCTAATTTATGTGGGGAAAGATCGTAGGCATTTGCTGATGGAAGAAAAATTTGGTCATCCTTCACGGGAAAAAATATGTATTCTCCTGTGTCTTTGTAACACACCCGATTAATAACTGTTTCGAGATCTTCAAATGATGATTGTGGGTTGTAGCTATTCCAAATATTTGTATAAGTAGGTCGTGAAGAAGCAATAGTTACAGCATCAGAGGGCGCGTGATTGTAGACGAATTGCATTGCGATAAAGTCTCCGTTTCCGGAGAAGAGCACTGAGTGTCCCTTTGTGAGATGAAGGCTTATAGTCCCATTCTCGATGCACTTAGTTAGCATTCCTTTAGCAAAAATTACTTTGTCTACCCAGGTTCTTCTATCAATTGCATCAAATAATTTCTTAATTCCCAAAAATCCAAACGCATACAAAATAATATTTGGCATGTGAAAAAGAATATTATGATTTTCGACTGGTTCTCCAATGATATTCCACACGTAATTTACTCCGTTAAAGAAAGGGTCTGATAAATTTGTCCAGGATGGCAGGTGAGAAGCGAGATACAAAGCATATTGCGGAAAAACTGCAATTAAAAAACCCACTGTTAATGCTATTGGTACTGCTAGTTTTTTAAGAAGAGATATGAATCCCGTTTCTTCCTCTTTCTTTTCGAATGATAAAAGATTTTCAATTTCAAAAGGACTTACTTTCTTGTTCTCTCTTACTTTTTGAGAGATTGCGACAAGTTTTTTCTTGGAATATTTCATTTTTTAAATTTTCTGTATTCTACCTCAAATATACCGAAATTAAAATGAGGAGTAATGAAAGGATCTAAAGTTTTACGAAGTACATTATTAAGGCATTATTAAGCGAAGCTTAAGACTGAGGGATTAGAATGTGAAATGTATGAGAATACTAATTGTTGAAGACGAGATAAAGCTTGCGAATGCCATAAAAAGGGCGCTTGAGATAAAGTCCTATGCTGTGGACGTTTGTTACAACGGTTCTGACGGATTGGATTTAGCACTTGGAGAAAATTACGATGCAATAATTCTTGACGTAATGCTTCCGGGAACCGATGGTGTTACTGTTTGTAAAAGAATAAGAGAAGAGGGTAAGAAAACGCAAATTTTGATGTTGACAGCTCGTGGAGAAGTTAAAGATAAAGTGTTAGGTCTTGATAGTGGCGCTGATGATTACATGGTGAAGCCCTTTTCTTTGGAAGAATTATTCGCGCGCCTAAGAGTGATGCTGCGGCGGAATACAGAATTCCAGACTCCTATTCTAAAAATTGCAGATTTATCACTGGACCCTGTTGGATATAAGGTTAAAAGAGGGGGCACTGATATCGTATTATCATCAAAAGAATATGCAATTTTGGAATTTCTCATGAGAAATTCTAATATGATTTTAAGTAGAGAAAAAATCATACATCATGTTTGGGATTACGACGCAGATATTTTGCCTGCGACCATAGAAGTTCATATGAAACATATACGAGATAAAATAGATAAAGGTTTTAAGAAGAAGCTTATTCATACCGCTCGAGGGTTTGGATATGAAATAAAATCGAAAGGTAAATAAATGTTTGGTAGAGCAAGAATAAAATTGACAGTTTGGTATGTCGGGATAATACTTATCATAAGTACATTATTTAGCGTGGCCTTTTATAATTCTTCAACGAGAGAAATTGACAGAATTGTTGATAGATTACAGTTTGAGAAAATTCGTGAGGAGAGTGGAATGCCCAGTTTTAGAAGGCCACTTGACGGTCCCTCAATTGAAGAGCTATTGTCCTACAAAGAGCGGATGAGACTCACTTTGTTAATAGTAAATGGTGTTATTTTACTTTTTTCAGCTGGTGCCGCCTACATACTTTCCGGAAGGACTTTAAAGCCAATAAAAATTATGGTTGATGAGCAGAATCAATTTATATCCAGTGCATCTCATGAATTAAGAACTCCACTTGCTACGTTAAGAACTGAAATGGAAGGTCATTTATTAGAAAAAGAAATAACAGACCAACAAGCAAGAAATCTTATAAAAAGTAATCTTGAAGAAATCGAAAGACTTCAGGGGTTGTCTAACAATCTCCTTCGCATAACTCAAGTACAAGAGCTTGCAAGTTCTGCGTTTGAAGATGTTTCTATTTCTGAAGTATTGGATACTGCCATTGCAAAAGTATTGCCTTTAGCAAAAAAGAAGAACATTCTTATTACAAGAAAATCTAAGGAGTCAATAATATGGGGAGATAAAATGAGCCTTGTTGAGGTGTTTGTAGTTCTTCTTGATAATGCAATAAAGTATAGCCCAAAAAAATCAGAAGTTAGTGTTGTTGTCCAAAAAAACGAGAAGCAGGTTGTTGTAGCAATAAAGGACAATGGTATTGGGATTTCCGAAGAAGATAAAGAGAAAATATTTGAAAGATTCTACAGAGCGGACTCATCAAGAACTGTAACGGATGGTTATGGCCTTGGGTTGTCTATTGCGCAAAAGACGATAGAAAAACATAACGGTTCTATACAAGTAACAAGTACTCTTAATAAAGGCTCCGTCTTTGAAGTCAAATTTCCACGAAGAGCTTAGCTTCTCTAAAGAGAATCTTGAGCCATGCTTCGCACGCCTCATTTTCCCTAAAGGGAAAATTAAGAAAGAAATTATAAAGTTGGATTAGTCCAATACGAAAGGAGGTGAATCACAATGAATAAAAAAATAATGTTAGGTCTAGCAACGCTTCTTCTGGTAGCAGGTACTTTTGCATCGCAGTCGGCTTTTGCCCAGGCACAAGAAGGACAAGGTCCAATGTCATCACTAGTTGAGAAAATTGCAACTAAATTCAATCTTAATAAGGATGATGTGCAAGAGATTTTTGATGAGGATCGAAAAGCCCATCAGACAGAGATGAAAGCAAATTACGAAAAGAAGCTTTCAGATGCAGTTGCAAGTGGAAAGATTACAGAAGCTCAAAAGGCTCTCATATTGCAAAAACATATGGAAATGCAATCAACCCATATAGCAAATATGGAGAGTATGAAAAATCTTTCCCAAGATGCGCGCAAAGCTCACTTTGAAAAAGAGAAAACTGCGCTTGACGCATGGGCAAAGGAAAATGGTATAGACACTCAATACCTTTTCGGCTTAGGTGGAAAAGGACATAGAGGACACGGACCGGGTAGACCGGCTCCTGAGGCTCAATAACCATTCTCTATTTACTCAAAACAACTCCCAGGCGATCGCTGGGGGTTGTTTGATTTTATCCTCGGTTATTATGGTGCTACAATGCGGTTATGGTGGAAATGGCGGATGGACTAAAAGAGCAGCGAAGTAGTGCAACAAATATAGCTAAGCAATATGAACAGCTAGATGGCAATCTTTCAATTACAATAGTTGGAGCACTTCATGAAGGTAATCCAGGAGATGACATTTTAGATCAAGTCCTCAGTGCTGACACCACGACGCTAGAACTTCCCTCGATCTCCGTCAATGCTTTCCAGCAAGGACAGGAGAGTAGGATTAAAAAAGGAAGTTTTTGGGGAAAAATTATTAATGAAGCTTTAGATCCCGTAGGCGTAAATAACAAACGTCCATTCGTTAATGCTATAAGAATTTTAGATGACAGGGTGAGGAGTGGACAAAGAATGCCAGATTTTGTTCCCGACATTGCGATAGGTGCAACAACCCAAACAAATTTTTCTCGAGAAACTATTTCAGACCCTGATTTAATTGCTTCTATTCGCATGCAAGAGGCGGACTTTCAAGGTATCTATCCGTCAAGGGCATATGTCATGAGGGAGGGGCAAGGGCATTACGTGCATGTGAACAAACCTACTGCTGAAAAGGCAGAATTGTCAGCAGTAGTGGTGGGAGGAGACTATATGCTTCCAACGGAATACTTTATGGATAGGGGAGCAGAATTGTTTGGCGATGATGTGGGTGGTCTTGCTGGGGTTGAACTTGCAGAGCATGCTTTGAGTCATTTTTTAAGAACGGGGGTCGATAGGGGACAAGTAAACGGAATACTTAACGCAGCGCTTGCTTTACTTCAGGATGGGGAAGGGAGGGAGCACAAAATTGTACATGTTGGCGGCGCCGCTCATAACCCAAATTTATTAGGCATTCTAAGGGGTATATTTAAACCCTTTGACAGAATAAAAATCTCAGAAGCACTCGATGCAAGAATGCCAGGCACGGCTACAGACAAGCTAACCCTTTTTGGTTCAATGATACCCGTTGAGGACTCACTGAATGCAACTAGATTATATAGAGATCAGGTTGCAATCAATGTGCCCCAAGCTGATCAGCTACTTGAAGGAGTTGCTGCCCTAAATAAAGATCGTCTTATCGAATTTGGAAGGCGCGAAGTTATGGCACGTAGGTTTGAAGACGTTGTGGCACATGATAACAGCGCTCAGGTAGAATATTTCGTCACAAGGAATCTTCTTTCTCTTGTGCCACCCGATTTAGTTGATGGTCTTAAGATAGATCGAGATTTTCCGATAGCTCTTGCAGTAAAAGTGATGGAGTACGATTCGACTTTAACAGATAAAGTTGCTGAAATAATGCAAACGTATCTTTATAGAAAGGGTAACTTTCCAATGGCAAGTTAATGCTTGATTGACACTTTCAGAGCATTCTTCTACGATTGGAGTATGGAAGAAGTCCCCATCAAATCGAAAAGCAGAACAAAATACCTTCTCATAACGCTTATTGTACTAGGGTTTATTACGACCTTTGTAAGTGGGTACTTTTTATCAAAACTCCTTGCGTCTGAGCAAAATGTGATAACGAGTGGTGCTAAGCCAAATATTACAAAAAGAATGCCTCTTCCCCCAGATAATATAAATCCATCAATCACTAATACCCCAGAAATTCCTCAAGATTCAACAAAATTTTCTCCGGGTGCACATTATTTTGATGACACCATAATGGTTGTTACTAAGGATGAGCCTCGATTAAATCTAGTCGCAACCGTTTCTCGAAGCCAACAAGACAGTGGTTATGCCCAGAGTTCTCGCGTGAGTTATTTTGATGGTTCAAAATGGACTCGCACATCCGCAAGCAACAAAACAGGTGACTCATCTATAGTAAGTAATAATTTAGTCAATAATTGGGCAACAATTATTGACCCAACTAGAGTTCTTAAGCAGACCGTTCAGGGGAAAATAACAATTAATAATACTGCTGTATTTTTTTCAACCGGAGATTTAAAGAACGAAATCAGCATGAGAAGCCTTCCTGGTTATACAAAATTCATTTCGTATGGAGTCGGGACATTAACAGTGAATGGAGTGACCCGTAGCGCATATGTCTCATATACGCGGATTTATTCACTAAATGCATCTGATATTCAATTTTATGATCAGCCGCTTGGACTTACTACTGATTACATAGCGTTTTGGGATAAAAAAGATAACTTTTATCACGTAGATAGAACAAGCGTGGACAAGCCTACGTCTAAATATCAAACTCATGAAATTGGTGTGATGGACGATCTTAATGGAACAGTGAGTAAAGCTTTTAATGTAACCATAAATAGGGATTCAGCAACACCCCCTTTGCAATATTCAGTTTCGATATTAGGTTCTATCAATGCAAAACTTAATTTTAAAAGAGTTAATGAAATCAACAAGGCACCAAACGGGCCTTATACATGGTATATGGGTGGAATTGAGGGGACAGTTACAACTGCTTCAGGAGAGGTTTTGGATGGCGTAGGATTAGTCGAATATATTAAGGATTAGAAAAGTGGCCTATTAGGGTTTTCTACCCTAAGAAATATAGCGACTGCAATAACTATAATTAACAGTAGTACCACTGATACAACTACGGTTTTCCTCAAAGACTTTCCGGAGAGCTTCCCCCACAATACTCCGATACCAAGTGTCGGAAGTGCAAAGCCTCCAATAATAAATGCAATAATTTGAGCAATAGGAATAAGAATTATTGCTGGGAGGAAAATGATTGCGTGCGCTTGCGGGGCAAAAAATAAAGTAGCAGCAAGAATTGTGATTACGGATAATACCAACCTCATATATAATTTAAAGTATATATGATGGTAAATATAAAAAGTAGCAACGATAATCTTTATAGAGGTGGTTTTGCAGAATTTGTTCTACAGCCCTCAGATCTTTCATATTCATTTTTCAAGGATTGGTTCACGGGCGCAGGCAGTGTTGGCTCGGCCATGAAACTTTTGGGAATACCTGTTGAGGATATCAGTGATTCGATTCTTGAAATGCATGAAGGTGAGTTAGTGGTCAACTTGTTAGTAGAGGGGCAGACACTTTATAAAAAAACAATATTCACATACAGTAATCAGTTATCCTTAGATGATCAACCAAGATTAGCAGTTAATTTTCTCAAGTTATTCAATCCAATTTGCGTTCTAAATACAATAAAAATTCTTTTGCGGCAATCTCAATGGATTGCAAAACCAAACGAATCACTGGCATTTGCGAAAAGGTTGGTTGATTTGATTCCAGAACAACAAAACATACAAACAATCAGTGAGCTTGATCTTTTACTAAGAGAAAAGGTTTGGCCAAATGTCATAGCAGTAGGATTTCTTTCAGAATTTTACAATCAGTTGCTGGCAAAAGAGGCTAAGAAAAAACACACAGAAATTAATAGTTACATGAGCAATTCGATTGCTCGGAGAGACTGGTTCTTTAAGTCAATTTCTGATCAGTCTTTAGTTAATAACAATCAAATGGCACTGAGTAATTACTTTAAAAAATATGGAGTTCGTTCAGATAAGGATTACGAACTAAGTTCACCTCGTTGGGCGGAAATTAAAGACGTAATTAAAAAAAGAATCGAGAATAGCGCTGTAAGTCACCTCGGACAAAAGCAAATGCCTACTGTGGACCAGAAGACCAACGGTCTAATTTCAATCACATTAGAACTGCAGCTTTTACGATCGGAGGCAAAAAGAAAAACTTTAATTCACATAAATCAACTACGGCAACTTATTCTCAAAAGAACAAAAGGAATAGAGAATATAGGCAATATTAGTAAGGAGGATTTACTGAATGGGGATTTGAAAAAAATAGAAAACATCAATACGAGAATTGAAGATGTTTCGAAGGATGCTGTGTCTCAAGGGCAGGGTAAGGGTATAAGTGTCTGTAATGGAGATGTAAAAGGGGTTGTAAAAAATATTTCCGACAATGATATAGAAGTCCCTAAAGGTACAATTGGCATATTTCCAAATGCCAGCCCTCAATTCGCAACGCAATACCCAAAGTGTAGTGGCATGATTTTCTTGCGAGGTGGTCAGACATCACATGGATCAATAGTAGCAAGAGAATTTGGCATACCTGCTATTATTGATAGCAAGGCTCAAGGAATAAAGGATGGAGCAACTCTTGAAATAGACGGAGAAGCAGGGGGGTGGAAGATTGTATGAATAGAGAGCACGCAAATAAATTTGTAAAAAAATTTACCGAAATTACAAAAGAAGATATATTGCTTGTCGGTGGGAAAGGTCTTTCTCTTGGCAATATGAAAAATCATGGGATATCCGTACCTGAGGGATTTGTTGTTACGTCTAAAGTTTTTCAAGAATTTTATAACACAGAAATCACTCAGGAGGTAGCTGCTGAAATACTACAAGAGTTTGATGCCTTGAATTGGGAGTTTGTTGCTGTGAGATCATCAGCACTATCTGAAGATTCATATGAAAATTCATGGGCTGGGCAATTGGATTCTTTCCTTTTTGTGACAAGAGAAGGTCTTTTGGATAATATAAAAAAATGCTGGGAATCATTACAGAGTGAAAGAGCTCAGGCCTATATTCAAAAAAACAATCTGCCTGCTGATCAAAAAATGGCTGTTGTTGTGCAGAGAATGATTGATAGTAAAATATCAGGCGTTATGTTCACCGCAAATCCTATAACAAAAGATAGAGATGAAGTGCTTATAGAATCTGTATATGGTCTGGGAGAATTATTAGTGCAAGGAATGGTTACGCCATTTAATTACGTAATCGATAAGAACGCTCTGACATTAAAATCTTCATCCTCTTCGGATCAAGACGAAATGTTGGTTTATCAAGATAATAAAATTATAAAAGTTCCTGTTCATTCTAATTTTTCCAAAGAAACAAACTTGTCAGAAGAGCAACTAAAAGAATTGGTAAAAATTGGAAAACAAATCGAATACCTATATGGACACCCACAAGATATAGAATGGGTCATGGATAATAACGAATTTCTCATCGTTCAATCTCGTCCGATAACAACACTTGCTACTTAAGACTTTTAACCTTTTTAGGTTTTTGGGTGGGGAGGGCATTATAAGTAGTTGCTATTTATTCATTCATAAATTAACAGTAGAGAAAATAACATTTATACTATCCTATAGTTGTAATTAGGATTATTATTTAGTATAATTTGCCTCATGTCTGAAGGATTCAAACCATTTCCACAGATTCCC
>CAZHDZ010000006.1:0-88450 GCA_964531275.1 uncultured Gammaproteobacteria bacterium
GCATTATCATAGGTATAAGCAACGGTCTTATTGCCAGGATATGTAATCTGCGTTAACTGGTCTGCGCTGTTATAAGTGTATTCTGTGGTAAATCCGTAAACATCAGTCACTTCAGTTAATCTATTAAAGACATCATATTCATAGGAAGTTGTGCCAATACTGTCTTCCATAGATATTAAATTTCCGCGATCATCATAAACATAATCAACTTCTGAATTGTCATCATAGGTAATTTTTACAAGACGATTTAATTCATCATAGTCGTACTCAGTCTCATCACCATTAGGATCTGTACGTTTTGTTATATTTCCATTTGCATCGTATTCTAAGTCTGTTTCTTTCCCTAACGGTGTGGACGACTCAATTCTTCTATTAAGCTTGTCATAATCATAGGAAGTTGTTCTATTGAGTGCGTCAATTCGGGATGTTAAATTTTGGTACTGATCATAGACATAAGAGGTATTTGCACTTAACGGCGCCGAAACGCTTGCTATTGATCCGGAAGTGTTATACCCAAACTGGGTAAAGATACCATTTGGTAAAGTTGTCTTCTTTAATTTGTTCTCTTTATTATATTCATATGATGTTATTCCAGCAGATGTTGTTGACGTTAAAATATTACTATTTAAATCATATGTATAGGTTTTAAATCTACCATTAGGATCAATTTCCTTTTTCAATCTACCTAAAGAGTCGTATTCATAGTTCATTACCTTACTTAAAGGATTAACTTCAGTAAGTGGATTGCCAAAATTATCTCTAGTCCACGTTGTAGTTTTGCTTATAGGATTTGTTAAAGTCAGCATTTCCCCATCCCCGTTATAAGTAAAATTGGTTAAATGACCAGATTCAGATGCTTGGGTCATATTACCATTCCCATCGTATGTGTATTGAGTGATTTTTGGAGATACACCATACCTACCATCAGTTATCTTTGTGACTTGGTTTTTCGCGTTGTATTGATATGAGACTTGTTTGGTATCGGGAAAAGTAACTGACGTGAGATTCCCGTTACCATCATAAGTATTAGTTGTAAGATTGTTATTTCTATCCCTCATGGTTAATGGGGAATATTCTGTACCATAAGTGTATGTTGTCTTACCATTTAGTGGATCTAACTCTTCTAGAATACGTGCCTTTGAATCGTATTTAGTAGTACTTATTCTGGATAAAGTTGATGATTTGGTTGCAATCCTATTTACATCATCATAAGTATAATTCGAGACGACCCCACCTGCTGTAGTTTGTGTTTCTAATTTAGATTGAGAATTGTATGTATTTTCAATTGCATCATTTTCCTCTCTATCTGTTAATAAAATTAACTTATTATTCTCATCGTAATCGTAATCTGTCTCTTCACCTTTTGGGTCTACTACGCTTGTTAAATTTCCTTGAGAATCGTACTCATAATTTACTTCCCGATTAGTCCAGTCCTTTATCTTGGAAATGAGTCCGTTTGAACCATAAGAAAAAGATATAGCATGACCCTGTTCATCGCTGATATTGGTTAATTGGGCTGAGCTCGAACTGACGTAATTGTAGTTTATTTTGGAATTATTCTTATCTGCTACAGAAATTAGCCTCATTTCATAGTTAGTAACTATAGGAACATTTACCATATCTACAAAAGTGTAGGTGGTCTGATCTTTAGTTGTTACATGATATAGAGTTCTATGCCCTCCATCTCTCTCGACCACAATCTTAGAATGATAGGAATTTTCATCTGGCAAGTATGAACATTGAGATGTGTCTTCGTAAGTAAAAGTTTCTCTTTGACCGTCAACATCAAAAGCTAATGCTTTTCTTTTTAAAAGTGTATCTCCTCCAACGTCACACAAGGACAATTGGATACCATTTGCCAACGGATGATTATCTACAAGCAATGAAGGCATGAACTTCCAACCTCGACCTATTCCAAATTGTCCTCCTGAAAAAGAAGTGTAATTTCTAGTAAAAGCTAAATTTAAGTCACCAGAAACAGGAAAATTCATATCAGTTACGGATGTGCCATATGAACCAATACTCCTAAAGGCATCTGCTGCAACTGCTACCGCTTCGTAGCTTTGTCCACTTTCTGTAAAAGTCCAGTGAATGTCTTCTTTCGGAGCATTAACATTTTCTGATGCTGTTTTTAGATCTACTGCATCCCCAGTATCAGATTCATAGTCATTTGCAGTAGTGTATTGGACTCCTCCAAATATTCCAATATTTGTATAGCCATTGTAAGAAGGTATTGTTACCGAAAGACCATCAATTGTAGTTGGTGTAGTCACTTTTAGAGGACTGTAGTCATAAGCCCAGCTAAAATCGCTTGCAATACCATTGTCACTGAGCCACTTGATAACACTTACAATTTTTGCAAGTTGTTTTGTATCTTTATATTCAGGAATTTCATCGGCATAAGCATCATAATTTGTAGTTAAGTGTGACACAAATTCTTCTCCAGCTTCATCATAAAGAGGGTCATTTTCTTCTGATAAAGCTTCATAGTCAACCTGCATAGTGACGGTATCAAAAACGAAAGAATCACTTACATCATCTCTTTTTAGCACTACCTCATTAGGCTCAATCCATTGCCTTCCTGCATTTACAAGACTCCCCGCGGGATTTTTGTCTAAGTATCTTTTAATTAAAGATTTATATCCACTCACGCTTGATGTTATTGGATTGTCATTTTCGTCATATCCCATTGTGTACTGCTTTAATTTCATATCTGCATCGAAAAGAACTTTGCCAAATCTTGTGTCTTGAATACCACCATAGTAAATTACTTCCATTTTTCCAGAGATAGTACTATCTTCAATGCTTACAGCAGGGATTGCCTTATTGAATAAAAGCGCCTTTATAGCGACTGCCAAGTCGTCCTTATCAAACTCAGGAAGGGATGTATTAGTTTTTCCTACGAAAACGATTCTATCTTTAGATTCGTCATAATATGCGCCTCTAATATCATCCATTTCTGCCAAAAAAGTTGCAGCCTGATCTAATGCCACTCCGCCAACTTTTCCGGCTGTTTTTGACGGAGCAGATACTGATGAACAAGAATTGGAAGCGGCAAGACTTTGTGAAGGACTAAGTATATTTGCAATTATAGGGGCATACGAAGACAAGAGAGTGATCATGCAAAGCAAACTCACCAAAGATTTCCTTGAAATAATCTTGATCCTCTTAAAAGTAAACTTAGTCATTAGTTTTGATGTTAGACTCAGAGTCTATCCGCTTATTCAGCGCTTCTTTTGAAATCTTCTTAATAACTTTCTGCTGTTTTGACAGGCTAATAAGAGTCGAGTTTTTAGATAGAAGCTTAGGCTCTATGGATAACACAATGTCATTTTTGGAGGATAAATTTATTCTTGCATCAAAGCTAAGAATGCTCTCTTGTCCGGGGAGAATCCTAATATTTTGAATAATAACTTTTCCAGTTTTTACCCCCACGCTAGACATTCCTGAATAATTATGAATGAAGTTAACTAACTTCTTATCTACTCCAGTATCTAAATTTAAGAATGAATATTCATTGTCTGTCGGATTTTTTATGATAAATGAAAATCTAGCCTCATCTCCAGGATCAATAATCCCATTTTTATTTTGATCACCTTCTGAAACTACCTGGATATTAGATTCTAAAGAAAGCCTTTTAACTTCTTTTTTTTCTTCACCGAAAATGAATTTCTTGACACCATTAACTACATCGTCGAGGATAGAAGCTTCGGCTTTATGAGGCGGCACCAAAATAAAGCTTAGGATGATTAAGCTAAAAATAAATAACTTCTTTAACATTTGGGCAAGGATGAACTCCCTTTCAATAAGTAAAATATATAGTTATTAAAAAATTATTAAATCTTTTCATTTACTTTTTTTCTGGTAGTATAAATTCATGAAGTCTGACATTTCAGAAATGACTGCCATATCAAAGAAATTCCGCGATGATCGGGATTGGGAAAAATTTCATAGTCCAAAAGACTTGGCAATGGATTTGTCAGTTGAGGCAGCAGAGGTACTTGAGCATTTCTTGTGGGTAAGCAAAGAAGAAATTCAAATGTTTTCAAAAGAAAAGAAAAAGGAAGTAGCAGACGAGATTTCCGATGTTATGAATCCCCTCCTTCTTCTAGCAGATACATTGGACATAGATCTTCTTGAAAGCTTTAAGGACAAGATGAAAAGGAATGCAAAAAAATACCCAGTTGAAAAAGTTAAGGGCAAACACGCAAAATACAATAAGTTAGTATGAAAAAAGAGCCTAAAATAATTGCTGTTTGCGCAAGCGTCTCTCATTACCCTCACCTACCAGAAATCCAAAAAGAACTAAGAAGACTCGGTTACAAAGCTATACTTCCAAGAACAGCAAGGAAAATGATCAAGTCAGATAATTTTAGTGTCGAAAAACATAAAGCCTGGTACAAAGATAAAAGCCTTTACAAAATCAAAACTGCTCTCATAAAAGCACATCTAAAAGAGATAGAAAAAGCTGATGCGATTCTTGTCGCAAATTACGAAAAGAATGGTCTTGTTGGGTATATCGGAGGCAATGTTCTAATAGAAATGGCTGCTGCTTTTATAGGAAAAAAGCCAATCTTTGTTCTTAACCCTATTGATGAAAATCTTGGGATCAAAGAGGAAGTTTATGGTCTCAATTCTATTTTCCTTGAAGGCAATCTAGAAAATATAACAGCTAAGCTTAGAACTAAACGCTACCACCTGTGAGTGGCAAGCTTTGCTTAAACGCTATCTCCCAAACCCTCAGTCTGATAAGCAAACTTCACTCCGTGAAAGTTCGCTTCATTTCATGTAAAATACCCCAATGATTGATTTTAAAATTACCTACAAAAGCAAGAAATCCAACGCAAGGATTGGGATTTTAAAAACTCCCCATGGAGAAATCGAGACGCCATCATTTGTGGGGGTTGCAACACAAGCTGTAGTCAAAACTCTCACTGCAAAAGAAGTTGAGCAGACAAAGTCTCAGATCCTTATTTCAAACACTTTTCATCTGCATCTTAAGCCCGGTGAAGACTATTTGAAAAAAGCCGGTGGGATACATAAATTCATGGACTGGAATCATCCACTCATGACCGACTCCGGCGGATTTCAGGTTTTTTCACTCGGATTTGGAAGAGATCATGGTGTTGGGAAAATCCTCAAAGAAAAATCAAATATTACTATTAAATCTGGTAAAAAACCGAAGAATGTAAAGATCACAGAAGACGGAGTATTTTTTAGAAGCCCAAAGGACGGCAACAAATTATTTATTGGACCTAAAGAATCTATAGCAATTCAGGAGGCAATTGGTGCTGATATTATGTTTGCATTTGACGAATGCACAAGTCCGGTTGCTGATTATTACTACACCAAGACTAGCCTTGAAAAGACGCATCGTTGGGCACAAATTTGTCTTGATGTTAAAAAGACTGACCAAGCACTATATGGAATTGTTCAGGGAGGAAAATTTGAAGATCTACGCACTGAAAGTGCAAAATTCATAGGATCTTTACCGTTTGATGGATTTGGCATTGGTGGAGAATTTGGAGACGAAAAAAGAACTATGACTGACATGCTAGGCTTTACTCTTCCGTATTTACCTGAGGAAAAACCAAGACACCTTTTAGGAATCGGCCACGTAGAAGACATTGTGCCAGTTATGACCAGTGCAATTGATACTTTTGATTGCATAGTTCCAACCCATTATGCCCGTCATGGAGTAGCATTTACCTCTATTGGAAAGCTTGATATGAGAAAGACGATATTTCTAGATGATGATAAGCCTTTAGATCCCAACTGTGACTGTCTAACCTGCACAACATACAAAAGAAATTACATTTGTCATCTTCTTAAAGCTGGGGAAATAACGGCTCTACGACTACTCTCATTCCACAATCTCTATTACTTCAATACGTATGTAGAAAACCTCAGAGAGGAAATAAAATCCGGCAAATTGTAAAATCTAAAATTCCCCTTGTGCTTAGTTGATATCTATAAATACAATTGAATTGTGGTAAAAAAACTTACTGAAAAAAAGTCAGGAAAATTTCTCCTGATACTTCTCGGGTTTGTCTTTCTTTTTATTTTAATACGAGTAGTTGGTCTAACCGAATCTTTTGGTTTTGGGTCAGATGAGGGACGTGATTTTTTAACTACATGGAATATTTATAAGAATAGTGAAATAACACTCATTGGACCTCCCTCAGAATTTACCGTCAGTGGTCGAGAATTCTATTTCGGACCAGCTTCTTATTACGTTATCCTACTTCCGCTTATCATAAGCCAGGGAGATCCAGTTTTTGTTTCTTATTTCTTAGTAATTCTCAATGCCTTAGCATTCCTCTTTGCACTATTTGTTATATCGAAATATCTTAAAGATAAATTCATATTGTATTCATTTGCGATCATACTTACTTTCACTCCACCCCTCATTCAAATAACCAGATCCTATTGGAATCCAAATTTCATGCTTCCAACCTCCTTAATTTTATTGGGACTGCTACTGATAGCACGTTATAGAAAGTCTAATCATCCACTCTTAATTGGGATGATTGGTTTTATCTTGGGACTAGGTCTTCAATTCCATTACTCTTTTATATTTGCTATCGCAATTACATTTGGATGGCTGATCTACAAAAGACAAATGAAGTTGCTTCAATTTGCTGCCATTCTTGCAGGAGGAATTTTGGGATTCCTACCAATCATATTGTTTGAATTAAGAAACAACTTCTATAACATCCGCACATTCTTACTAGTTCTTACACAACCTGGAGATTTTCATAGCGACTTTCATCTGAGCTCTTTTTATTTGATATCTATTATCCCTTTTGTAACTCTTCTATCCTGTTATGCGTTGCACAGGACAATGGGTGTCAACAAACGCATTGTTTATTTATTACTAACGCTATTTATCGGTTTTTCATTATTTCAAATTGCCACAACACCACAATATATTTTCAATTACCCAACTCTTAAAAAAGTTGCTGAAATTATCAATAAAGATAACCCAACTCAATTTAATATTGTTGACCAGTTAACTCGTGATAATAGGGCTATGGCTCTTCGCTATATGATGACGATCCGCGACAAAGCTCCTTTAGGAGTTATGGATTACCCTCATTCCAAAACACTATATGTGTATACCCAAGAACCCATTAAAGACCTTCTTAAAGCCCCCGTCTGGGAAATCTCATCTGCAATGCCCTTACAAGTAACGGACTACTGGAGAGTAACCGACAAAATTACCCTTTACAAACTGGTCAAATATTAACTTTTTTGAACTTTTTCAAAAAATAGTGAGCTTCAATTATTAAATTTTCGCAAGATTGCAGTCTAAAATTTATATGCATATACTGAATTTGGGCTGGAATTTATTATGTATTTGAAGTCTAGGAGAATATTCTCTTCTGTCTTTTTATTTTTACCCGCCTCCTCTCTTCCGATTACGCGACCTATTTTTATTACTTTCTCTCCAGATAGTGTTATATGAAAAAATTACTCACGCATACAATATTGTGTTTGGTTTTTAGTGTCATATCCTCAACAGATGCAGAAGCGGTATTTAGATCAGAACCAATATACTCTCCCCCCATTCACCAACGAGATCGTTTTAGCGCAGATGAATTTACAGGAAATGGTGCTTACTCCTACTCCATCCCTGTCCCAGCAGGAACGAATGATCTAGCCCCAGAAGTATCACTTGACTATAGTAGCTCAGGAGCAAGAGACCTATCTGTTGTTGCAGGCGCCGGATGGAGCTTGAGAAGGAATTCTATTGAGGTGGATACGAATTTTACTCCTGGCACTACTACTGATGACAAATTTAGGCTTAATTTCCAAGGCTCAAATCAAGAGTTAGTCTATTTTTCAAATGACACAAGATATCACACGAAGGAAGAATCAAATTTAAGTATAAAAAAACTCCCCACAGGATCGAATGATTCAAAATCATACTGGCAAGTTATTACAAAGGACGGAACAAAATATTCATTTGGAAGTACCAGTAGCTCTGAGCTCATGTGTAATGGTAGAAGCTATGTGAAGTCCTGGAATCTTGATCAAGTTGAAGACACATATGGCAACAAGATTTACTTTACATACACAGAAAGTTCAGGCTCAGCATTTCTTAACCAAATTAAATACAACAATGACGAGACAAGAACCGTTAATTTCAATTATCAAACAAGCCCCTACAATAGGCCAGTAACAATCCAAGGCTGTAATGTATTTGAAGGGATAAGGCTTGCAAATATAGAAACAAAAGTTTCCGGAAGCTTGGTTAAGAAGTTCAATCTAAATTACTCGTTATCAGAAAATACACAACCACTACTTTCTTCTGTTACAGAGCTTGGAAATGACGGCTCAACTGCTCTTCAACCAACGACATTTGAATATGAACCCGAGGTTGAAAAATGGTCAACCCAAAGTGCAACCTGGATAGATCATGGAGATATAGACGTCTCTCTTGTACACGATAACATGGTGCTCATCGATGTGACTGGGGACGGTTTATCTGACATAGTACAAAGCCTAGGCACAGGTGGAACCAACGCCACCTGGAGAGTTCTTATCAATCAAGGGGACAGCTGGGCTAGTACATGGTCTATATGGGTTAACAACGCTGATATGGCGGATGCAAGATTGGCGAGAAATGAGAATGATGTACGTGTTCTCGATGTTGATGGAGATGGGCTTGCTGATATTGTCAAAAGCGATGCTCCTCATGATGGTTGGTCTACGTACAAGGTATGGAAAAATACCGGAAACAGTTGGAACACTACCTATGAAACCTGGATGAGCAATGCACTGATTGATGCTAGTTTTACAGATCCTGGAGTAGACTTATATGACGTTACTGGAGACAACTTACCTGACATCGTTAAGAGCAGAAGCAGTAGCGGAAGTACGTGGACGGTATACAAAAATACAGGGAGCAGTTGGAGCACGACCGGAGAAACCTGGCTCAATAATGGGTCAATTGACGTAATGCTTGGATATGCAAATGTAGCAATGTTTGATGCAAATGGCGACGGTCTGCAAGATATTGTCAAAACCTCATCTTCAAGTAGGTGGCAAATATGGTTCAACACAGGCAATAGCTGGAATAATAGCTTAGTTGAATGGCTACCAACCGATTCAGGAATTGACGCCCATCTTGATAAAATTCAGGCTACAGTATCTGATGTAAATGGTGACAATTTACCAGACATAGTTAAATCTATTCCGGGAGAACCTTGGCGGGTATTACTTAATAAAGGCAATACGTGGCCTACGACTTGGGAAAATTGGACTCCAACTTATCTCGATGTCAATGTGGAAGGCAACAATGCCAGATTGGCAGATGTAACAGGAGATGGCCTACCGGACATTGTCAAAACAGAAGCTAATGGTGGCGCATATGTTACATGGAAAATATGGAAGAACTTAGGGTACGCACCTGATCTTCTTAAGAAAGTTACTACCCCCCAAGGAGGAACTATAGCCATCGACTACATTAACTCAACAAGCTTTGACAATACTGGAAGCAATAGCATCTCTGATCTGCCATTTAACATATGGCTTGTTGATTCAATAACAAAAAGAAATGGCATGGTTGGCACACAAGCCACCACCGAAACTACTGAATATAATTATCTCAATGGTTTTTATGACTATCAAGATAAAGAATTTAGAGGATTTGAACAAGTTAGTACGATAGAACCAAATAATGCAAAAAAGAAATATATTTTCTATCAAGATGACATGTTTAAAGGCAAACTGTGGCAACTTACCGCAAGCGATAGTGCGAGCAATCCTTTTGAAAAAATTGTGAACTCGTGGCAGGGAACTGCCTCAGGAAGTGCATATATTGTAAATCTTAGCCAAGAGGACAAATATACTCATGACGGTGATGTAAGTAATCCCAAAGTATCACGCACAGAATACCAATATGATAACTACGGTAACGTAACAAAAATTTCAGAAAAGGGTGATACCAGCACTGGGACCGATGATAGATTTATTTACAACGAGTATGTCTATAACTTCTCTTCATGGATCATAGATAAAGCTAAAAAGACTTATAAAAATGCTTCAAATGACTCGACAAAAGTTAGTGAAACTTCTCTTTACTATGACGACAACTCTTCATTGACAGATCTTCCAACAAAAGGAGATGTTACAAAAACGGAAAAATGGCTTAATGGGGGATCCAACCCAATAACGCTCTTAGACTATGACAGTTACGGGAATATCATTGAGATTACAGATGCAAATGAAAATACGACAGAGTACAGCTTCGGAACAAATGACACTACCTATACCTATCCAGATAGTGTCACAAATGCAAAAGCTCAAACAACTGAAACCCTATATGACCTAGGGACAGGAAATCTTCTGTCCAAAACTGACCCAAATGATTTCACTACAATTTATGCGTACGACATCTTCGGAAGAATCGTCAAAGAAATTAAAGAATATGATAGCGCAACCTATCCTACTGTAATTTACTCATATTCGTTTGATGGTGTCGCACCAGAACGCACGATGACAGCAAGGCTTGAAGTAAGCAGTACATCCGCCACACTAGATACTTATACTTTTACAGACGGTTTTGGACGTACAGTCCAAGCACTACAGGATGCGGAAGATACAGGCAAGCGTATAGCTACCGAAACTTTTTATGACTCAAATGGTGAGGTGAATAAGCAAACCGTGCCTCACTTAGAAGATATTACAACCCAATACTCTACACCTTCTGCTCTTTTGAAGGCTACATCAACGACATATGACATTTTGAACCGGCCACTTATTACAACAAATCCTGATACCACAACTAATATTCAAGAATATGATCATTGGAAAATCACCAAGACAAATGAGAGAGGAAAAGAGATGAATGATTACCTGAATGCATTTGGGAAAATCATTACAGTAGAGGAAATAAATGGGGCAAATACCTATACAACGACATATGACTATAACGCACTAGACGCGCTAACAAAGATAACTGATGATGAGAATAACGAGTTCACTATTACGTATGACACGCTGGGTAGAAAAACCGCACAATCTGATCCTGATATGGGGAACTGGACGTATGCATACGATGCTGTAGGGAATCTCACTTCTCAAACTGATGCTCGAAGCGTTACGACAACAAGGACATATGACGAACTCGATAGGATTACTGGCATCAACTATCCCACCGATACTGATACCTCCTACACGTACGATGGTAATAGTAAAAAAGGAACACTAACTTCAGTAACCGATGCTGCGGGGAGCATCAGCTTCACTTACGACAACCGACTTAGAAGACTTACAGAAGCACGTACTGTCGGCAGTACAACAAAAACAACTTCATTTGCATATGATGCTATGGATCGTATCACAACGCAAACAAACCCTGATAGTGAAGCGGTCGCATATACTTTTAACACCCAAGGGGAGATTGAAACAGTGAATGGGATAATGGATGATTTTGACTATAATGCCCTAGGAAAAATTACTGAAAAAACCTTTGATAATGGACTTACAACCGAATACACATATGACACTGATGATTTTCGTCTGAACGCCATCGAAACAGGATCTATTCAAGATCTCTCCTACACGTATGACAATGTGGGAAATGTCGGCACAAGAGTTAACAACCTAACTAGCAAAACTGAGACTTTTACCTACGATGATCTTGATCGCCTAGAAACCGCCTCCGAAACATCAGGGTACGATTATGAATATGACTATAATTCCATTGGTAACCTCACAAAATTTACTGATGACGGAGATGACACTGACTACACATACGGAGAAGATCCCGCAGGGCCCCACGCTTTGACGAGCAAGTCGACAGCATCGGGAAGCGCTACTCCTGCTTTTACCTTTAGCGATGACTGGTCATCGGGGAGCATCAACGGCACTAACTGGGATAATTGGGGAAGTCCGCAGACAACGGTAATAAGTAATCAGCTGAAAATTAATTCAACAACAACAGCTGACGGATACTATGGTATTATCTCAAATTCTGCTGAAGATCTTACCGGCTCATATACTTCGAGCCAGCTTATTAATGCAGGAAATCAATCATTAAGTTCCCTTCAAGTTATCCCATTATATGTAGATAAAACTGGGGATTTCTCAAATGCTATTATTTATTATGTACAAGGCAATAACATCAAGATTCAAAAGAGGGTCAACAACTCTGATACTTTTATCAATGTAGGAAGCTACAACTCAAGCACTCATAAATACTTCAGAATACGAGAGAGCGGCGGTACAACATATTTTGACACATCTGCTGACGGAACAACCTGGTCGAATGTTCATTCTTTTTCCAATGCCTTTAATATGACGTCGGTAAAGGTGGGACTGGCTCTTGGAACGATATCATCAGAAGCAAGCACAACTTCGGCGATATTTGACAACTTCAATACTCCTACCGTATCAACATCTACAACTTCGTTCTCTTATGACGCAAATGGAAATATGACCGATGACGGAGACCTAAAGCTATTTGAATATAACGAAGCAAATCAACTCAAGAAAGTAAAGCTTGCCACAAATAGTGCCACCATTGCAGAGTACCTATATGACTACACTGGTCTAAGAACTATCAAGAAGAATTACACGGGAGGGACTCTTGCAAATACCATTACCTCATGGACTGAGTCATTTGAGACAAAGGAGGCCTCTGGCAGTGGTGGCGGATCGATTTCACTCAATGGAAGCGTACAGACGAATCGTAACAGTGGTGGAAATATTACTCTCTCAAGCTTTCCTGTCAATGGAAGTAACTCAAATAGATTCTTGCTAGTTGCTGTAGGTTCTCATCAAGGAGGAGGATCAACTGGCGCAACAGGAGTAACCTATGGAGGAACGGCCATGACACAGCTTGTGCAAACCATTGGTCAGTATGGAGAATTTGTAGAACTCTGGGGATTGCAGGCACCTGCAGGAGGGACAGGAAATATTGTTACTTCTGGACTTAGTGGAGGCGATTTCACTTTTATTGCGGCCTACTCTCTCTACAATGTAAAGCAAACGTACTCTGTAGTGACTGGAACACATTCCCAAAGCAGTAATTCTTCTTCAATCAATATCACCCCAAGCTCTGCAAATAACTGGATTATTGACGCAATCGAGGCAGAGCCAGTTCCTTCAATTTCAGGAAGTGCTTCCCAGGACTGGACACTTAATGGCGTGCCTAACTCATATAACAACGGTGAGGGGTCACACATTGCTCAGTCAGGGGGACCAACACAAGTGTCTATGTCATGGGGTCTGTCATATGGTGCCAGATCAAATCATGCGGCTGTTGCTCTGGAGCCAGCACCATCAAGCTCTATAGAGACCACGGTCTACTACTATGCCAATAAAGAACTCGTTGCCAAGAAAGATAATAGTGGGAATAAAACGTATTTCCACAATGATCATTTAGGATCTACGAGTGTTGTTACCAACCAAGCAGGATCAGTTGTTGAGACAACGACATATGACCCATGGGGAGAAATAATATCAGGAAGTACTGCAAGTAAATTCCTCTATACAGGACAAGAACATGATGGAGAGACAGGACTACATTATTACAATGCCAGATATTACAATCCTGATATTCGAAGGTTTACACAGCCGGACAGTCTTATCCAAGAAGTACATAATCCTCAGAATTTAAATAGATACAGCTACGTTTGGAATAATCCGTTAAAGTATACAGATCCAACTGGTAATTGTGTTGGAAAAATACTAGCAACGCTATGCTCAATTGGTCCAGCTGTATGGAGTAAAGCTGTTCAGCCCGTATTGAATTTCGTGATAAAGCAGGCAACAAAGCCTTCTGTGCAAACCAGTGTCAAACAAACAACAACAGTTATTAATAATAACCGCACAACTACCAACATTCTTAATACTACAAGCAGAACGTCTATTCCACCTTCTGCGACCCAAACTGCTACAAAAGGCCTAAATCAAATATTAAATACTAGAGGAAGTGGGACAGTTTACAGAACTGTTGATCCACTCAGCAATAAGACAACCTATATAGGTAAAACTGTTAACTTTGAGAGGAGACAAGGCGAATGGGGACGTGTGGGACGTGAGATTGAACCAATACCAGGTTTAGATAAGCTACCGGACAAAGTACTGCGCGCTGTCGAACAAGCTGCTATCGAAAGGCATGGACTTGAAAACTTGGATAACATTAGAAATTCCATCAGTCCCTCGAATCCTATATATTCTGAGTCTATCAAAATTGGTAATGGACTTTTAGATAAAATGGGGTATTAATAGAGTATGAAATTTTTTAAAGAGAGCAAGAAAAAAGAGAAAAGATTCAACAGCACTTACTCAATGAATAAATTTGACGAAGATGGCATTAATTTTTTAACAAGAATGAAGAATGATGCATTGCAAGATAATAAATATGAAGATTATCCTTATCAAATAGGGATTGCCGTAAGTCTACATGATCCGATTAATGGATTCCCTTCTCCCAATGAAAATAATCAGTTATTAATAATGGAAAAGTTCTTAGAAGATGAACTTGCTAATGCCGATACGATTTTCGTAGGAACAATTATGGGTGGGGGGATGAAGGAATTTATATTCTATACAAGAGATGCTGATGTTGCAGATTCTTATATCAAAAAACTTGTTGAAGAAATCAAGCACCATGAAATTCAATATGTATTTCAACTAGATAAAAACTGGGAAATATATAAAACATATAGTGGCATGAATAGAAGTAAAGGTGGAAATTAAATATAGGAAGACATGACTAAAGAAAGAGTGAAAGACAATTTGATTAAAATATTTCCTGAGTTCGAAAAAACATGGGAGAGTGATAAGAGCCTCTTTAAAGAGGAAGATGGAACTTATGCCTACCATGGTTTATTTATTGAGTTTAGTCATTTTTTTAGAGACAATATAGATAAGTTTTCGGAAGATCAATTGAGAGAATTATTTTCTAATATTGAAAACTGGCAAGTGAAAAATAATGACAATACCCAACAGCTATCAAATGCTGTATCCACCTGCTTCCTAGAGGGCATAGCTGCTGAAGGATTAACAGAAAGAATAAAACCTTTCATAGGTCAAAAATCACTCGAATATTACTTGCATTACGATCATTAACTAACACTCGCTACTCTCAGCTATAGAGCCTGCTCCATCAAGCTCTACAGAAACAACTGTCTACTACTATGCCAACAAGGAGCTTGTTGCAAAGAAGGATAACAACAATACAAAGACATATTTCCATAGTGATCATTTAGGATCAACAAGTGTTGTAACCAATCAAGCAGGATCTGTTGTCGAGACTACTACGTACGACCCGTGGGGAGAAATCGTATCGGGAGGTACTGCAAACAAATTCCTCTATACAGGACAAGAGCATGATGGAGAAACAGGACTACACTACTACAATGCCCGGTATTATAACCCTGACATTCGAAGATTCACTCAACCTGATGATATAATTCAGAATGTTTATGACCCTCAAATGCTCAACAGGTATTCATATGTAAGAAATAATCCACTAAGATACACTGATCCTTCTGGGCATTTTATCAATCCCCTCACAATACTCTCTGCCATTAACACAATTAAGGATTTATTTGGCTCAACGAAATCTCATCCTACTCCTCAAAAAACCAATAGTAATATTGGTGCGCATAAGCCAACTTCAGCAGGCTCAGCCCCCTTAAACAAGGTGCTTGGATCAAGCTCTTCAAGTGGTGGTGGAAATAATGTCACTCTAGACCACAAGCACCTCCAGGCGTCAATATCAGGCAGAATGTAAGTGAAGCTCAAAATCACAGAGTTAGCTTATCTATATTTAATCTCAATAGTCCAGCTACTCACGGTAAAAATATATACAACACGGCATGGTTTATCAACAAAGTTGCCTATGGAGGTGATTGGGACTATAAAAAGTATGATAATGATAGATATCAAGACTATGGCAATTGGCACTACGGAGTTGTTGGATCAGCTGCTGGTTATCCCGAACCCATGCTGCTGGTAGGCGCAGGCGTAGCACAACAAATGCATAATATTAAACGCGTAAGCCAAGGTAGAAAACCAATAGAAACCTCCGCCTCTCAATTTTTTGATGCAGTTGATTCTAACGGTTTTTCTAATGATCAGTATTGGATTAGAAATGGTATCAATGATTTTCACTCAGGATCTTACCATTGAAATTAAACTGGATTGGCAGTAATAGTAAATTTAACTATAAAATTATATAATATACACTCAAAACTTGTGAAATATAAATTCAAGAAAATACTAATCTTAATTGGGGTAATAATTATGGTTCCAATATTGGCCGTTGGACTAATTCTTTTATTACCTACAACGGGCTGGGAGTATTCAAATAAAAAATTTTCTGCTGATGGTAAATATTATGCGCAAGTATCAGAAAGCAATGGGGGCGCTACAACTGCGTACTCTTCTGATGTTAATATTTTTAATGCAAAGTCTCAACTTAATAACTTAGGTATTATCAGCAGCTGGATAGGAACGAGCACTTCTGTCTTTGGACTTAACGGAAGACTATCTTCAATTAATACCTCTTGGATAGACAATCGCACCCTAAAAATTACATATACAAGTTGCAGGCAAATATATGGTCGAGATTATTCATGGAAAGACGTAAAAATTGTCTACGAAGAAAAATGCTCTCCCAGTAATTAACTTTTTTCCTTGATGAGACTTTACAATCAGATCAATGAATTTTCTTTTAAGACTGAATGAAGAGTGAACATAAGAAGTAGGTACACAACATACTAGTCTTGTGTTATTAGATTCATACATAAACATACCTTGCGATAACATTATGTTTAATATTGGAAAACAGAAAATGAAGTATGAGTTTGAAACTCTCTATTTAGCAATTGTTTTAGAGAAAGGGTGGATCACAGATTCAAATGAAAAGGGCAACGACCTGCTCAGTTTTTACAAAGAATATAACGGCAACGGAACACTCCAGATTTCTTTAGCAACCTCAGTTGGTGAAGAGGAATTTAACATCAAAGATGCTTTAAAAAAATTTCAAATCAAAGAAAGCGACGTAAAAAAATACAAGAAACATGGCTCAATGGTTTACGAATTTCATAGAGAGGACGACAAGATGGACTATACATACTTCAATCTGGTTAGGGACAGAATAGTTATTCTTACTACTTATACCTGCTTGAAAGATTCTATCGATCTAAACGAAATCTATGAAGCAACAAAGATTGCGCAATCTATATCAATAAATACAAAAAACTAACAACAAATTAATCTATTCAGTAGTTTTAGATAATAATTATTGCTTTCATTAAAATTAGAAATAGAGAAAGATTAAAATTTCACTGGAATAGTGAGTTTTTTGTCATTATCCGGTTGACCTGATGGGTTTTCTTTGTGAATAAATAGTGTCCCATCGCCTTTTTCTGGCTTTGTGAATGTTAATTTTCCTTGAAAGTGCACGAATTCATCAGTCATCCACTCCCCTTCTGCTGTGAGCTTTACTGAACCAAGCTTTTTATTTTCGCGATCAACTAATTCTCCCGAAAGTTGCCCCTCAAAAAACCATGAGCCGCGGGCACGGCCTTGTACTTCGAGTGGGCTTGATACCTCCTGATTTGGTCGGGGATTTGTCACCATAATTTCGTCTATCATTTCCAATTCGTTGCCGATGTTCTGTGTAAATGACCTCCCATCAGGAGTATTGCATCTGGGAGGGTAACTGTTCAAAGTCTCTGAGAAGGCTGTACACTCTTCAAAAGATTTTACATTACTTATCTTTACGCTCCTCTGATATTGGAGAAAGCCATAGACAGCTCCTGCCCCACAGAGAATGAGAAGAATCACTATTACAATCTTTCTTTTTCTCATACCATTATTGTATCGCAGATTTATATTGCCATGCTAATAGCTTGCTTGACAACTTTGACTTTTTTTGGCTATCATAGATCTATGCGTAAAAGTTTTCTTATAGCTGCTTCTTTTCTTGTGCTTAGCGCGACACCTACATTTGCAATCTACCGTACAGATGGTCCTCAAGCAACCCCAGCCGAAGGAGAAGCAATGCTTATGACAACGACAACTGAAGTCGGCACTGCACCGAAAGAACCCCGAGCAATTCCTATGGAAAAAACTTCAGCTCTTCCTGGTGAACCAACGTCTAGGATTATGATGGAAAAAGATGACATAAAAGACAAAATGATGGAGGCAAGAAATGCTTTTAAGGCAAAGCTGCAAGGAATTAAGGATACAAAAAAGCAAAAAACGGTTGAAAATATTGATTCAAGAATAAATGAAATCAATAAAAAAAGGACAGAGATGATGGGTGAAAAGCTTACTCGAATGACCTCAATTCTTGAAAAAATCACCTCAAAGGCTGCTGCGTTAAAAGCAGAAGGTAAAAGCACTGCGTCACTTGAAGCAGACATTGCTACAGCAACTACCATAGTTGAAGCAGCAAAAACAGCAGTTGCTACTCAAGCAGCAAAAGATTATGTTGTAGATGTTACAACAGAAACTGCTCTTAAAACTGATGCACAAAAGGCCGTTAAAGCATTTGTAACTGACATAAAAGCAACCATGACGCAAGTGACAGCAGCACAAAAAGCTGTTGCAAAAGCTGCTCGCGGAGCAGGATTATTGATGGAAAAGCCATCAGTCACTCCAACCATAACATCAGCTGCAACTCAATAGAGCCCTATGGATAATAAAGACCCACAACCAACACAACCAACTACAGAAGCATCCCCAGCAGCACCTTCTGTTCCAGTTACTCCGGTTACTCCCGAGCCAACTGCTCCTGTCGAAACACCTCCAGCTCCAGCTGCTCCGGCCATAACAACTACTCCTTCAACAGATCCATCCACAACTCCACCTGCAGGCACTCCTCCGCCAGTAGTCCCTCCACCTGCTGCAAGCGCACCAGTTGTTGCAAAAGATGGTAAAAAGAAAAATGGCCTTATGATCGTTGCAGCTATCCTTATTGTTCTTATCGTCATCCTGGGCATCTTGTATTACTTCATAATGCAGCAGTCAGCAACCAAAACACCTACTCCAGTCGTCACACCAACACCTACACCAGTATCCGTTGTTACTCCAACACCTACTGCAACCGACGAATCAATTCTTGAAGAAGAACTTCCTGATACTACAGATGATGAGGCGACACTAGAAGCCGAAATCAACAACCTCTAGACTTAGGTCAATTTATTCAGAAGAGAAGATATCAATGAGACAACAATGCTAAAGAGTATTGCTGTAAATAAGGACGCTACATGAAATCCCGGAACAACGGAGCTTACGAGAAGAACCAACGCCCCATTTAGAATGAGTATAAATATTCCAAGTGTCAAAATGGTGAGTGGCAGAGTAAGGATAACGAGTATTGGCTTTATAAAAGCATTAACAACCGCAAAAACTACCGATACAATAATAAGAGTCGTAAATGTGTCTACCTCAACTCCCTGGATAATATTTGATGCAATAAAAATTGCGAGAGCCAGAACGATGAGTCGTAAGAGGATGGCCATATGCTTATTATAGAACGCTTTTTAATAACTTCAAACACTAACTACATTAAGAGGTGCTCCAGAAGTAAATGCTGATAGATTTTCATGAGTAGTCTCGACGATCTTTTTCAAAGCCTCGCGGCTATTAAATGCGTTATGAGGAGTTATTATAACTTTTGGATGATTAAGAAGCATGTGATCTTGAAGCACAGTAAGTAATTTTTCTTTATCAAAGTCCTGAGAAAGCAGATCCTTCTCTTCTTCAAGCAACGGCTCTTCTTCCAATACATCCAGACCAGCCGCACTAACCTTGCCACTTTCTAATGCTTTAAGAAGTGCTGCAGTATTTATTAAAGCACCTCTTGCAGTATTTAAAAGAACTACCCCATCCTTCATTTGAGAAAATGCTTCGTCTGAAAGGTAGTGGTGAGTCTCTTTTGTGTATGGAATATGGAGAGTAACGATATCTGATTGCTGATAGAGAATTGGCAATTCAACAAATTTACACCCCAACTCTTTCTCGAGAGCATAGTCTGGGGTTCTCTTATACACGATAACATTCATGCCAAAACCTCTCGCAATTTTTATAACATTTGTCCCAATACTTCCAACCCCAATAACCCCAATAGTTTTTCCTCTCAATTCAAATCCCGTCAAACCACTAGGCATAAAGCTCCCCTCCTCCACTCGATCAATTGACTCTGGAAGTCTACGTGCAATTGCTAAAAGAAGAGCGAATGTATGCTCTGCGACAGTTGTCTCGCCATACGAAGGGACATTGCTAACCACAATACCTCTTTTCTTACACTCTTCTATGTCTATGTGGTCAAATCCCGTTGACATAGTAGTTATAAATTTCACATTTGGCATTTTGTCCAAGAGCTCTTTATTCATTTGCGTATGAATAAAAGTAATGACAACTTCAAAGGTGCTAATATCTGGGGTTTGATCTGAAAGTGGTTGATCGAAGAAAACTAGCTCGTTATCTGATATTTCCTTTTGGAAATATTCTTTTTCCCAATTTTCCAACTCAAAAAATGCGTATTTCATGGCAGTAATTAAGTATACCCAATTATTTATTAAAAAAGTAGAGCATAGAATCTTTCAGGCTAATTTGCCTGAGGCTTTATTGTTAGATTGTCGTTTTCTATTGTAATATGTCCTTTTTCACCAGAAATTAGATCGTGCGACAAAATCAATTTTGAGAGCTGATTTTCAACTGACTGTTCTATAAAACGACTTATGTTACGGGCTCCAAATTCTACGCTGTATGCATTTTTTGCAATATAATCACACACTGCTGAATCAAAAGTTAGCAGTATTTGTTTTTCCTTCGTTTTTTCTACAATTTCTTCAAGGAATATCTTTGCAACTTGAGAAGCCTCCTCTTGGGTTAATGGATGAAAGACTATTACATCGTCAAAGCGATTTAAAAGCTCCGGCTTAAAAGTTCCACTTTGTAGAAGTTTTTCTAATAATTTGTCTTTCATATTTTCGAGTGCACCACTCTTAAACATTTCCCTAATGAATTCGCTTCCAGCATTTGATGTCGCGATAATAATAGTGTTATTGAAAGATACTGTCCTTCCAAGATTGTCTGTCAAACGCCCTTCATCTAGAATTTGAAGAAATAGATTAAGAATTGATGGATCTGCTTTTTCAAATTCATCGAGAAGTATTTCACTGAATGGATTTGCTACTACTTTATCGGCAAGAGTATCCTGATTTCCGGAAGAACCCAAAAATCTTTCAACAGAATTTGAATTCTGGTACTCACTCATGTCTAACCTGATCATATTGTTCTCTTCTCCAAAATAGGATGTCGCAAGAGCTTTTGCTGCCTCAGTCTTTCCAACACCTGTTGGTCCCAAGAATAAAAATGAAGCAATCGGCTTATTCTCATCTTTAATTCCGGACCTAACTCTTCTCATAGCATCAGCTATCGCCTGTACTGCTTCATTTTGAGCAATAACTCTTTTGTGAATTGTTTGTTCTAGATTAAGAAGCTCTTTTGCTTCTGCATCAGTAGGCTCTGACAGAACAATTTGAGTTTTTGTCTGAATAAAGTCTCTCACGCTTTGGCTGTCTATGTGCTTAATGCCATGCGTTAGGCAATATGAAACAGTATCCTCAATAAGTCTTACTGCACGTCCGGGAAGACCAGTGCCATCATTTACATAAGAGTTTGATAATTTGCGTGCCTCTGAGATAGCAGAGTACATAATAGTAACGTTGTTAACGCTTTCAATTTCTTTGGATTTCTCAAGCAGCATGAAAAGCACTGTCTCCTCATCTGGCTCATCAATTTCTATCTCATCAAAAAGCTCCTTTATTTCGGTTTTTGGATAAATGAATGTTTTGTATGCCTCCTTGGTAGTACTTCCTATAATTTTTATTTTGTTGCTCTTCAGATATTCTACTAACGATCCCGAAAAATCGATATTGAGCCCTCCGCCCCCAAACATATTCTCGATATTTGGAATATAGACAATGATATTGCCGGCATGAAAAAGCTCTGAGAAAAGATTCACTATTCTCGCTTCTAAATCTCCTTGATTGTCTATCCCAGCAAGTAGCCTTTCAGGATACAACTTAAAAACCAGCTTATTTGAGACACTTTTTGGCAAGCTACCACTATTAGAATCCACAACCAACTCCTTAACCAAAGCAGTCTTTCCAACACCAGCATCCCCAACAAGCATTGCGTTGCTTGATGAACTTTTTGAGAGTGCAGTCACTAGTAGATCGTATTCCCGGGATCTTCCAATTGTTAGAGTTTGGGTTGAGGACAGAACTTCTCTAGTAAAATCTTGTGCATATTGTGCAAGTTCCGCACTCCAACCATAGACGAAAAAATCAAAGACGCCTGCTCCGGTAAAATGGAGCCCATGGTGCTTAGGCATGTCGATCGAATATTGTCTCCTAACCCACGATAGGACAATAACGATATCTTTTTCGAATATTTCACTTTGAAATAGCGATTTATCTATCTCATCTTCCAATAAAAGATATGCAGCATATATATCAATTCCATGTATATTATTTCCTCCAACTGATTTGACGAGTTGGCCTGCCTTAAGAAGGACCTGCTCTTCATCAATGGTCATTTCGTTTCTTTTGTATGAATGTCCCAAAAGCCTATTAAAATATTTAATCTCGCTCGTATGTAAAAGGTTTCCCATAACATCCTCAACTTTTGCAAAACGTTCTAGATGCGCCCTTGTTTTATAGTCAACAGCTTCAATGATATGTTTTACAGCATCATGAATTGTCCTTTGAGGGGGAGAATTTTCCAGCTTAAAATGAATAAAAAATTCTTGAAGTATGAGGAAAAAATAGATAGGTAGTAATCGCATTATAAAAGCGACATCTGAAAGGTTGAAATATACAAGAATACCAATCCCGAAGAAAATCAGAACCCTCAACCAACGAATAATTGGGTTGTCAAAAAAATAATACAAATAATAATAGTTATTGTGCATACCATTGGGGAGATGCTGCTCCCAAAAGAATGAAAATTAAAGCAATTGGTATTGATGCAATAAGAAATCCTATGAGACATTCTGCGCAAAGGATAATAAGAACAATGCATGATGTAACAGCAATCAAAATAGATTTTATTACCATTCCAAATAGTATTGAGAAAAGGACAAGCCCATCCCTATACTCATTCTTCATAGGTTTGAAAAAAGTTCTTATCAGTAAGGGGAGAGAGAGAAGGGATACTACATACCTGTTAAATAGCACGAAGAAATTTATCAACCCACCAAGAACGTCTTTGTACCAGAAGATAATGAGATACAGTGGGTAGTATAAAAATGCAACCATAGCAAGACTAAGAAGCTCAACGCTCCCTATTCCTAGTTTAGGTTAACCGTGCTTGTGGGGCAATAAGTAAATATTGTATGATAACCTCATGACGGATACTGATCTTTTGTCTTATCGTGATCTTTTTATTGAGTCTGCAGAGGAGCATGTACAAAAAATTAATTCTGAGCTTACGAACAGCTCTGCACGCAAAGAAGTTATTGATGAAATATATAGGAGGATTCATTCATTGAAAGGCTCCTCAAGCATAATGGGCTTTTCCGAAATCTCCCAACTATGCACTAAAGCAGGAGACCTACTACAAGATCGCGAGAAAGAAAGTACTAGAGATGATAACCTTAAAATAGTTCAAGAAATTGTTAATAACATCCAACAAAAAATAGAAGAAATTAAAAAATAAGAACTATGAAAATACTGCTCGCGGAGGATGATCCATTCTTTCAAAATTTTTATTCCCGAAAATTATTAGAACATGGCTTTGAGGTAGATGTGGCGCATGATGGAAATGAAGCAATTGACAAGATATTCAAGCATACACCTGATGTTGTTCTACTTGACCTTATTATGCCGGGAAGAAATGGCTTTGAAGTACTCTCTGAAGTTTCAAAAAATAACACAATAAAAAAGCCTCCAATAATAGTATTTTCCACTCTAGGCCAAACTTCAGATATTGAAAAGGCAAAGCAATTAGGTGCAGTTACCTATATTAATAAAACCTTTTTCGATTTTGACAATTTATTATCTAAAGTAACAGCTGTTATGAAAAACTAAATAGAATATGATCCTGTCCGACGATCAAATCAAAGCATTAGTTCTAAAAACTGGTCTTGCTAATGACCAGACTCTTCAGGAGCTCGTTGAATTCGCGAAAAATTCAAATGTTACACTTGCCGATGCCTTAATAGAAAAAGATGTAATCTCTGATGAAAATCTTGGAATACTCATCGCTGACTTCCTCCATATCCCATTTATAGTTCTTTCAAAACTCTCGATACCAGAAGATGTATTTAGAATTGTTCCTGAAAAAATTGCAAGAAAACATAAAGTTATTCCATTTGAAAAAACACAAGAAGGGTTAAAAGTAGCAATAGTTGACCCTAAAAAAGTTGAGGTTCTTCAGGCGATCAGCAAAAAAGCTGGAGTCAAAGTCATACCTTATCTCACAACGGAGCGTGATGTTGAAAATATTCTCCGCATATACAAAAGAGATCTTCAAAAATCATTCGAGCAACTCCTACAAAAGGAGCTTGGTATAACTGATATTTCAAAAGTTACTGATGCTGCTCCAATTGAAAAAATTGTTAACCTACTTGTTGAATTCGGATATCAAGATAAAGTATCCGATATTCATATAGAACCTGAAGAAAAGGATTCACTTGTACGTTTTAGAATCGATGGAATACTCCATGACGTACTTTACTTCCCTAAGAACTTTCATGAAAGAATTATCTCAAGAATAAAAATCTTGTCGAAATTAAGAACCGACGAGCATTTAAGTCCTCAGGATGGAAAAATGAGAATAAAACTTGATGAAGAAAATCTCGACATCAGAGTCTCAATACTACCAATTGCAGACGGCGAAAAAGCAGTGCTTCGTTTGCTTGCTTCACATTTCAGACAGTTTTCCCTCATTGACCTTGGAATGAGTGAATCCGATCTGAAAAAAGTAACAGCAGCGTACAGCAAGTCGTATGGAATGGTCCTCTCAACTGGTCCGACAGGAAGCGGAAAGACAACCTCTATATACGCGATTCTAAAAATTCTTAACACAAGAGAAAAAAATATTACAACGATTGAAGACCCTGTTGAATACAGAATAAAAGGAGTTAATCAAATCAATGTTAATGTCAAAACCGATCTTACCTTTGCAAATGGTCTTCGCTCTATTCTGCGTCAGGATCCAAATGTTGTTTTTGTTGGAGAAATCAGAGATGGTGAAACGGCTGGTATTGCTGTAAATGCTGCTTTGACCGGACATTTAGTTCTGTCTACCCTCCACACGAATGATGCCGCAACCGCTCTTCCTCGTCTCATTGATATGAAAGTTGAGCCTTTTCTTGTTGCTTCCACAGTCAATGTCATTATCGCTCAAAGACTTATTAGAAAAATCTGCGATATGTGCAAAATGTCCTATACTATATTAAGAACGGACCTTGCTAAGAATCTCCCACCAAGCGTAATATCAAAGCATTTTGGTGAAAAAGAGAACATAAGCCTTTATCGTGGAAAGGGCTGCAAGATCTGTCATGCAACGGGATATTCAGGAAGACTAGGACTTTTTGAAGTACTCGTGGTATCGAAAGAAGTTAAAGCTCTTATTACGGCAAAGTCGGACTCTGACGTAATTGCAAAAAAAGCTATCGAAGAAGGAATGACTACTATGTTAAATGACGGAATAAATAAAGTTGCAAAAGGAACAACAACATTGGAAGAAGTGTTGAGAGTTACAAGGGTCGAATCCGATTAATATGCAATTATTTAATAACTCCAACCCTAAATCGTTACGTATTAGCAGTACTGAAAAATTAGCATTGATCAGCAATCTTGCAACAATGCTAACTGCAGGAATTCCTATTCTTGAAGTTGTGGATTCTCTTTTAGAGGATGCGAAAGGCAATCAAAGAAAACTTCTTGAATCACTGAAATTAGATCTTACCCAAGGAAATCATGTAGCAGATGCATTCGCAAAATTTCCTCGGGTTTTTGACAAGATTACCGTAAATCTCCTTAAGGCATCTGAAGAAGCAGGAACCCTAGACGTAACGCTTATCGACTTGAAAGCTTCAATAAGAAAAGATTCTGAATTTTCAGACAAAATCAAAGGAGCACTTACGTATCCCGTACTTATTATGTTTGTTTTTATTGGAGTGCTACTTATGATCCTGGTTGTTGTTGTTCCAAAAATCTCAACGGTGTTTATGAGACTTAATGTAGAGCTACCACTACCTACCCAGATTCTTATCGCAATGTCTCAAGCGCTTACTCAATATACAATATTTGTAATTTTAGGAGCTGTAATATTTGTTGCTGGAATTTTTCTTCTATACAGAGAAAAGAAAAGAGAATTTCTTCACATACTCTTTATGCTACCCATCATATCCACCCTCGCAAAACAAATTGATCTGACTCGCTTTTCAAGAAGTCTTTACTTATTACTTAATGCGGGTATTCCAATTGCAGCCGCATTAGAATTAACACAAGACGTTGTACTAAAACGTGAAGTTGCAGAATCAATTACGCATTGTAAAGAGGTTGTTCTTGCTGGTAGCCAGCTTTCGGAGGGACTTAAAAAAGCAAAGGGGATATTTCCAAGCATTATGATAAGAATTACTGAAGCAGGAGAGAAAAGCGGATCCCTAGATAAATCGATGCAAGATGTCTCTGAATATTTGGACTACCAAGTAGAAAAAACTCTCAAAACTCTTACAACTGTTCTAGAACCTATTATGCTTATTTTTGTTGGAATTGCGGTCGGAGGAATGATGCTTGCTATTATTGCTCCTATATATGGGCTTATTGGGCAAGTCACTACACGGTAATGAAACTACAACGACAAGCTGGATTCACCTTAATTGAAATTTTATTAGTAGTTGGGATTCTGGGACTACTTTTCGGAATCGGGCTTTTAAGCATTGGCAACATCCAAGTAATCACTCAAAATAATGCCTCTTCAACCCTGATAGTCTCAGATCTTAAGACACAGCAGATAAAGGCGATGGTTGGTGACACAGAGGGAAGAGGAATTCCGGATAACTATGGCATTAAAATTTTGACAGACAGATATATTTTATTCCACGGCATAAATTACAACGCAGCTGATACTGCTAACTTTTCAATTCCACTCGCATCCGGATATACACTGAGCTCTACATTTCCCAATACAACAATTCTCTTTGCATCAAATAGTGGAGAGCTAGTAAACTTTGCTCAGGGCAGTGACACAATTACGGTAACCCATACGTCATCAAGCAAGCAACAGGTTATTAGACTTAATAAATATGGAACTATTACAAATCTTCAATAAAAACCAAAAAGGCCAGATGCTCATAGAAATTCTTATTGTCATTGCAATAAGTGCGATTATGCTCCCAGCACTACTCACTGGCCTTTTCTCATCAACTCAAGGAAAAGCACAACAGGGACAACGAGTACAAGCAATCGCTCTTATGAAAGAGGCTGAAGAAGTAGTCAGAAACGTTAGAAACCAGAGCTGGCAAGCCTTTGCCACCAATGGCATTTATCATCCATTGATATCGGGCACTACGTGGAATTTTGCATCAGGGAGTGAGACGGTAAATGGCTTGACTAGAACAATTACTGTTAGTGACGTTAGGAGAGATGCGAATGGAGCAGTTGTTACTTCAGGCGGCAGCCTTGATCCTTCTACTAAGCGTGTCTATATTCAAGTGACCTGGGGTGAACCCTACGCTTCTTCTGTAGATTCTACTATTTACGTTACAAGATTCCTACAAAATGCAGCCTCAACCCAAACAAGCATTAGTGACTTTAGCACCGGCACTTTTGCAACAACCGAATCATCGAATGTGTTGGGTGGAGAAATTACGCTTTCAACCAATACGAAGGGTAAATGGTGCTCTCCCGCTTTTGCTGCAGCTACCATTACGCTCCCTGATGGTCCACCAGTTGCCGTTGCCGCGACCTCAAGCGCAACCAGCATAACAATACCAAATCAAGCATTTGTAGCAACAGCCCCAACCCTTGCAACTTCAATTAAATTGGCGCATGTTACGGTGTCTGCTGATACCGATACTCAGACGACTTCTCTTCGAGGGAAATTCACTCTTGACCCAACCAAATACAGCAATGCCGGACTGGTGCCCTCAGGCATTGGACTAGACAATAGTTTTAAAACAAATGCCATAAAATATTACAAATCGTCTTCGGGAAAAATGTATGCCCTTATAGCAACTACAAAACCTGACAGGGAGGTTATAGCAATTTTAGTTGATGACAACAATAGCTCGAATGATAATACAAATACCGGCGAGTACCAAGATTATGTAAATGGAATTTATAAATATTGGACGTACTTTAATACCAATACATACAACACTGCAGGAAATTTTGATACAGGATTTCAAAGTCCATCAGCAAATTCCGCAGACAGTGGAGGGGATGGGGATGGATTTACCAATGGTAGCAGGGCTTACTCAAATAATACCCAACAAGCAACAGATAGTAATAGCGGATCGGGGACAGGAACAAGCTGCACTGGGAGCGACAAGGACAAGCATCGATTCTACAACTATGATTTTACTCTCCCAACAGGTGCTGCTATTTCCGGGATCGAAGTAAGACTTGATGCATGGGTTGAAAGCACATCCAATTCACCCACTATGTGTGTTCAACTTTCCTGGGATGGGGGTACAACATGGACAACAGCAAAATCAACAACAACATTAACAACATCTCAATCAACATATCTGCTTGGAGGCTCGTCCGACACTTGGGGTCGGTCATGGGGAAGCACTGAGTTGAGCAATTCAAATTTTAGAGTTAGAGTGATTAATGTATCAAGCAGCACCTCAAGGGATTTTTCCCTTGATTGGGTGGCTGTAAAAGTTAATTATTCAGGTGGAACCCTAAATGACCAAGCCCCATTCGATTATGGAGCTACCTCTATTGCAGTTCTTGGAAATCAAGGCTATGCAAGCTCTGGTGGATACCTTTACACCTTTGATTTATCAAACATCGACTCAAAATCCACCTCAGATGGTCTAGATATGGTAGGCTGCAGAATACAGCTTGATGGGTACGACTGTAATCCCGGCTCCGGCACAGATAGAAAGTACGACCCTGGTGAATATGGGGCAAGCTGGTCTGATACAACTTCACCTGCCCACAATGACTGCTCTGATGGAGGAAATATAGAGCTGTATGGAACAAATGATATTTACCCAGTCCAGGTAGGCAGCAATACATATATTTATGCAGCGGTTGGTGCTGGTACAAATCCTGAGCTTAATATTGTAAATGCTACAAGCATACCAACCACAAGCACTACTCCCACAATTTCAGATAGTACGTGTGGGAGAGCCTCCGGAGGCAATACCGGATGGAAATTGGTCGGAAGCTATGACTTTAATACAGCCAATGGCACAGAAGAAGCTGCAAATTCTGTATATGCCAGCGCTGATGGAACGAGGGCTTATATATCATCCAATGGTGGCTCGGCCAGCAAGCAGCTTTATGTAATAAATACCTCCAGCAAAACCGCTCCCGCCTTCCTTTCAGGCAGTCCTTCAACTGGACCTCTAAGCGGATTCTACAGTGGAACTGGAGCAGATGCCGAACTGTATCCAAGACGTTCACTAACTGTTTTTAACGGTCAGAGAGCTGTGTTGGTTGGAAAAGATGGAACGGTAAATGGAAATAATGGGAAAGAATACCAAGTACTTAACATGAGCAATGAAGCCAACCCTACATACTGTGGGGGTTTGCAGTTCGATTCAGGATTTAATGACCTTACTGCTGTTTCGGAGTTAGACGGAGACAACTTTGTATACATGGTCGGAAATACAGTAGGAAATGAGTTGAAAATAATTCAAGGAGGTCCTGATGGCACCTACCTAAGCTCCGGAACGTATGAATCCTCTCCAAAGGATCTAGGTGCAAATGTAGCACTTAATAGATTTTCTGTAACTGCTACTGTCTCTGCTTCAACCATTCTTCAATTTCAAGTTGCTGCCACTCAACAAGTAAGTGGTTCTTGTGTTGGCGCAACATATACGTACGTTGGGCCAGATGGCACTTCAAGCACCTACTTCCCTTCAAGCGGAGGACCAATACCTTTGAGTGGAGTTGTTGGATTTGAAAATCCTGCACAATGCGTAAAGTATAAAGCTTTTCTTTCAACAACAGACAACAATGTAACCCCTTCAATTCTTGACGCATCTTTTAATTTCTCACCGTAAAATATGAACCATAAATCAATAAAGATGCACAAACAAAGAGGATTCACATTGGTTGAGCTACTTATCTACATGGGGCTACTAGTAATTATGATTGTTGTCTTCACGCAAATTTTTGTTTCGATTTTGGACAATCAGTTGAGATCTACTAATACTTCGAATGTTGCTGATGATGGAAGATATATTTATTCTAGATTCATTTATGATGTTAATAGGGCTGACTCAATTGCTTCACCCTCAGCATATGGCAGCAGTTCTGCAAGCATGACTTTGGTAATTGACGGGATAGACAATACTTATTCTGCAACAAATGGAAGCCTCCTAGTAACAACCCCGACAAATACTTTTATATTGAATGGATATGGATCAACAGTTACAGATCTAATATTCACTAAGGTCGGTTCCCCAAGCGCAAAAAGTACAGTACGCATGAACTTTACAATCAGTGGAACAATTAATTCGCGTGGCTTAATAGATAGACAAGATTTTCAAACAACTGCCGGACTGAGATGATACATAACTTTCGCAATCAAAAAGGGCAAACGCTCGTTATTATGCTTACCTACATGGTAATAGCTGTTGTTGTTACAACTGCATCAATTGCTTTGGTTTTAAATAGCGCGAGCGGTACAGATAAAGTCTATCAGGGAACCAACTCCCTTGATATTGCAGAAAGTGGAGCAGAAACTGCTATGATAAAGTTACTAAGAAATCCGAATTATACGGGCGAGACATTGACAGTTGGAGGAGGCCAAGCAGTAATAACCATAACGGGCACCAATCCAAAAAAAGTTATTTCGAAAGGGACTCTCAACCATTTTACTCGTACAATACAGGTGCTAGTAGATACAAGTAACAATACTCTCACTGCTATATCCTGGAAGGAAATCTAGACTGCTCATATGGAATTTACAAAAAAACAACCTGCTTTTATTTATCTTGATAAAAATGGCTTCTACTTTTTTGAGAATGGCATGACCCAAGTAATAAGTCTCGCTTTCCTTGCAACTTCTGTAAAAGATATGGACGTTATCAATGGTGGCTCGCTTATGACCCAGGTAAAAGGTTTTATAGATCAATATAAACTGTCCCCTGCGGCAGCCACCATAATCTTCTCTCCAAATATTACCTTTGAAAAAGATATCGTTGATCTTGCCCATGATCAGCAGGAAGAAGAGATTAAAAAATTCTTAGAGACAGTTCCTTTCGACAGCGTGCTTTCAAAAGAGTATCCGATTAATAAAGGGGTTAAGATAATCGCGGTCAATGAGGATATATACATGGAACTTAAAATGGCATTTGAGAAAAACGCATGGAGCGTTGATAACGCTGTAGCTTATCAAATGATGGGTCAAGATCAGACATTTATTCGCAATCTAACTCCAGACAACGCAGCACAACTCGTAAAGCGTCTTTATCACCTAAAACAAGCAACACTTCTAACTGTTGAGAAAGAAAAATTCCAACCAATTGAAATGTCTTCTGACAATAAAAAGGAAATGACAAAAACAAAAAAAGTAAATGTTCGTCTCTTTGCCATGATTGGAATTTTCGGAATTCTTTTCGTTGTTCTGGGTTTTATGATAATTAACATGAAATGAGATTCTTAAATCTTTTTCTGATTTATATTTTTTTCTACAATCAGAAATAAAATCCTCACAAATTGCTATTGAAATCATGAAAAGAAAAATTAATATGAGATATTTTTTGGTTAATTTGAAGCAAAAGTTGCTCTTAAATTACCTATTGACAAGGTTTTTCAAATATGATTATCTTAATACAGATATGACAACTGCCCAGTTTAAAAATCAAAAAGGTTTCACACTCATCGAGTTACTCGTAGTGATCGGAATCCTAGCCGTTCTTCTTGCTATCACTCTTATTGCTATCAATCCAGCGAGACAATTCCAACAGGCAAATGACACAAAAAGATCTTCTGACGTAAATGCTATTCTTAGTGCAGTCGGACAATATTCAGCAGACAACAAGGGAAATCTAACAGCTCTTGGAATCCCAACAGGAACAGCAGCGATTATCGGAGATGGAGTTGGACAAGTTGATCTTTGCGATGACATAGTCACACAATACATGGCTGCCCTACCTGTAGATCCATTAACGAATAACGGAGCCCCAGTAACTGATTGTACAGCTGCATACGATACGAATTACACAATTGTTCAAAGCGCTGCAAACAGCAGAATAACTGTAAGTGCTCCAGCAACTGAAATCGGAGCTGTAGACATCTCAGTAACTCGATAGTTCTTCACTCATTGACTTCCCTATAAATTAAGTGTTAGCATTTTATTAGTAGTTTAATTCGCTTAGCTAAGAATCTTACAATTCTATATGGATAAGAAGATACTCATTGCGGAAGATGATGAATTCCTAAGACAACTATATTCTGATGTCTTAAAAGGCGAAGGCTATACTGTCGATGTTGCCATAGATGGAGACGATGCCCTTCGCAAAATACAGGCAGGTGGATGGGATCTAGTGCTACTTGATATCATAATGCCCAAGCTCAGTGGTCTTGATGTTATGAGGAAGGCAAAGGAATCTCCTCAACCTTTAAATCAAAATAAATGCATAGTATTTCTCACCAACTTAGATAAGGGGGAAGAGATTAAGGAAGCATTAATTTTGGGAAATGGTTATCTCATAAAAAGTCAGATTACTCCAGGTGATTTGGTTAAAGAAGTTCAATTATATCTTACGCCTCAAGGACAAACCGTTAATTAAATAGGAAGCGTAAATGAAAATGTCGCACCTTTTCCTTCCCCTTCTGATTCTACCCAGATGCGCCCATGATGTAATTCAATAAGATTTTTCGAAAGGTATAATCCTAGCCCTGATCCTTGGCCTGCTTGCTTCGTCAAATAACTACCACCTAGCATATTAAATTTCTTAAATAGCTTTTCCATATCCTCTGGTTTTATACCCATACCGGTATCGCGGACTTTAATAAGAACGCTTCCATCTTTTTCTTCACAGGTTACTGAAATACTGCCGTCTTTTACGGTAAATTTAAGAGCATTCCCTATTAGATTAATAAGAACTTGCTTAATTCTATCTGCATCAGCTGATATCACCGGCAAAGGCTCTGCCGGAACTGTTACAAATAATTTAATGCCAAGTTCTGTTGATTTTGCTTGCATCTCCGCTATAACTTCCTGAACAAGAGTTACGATATTCATTGGCTTAGGATCAATTGTAAATCTTCCAGACTCAATACGAGAAATATTCAACATGTCATTTACCATATCAATAAGTCTATTTGTAGAATCGTATGATCTTTTAAGATATTCCATCTGCTGAGGGGTAAGCTCTCCGGTTTTTCCCTCTAAAAGAAGCCATACATATGACTTAATAACGGTCATTGGAGTTCTTAACTCATGTGATGCAAGAGAGACGAATTCATCCTTCAATTTATCTACTTGTTTTAATTTCTCGTTGGCATTTTGGATTGCTCGATACAAAAGGGCATTATCAACAGCAATACCAATAACACCAGTCAAGCGATCTATTATGTCTTTCTCTGCTGGTGTCGCCTCTTCAAGCTTCTTCTCAAGCATCACAATCAAAGTTCCAATTACGTTATTACGGATTATAAGCGGCACTGCAAGTATTGACTGCACCCCGACCGAGCTTTGCAGCCGTACAAGCTCCTCTTTTGACTGACTACTTATGCCAAGGTCTTCTATGTTTGTAACAACCTGCATCTTTCTGTCAATTACTGTCTTAACAACGGGATTGATGCTTAAAGAAAGGGGTATTTCCTCAACGTAAAGCTTCCCTGTTTCACCTATTCCTGTGTATGCATCAGCTAGCGGCCTCAAGCTATTTTGGGTGGATAATTCATACACAGCAAGACCTCTAAATTCTGATTCGGCGACGATTAAATCGGCAACCTGTTGCGCAACTAAGTTTGGGTCAGTCACTGAAGAAAGAACAATAACGTCTATTTTTCGAAGCAGTGATAATGTCTTATTGCGTTCATTAAGCTCTACGTTCTTCTTATACATTTCCTCAGTTGCATGAGTAAGCTCACCCTGCAAACTTGATGTATCTTGAGTGGGCGTAAGCTCACCCTGAAGAGATGATGTATCCTGAGCTGGAGTAGGTGAATTAGGATTTTGCGGATCCATATGTTACTAATTAGTATACTGCAAGAATTATTTTTTTACTGTATCACAGAAAGAATCTTTGATTCTTTACTGAAGCTGTGATGGGATTTTATCTACAGGAATACTCTTAAGTAATCCCTTAATCGCATCGCGACAAACTTCTACTGAGGCTTGACCAAAAAGATGCTTGTAGCTGTTCACCAGCTGGTCCAAAATGTCTTTTTCGTTACCAGATAAAGATACCTCGTGCTTATCCCAATTGATAGTAAGCCCTGGTACTTTCTTTGCCTGCTCCAAAGCAATAGGACCAATAACATTTTCTTGTTCTTTGATTATTTTTTGCGCAAGCTGTGCCATTGCATCCATATATATTATTCGTAATTCTTAAATAACATTAAGCCGACAGCCATGAGAGTAAAAGAGGTTGTAAACATCAGGTCATTAATCCCAGCATTATAGTATGAACCAGTTGCTGCCTGATAAAAGAATGTAAATTCAGTGATGTATTCCATGACCAAAGCAACAACTATAAACAAGATCTTTGGCCTCATTATTCCACCAAGCATCTTGCGTGACAGACTATAAGTAGCAATTGCTATAGATATTGGAATGGCCAGTCCGAGTGGCGTTCCATAGTCTAAAAATGTTTTTACGGGATTTGAAAAATCATGAGGAGCATCTTTTACAAAAAAGAAGTACGAAACACTTAACATTATTGCGGGAATCATTATTGCTACAAAACGGGCATTATTCTTTTTAAGGAAATATTTTGATCCCGCTGCTCTTGCAAAATGGTACATTCCAAGAGAGTACGTGATAATTGCTGAAAAATATCCAAAATCAGCTACGGAAGGGTAAGGAATCTCTACTTTTGCAACTAAATTATAATACGACCAAATTGTCTGTCCAAGCCAATAACCAAAAAGTCCGAGAGACAAGTAGATTATTCCCTTACCGATATGACTCTTAAAACCCCCCCACTTTTTAGCTATTATTATGCCATAGATTCCTCCTAAAAGAGGAATAAGCGAATATGCAAAACCAAAAAGCATATTCTCATCACCCTCTTTAACGCCGGAAATAAAGATCTTAACCCACCACAAAACAAGGAGAATATAATAGGATATTAGAACTAAAAAAACTTTACTTTGAAAGATTTGTTTTATCATCTATATTTTAACTGTATGACAATCGATAATTCTTGTCAATCAGCCTGATCGACCTAAGCATTGATTGATCAATTTACCTACTATATACTTGTATTTTGGTAGACATTTTCTCAAATGAAGGCAAAATCAATATATATTCTGGGACTAAACACAACGTATCACGAGCTATCAGCGTGTCTATTAAAAGATGGGATGCTCATCGCCGCGATCGAAGAAGAGCGACTATCCAGAATTAAACATGGCAAGAGTGCTCTCATCAGCAACCCAGACGTTCTTCCACTAAAGGCAATTGAATATTGTCTTCATCAAGCTGGAGTTCGCTTTAAGGATATTGCTCGCATTGGATTGTCATTTTGCCCGAAAGACCGCTTGAAAAATAGCAACACAGATCCTTATTTCCAACCCAATGACTGGGGAAGCGTAGAGGGCGAAAATTTATTCTATAAAAAATTGATGAATATACCAACTTTGTTAAGTAAATATGCAGGTATTGATGTAAAAGACAGAACTGAATGGGTTCCTCATCATATTTCGCATGCAGGAAGCGGGTTTTATGTATCTCCATTCAAAAATTCCGCAATCCTTTCAATTGATGGGATTGGTGAAATTAGCTCAACCTGGCTTGGTGAAGGTCATGGCAATAAGATGAGCGTAATAAAAACAATCGATTACCCAAACTCAATAGGTTTTCTATGGGAAAAGCTATCGAAATATGTCGGCTTTGGTGAATATGACGCGTCAAAAGTTATGGGCTTGGCGTCTTATGGAAATTGGAAAAAATATTATCCTCAAATGAAGGAGTTAGTAACAATTGGAAAAAATGGAGAATTTACAACAGATATTGAACTCCTAAAATTTAGACTTGAAGATTATACCGATCTTGAAAAGTTGTTTGGCGTAAAAAAGATCAAATCGCCTGCAGATATTACCGAAAAACAAAATGACATTGCAGCAAGTCTTCAAAAAAGGACAACTGACGTAATACTTTCTCTTGGAAAATACCTCGCAGAAACAACAGGACAAGATAATTTATGCATGGCAGGAGGGGTAGCCCTTAATTGTGTTTCTAATTATAATCTTATGAAGTCTGGATATTTCAAAAAAATATACATCCAACCAGCAGCAAATGATGCTGGCACAGCTCTTGGTGCTGCATACCATTTATGGTCTTCCTATCCAAATGCTACAAGACCCTATGTCATGAAACATCCATATATAGGATCTGAATTTAGTGAGGAAGAGATGGAAAATGCTCTTTTGCAGAGTGGTTCGAAATATCAAAAATATAAAAACATAGAAAAAGAAACAGCAAGACTTATTGCTAAAGGAAATATCATTGGCTGGTTTCAGGGAAAAATGGAATGGGGTCCTCGAGCACTAGGCAACAGATCTCTTATTGCAGATCCAAGAAATCCCAACATGAAAGAGATACTCAATTTAAGAATAAAAAAGAGAGAACCATTTCGACCTTTTGCCCCAAGCGTTCTTAGCGATGCTGCTATTGATTGGTTTGAAATTCCACAGAATTGTACCACCTTGTCTATGGACTTTATGGAATTTACTTTTCCAGTTCGAAAAAGCAAGCAAAAAACCATTCCAGCAGTAACACATGTAGACGGGACCAGCAGGATTCAAACAGTCAAAAAAGCTACAAACCCAAAATATTACAAACTTATAAATGAATTTGAAAAGATAACAGGTGTCCCAATGATTTTAAATACTTCTTTCAATGAAAATGAGCCAATAGTATGCTCTCCAAATGACGCAATAAATACCTTCAACAAAACACAAATGGATTATCTGGTTCTCGGAAACTTCTTAGTATCTAGATAATCATTTTACGGTAAGAAAATGAAGTAGAGTCCAATAAACATAACGACAATACATGAAGCCTTCCATATTAAATTAGTCCCACCAATATCTTCTTTTATTAATCTTGGCAATAGAACGGTAAGAACTATTCCAAAAAACAAAGTTATTAAAGGCTGTATCCCTTGCATGATAGTACTGGCAAGTCCAGCACTTATGGTAGTTAAAGAGAACCAATAGAAATATACTGCTACAAGATTTATAGACTCATTAATAAAGATGAATCCGTAGACTTTTTTCTTTATTCGCTTTGAATTTTTAACAAACATTCTTCTAATACTCTTGTTGAGAAGCAGTACTACCGAGCATAGTAAAACCCCAACACCTTCATAAGTAAGAGCTTGAAAAAAAGGAATATCATTTGCTACAAATTTATATAAAATAAGAGATAGCGAATAGAGAAAACAGGAAAGCATCAGATACCAAAATGACTTCCTTAACTTGAATATATTAAGGCTAGGTTTTTCCATCGATATTACAAGAGAGGCTACAATAATAAAAAATGAACCAATATATTGATTACCTGATAATAGCTCACCAAGCAAAAGATATCCCATGATTATGGTAAAAACCGGAATTACCGAGAATAGTGGTATTATTCTTGAGGTTTCATCCATCGACAAAGTTTTGTAATAAGGCAAGAGGGAAATGTTAATAAGAAAGCCTGACCCGACCACCAAGAGAATTGTTAGAATATCACCCGTATATATTCCAACTACAAGAGCTACGCCTAAGCCAACAATAAATCCAAATATTCCGCTGTAAATCGTTATGAGGTAGTAATTTAGCCGCTGCTTCTCAAGCAAGAACTTGTCAATGTAATTACTGCAGGAATAAAAAAATGCAGCAGCAATTGCTGAAAATATACCGCTATTCATTTAAAAAATGGGTTGTGGGTATTTCAAACCCATTGAATTCTGAAGCAAATACGGTCGAATAACAACCTACATCAAGAACATATACCTTGTCTCCAATTTTTGAATTTGGAAATTCAATGTGCTCAGCAACTACGTCAAAACTATCACAGCTAGGCCCTGCTATTGTTGTTTTGACTTTTGCATTTGCACTCTCACTTACAAAATTAAATCTAAAACCACCTGTAATCTCCATGAGTCCGTTGTATACCCCACAATCAAGAAAAAGCCACTGTTCACCATCTCTTTCTGACCGCCCGACTATCGTTGCAACCATTACTCCAGCATCCCCGACTAATCCTCTGCCAGGCTCTATAGAAAATTTTAGACCGTCTTCGTCCGGAAAATTCTTCTTCTTTGCAGACACTATGTTCTCGCAAATTTCTTTAATGGGAGGAATAGGAACAGTATACTCAACCGGAATACCTCCACCCAAACTCACTAGTTCCAATGGTACCCCACCCTCTTCTTTAAATCCGTTATATACTTTTCTTACCAATTTTAGGGCCTCATCCCAACTTTCATAATTTGGATTTTGAGAACCAACATGAAATGTAATGCCATAGGGTATCAATCCTTTATTTTTTGCGTAACTAAGCATCTTGACTGCTTCAGTGGGATTAACTCCATATCTATTACCTAACGGAAATGTGCTTCCTGTCTCAGGCACACTTATCCTAACCAAAACTTTACTTTCCGGCGCACAACTTGCAATCTTGTCTACCTCATCGTAAGAATCAATTGCCATAATGTCTATGTTTTTTTCAAACATGTATTTTAAAAATTCAGGTGATTTAATCGGATTCAGACACATTATTTTTTCAGGCATTACGCCAATTTCAATAAGCTTTTTTGTTTCGTTAAGGGAGGAAACTTCAAAACCCGCCCCCTGATCAAGTAATCTCTTGCAAATAATCTTATTATCGTTTGCCTTCATCGCATAAAAGATTTCAATATCGACAAGGCTGTCCCTAAGCAATGAATACTTATTATCGAGAAGCTGTAGGTCCACTAATAAGTATGGGGTTTTGAATTTTCTTGAAGACTGAATCACGGAGTCGGATAAATTCATATGTAGTTTTTTTTAAAACCAACGTTTCTTTTTTGATTCTTCTGCAAATTCCTCAAGAAGCTCTTTTTGTCTTGAGGATAATTTGCCAGGCACTTCAACTTGAACTCTTACATAGTGATCTCCATGAGTAGAAACATTAACATGCTTTACACCCTTCCCCTTAATCCTTATAAGAGTCCCTGGTTGAGTTCCTTGTGGTATTTTAAGCTTTACTTTTCCAGCAACTGTCTCGATTTCCTCAATGCCACCGAGGGCCGCCTCGTGCATTGCCACTTTAAGATCTGAGATGATATCATACCCTTCTCTTCTGAATTTAGAGCTTGAAGCAACAGAAATTAAAATATCAAAATCATTAAATTGAATTCTTGATCCTTCATTTACTCCTGCCGGTACTTTAATGTCTTTCTTAGTTCCATCCAAAGATACCGTTTTTGTAGTTCCTTTTACTGCTTCCATAAAATCAATTGTTAAAGAATATGCAGGCTTTCGTCTTCCAAAAGGGGAAGCACCGCCAAAAAATTGCTCAAAAATATCAAATGGATCTGTCCCACCAAAATCAAAACCCTGGCCACCGTTACTTGTATATGAATAACTAAAAGGTCCCTGCTGGCCACCAAATCCTCCAAAGGGCCCACCCGCTCCCCCACGTCCTCCATTCTCAAATGAAGCGGACCCGAATTGATCATATTGTTGTCTTTTCTGAGGATTTCCAAGAATTTCGTATGCTTGATTTATTTCTTTAAATTTTTCCTCTGCTTCTTTGGATTTATTTTTATCAGGATGATACTCAACAGCAAGCTTTCTGTATGCCTTTTTAAGCTCTTCCGCAGTCGCGGACTTAGTAACTCCTAACACTTTGTATAGGTCTGAATTCATATAGCTATTGTAACTTTTTGCTCATCAGTATTTTAGCAATTTCAAGATTCAATTGCTAGATTCATCTTGGGGAACAGATGAGAGGGCAAATCTGAATACTTTTTCCGTTTTTTGTACATTTTGGATCAGGAACGCAACTAAAATACTGGTCGGGAGTTGGAGTTGGTGTTCCGACTTGCTTAAATGCACCCAAGGTTGGAGTTGGTGTGGGAAATAACACGGTTGGCAATGGAGCAAACGTTGCTGTAGGGCTTATTGTAAGACTAGGAACAATTGTCGTTGAGACCGATGGCGTGAGGGTTGATGCCACTGTTGGTAATGCTGTTAAAGAACCGCAGGCTTGCATTGCCTTATACACATTAAGTCGCGGACCAATTGGCCTATCAGTAGATATTGGTTCTGCACCTTGAATGAGACAGTCTTTTACTTGAGATGCGGAAAGAGACGGTTTTGCTGCCAAAAGAAGCGCAGCTGCTCCTGCAACATGAGGACTTGCCATACTTGTTCCTTGACTGGATTTATATCCTCCACCTGGCCATGTCGATATAATTCCTGTCCCCGGTGCTGAAATTCCAACAAATGACCCAAAATTAGAAAAGGATGCCCTTGAGTCAGTGGGTGTAGTTGCGCCAACAGCTAGAGCCCCACTGCATGATGCCGGACTATAGAGACCAGCATCCTCAGCAACGTGCGTGGTTGGGTGGCCATTTCCAGCAGCAACAACAACCAAAACACCCTTTGAAACAGCGTATGTTATTGCCGTATCATACTGGCTACCCTGTCTACATGGAGTCCTGCCACCCAGACTCATATTAATAACTTTTGCTCCATTATCTGCTGCGTAACTGATAGCCTGTGTCGTTGCAGTTGTGTCGCAGCTTGCAGAAGAACCGTATGGGACACATACCTTTAATGGCATTATCTTAACCGTCCAATTAACACCCGTCACCCCAACAGAATTATTACCAACTGCACCTACTGTTCCTGCAACATGCGTCCCATGTCCCACATCATCAGCTGGGTTTGAGTCTCCATTGGCAAAGTCGTACCCAGCTACCGCATTTGCAGATAAATCGGCATGGGAAGCTTCAATTCCCGAATCAATTACAGCAACAACAACACTTCCAGAACCTTTTGTCATATCCCATGCAAGCGGCGCTTGAATTTTTTCCATTCCCCAAAGCTGACTATAATTAGGATCGTTTGGAACTGCAAAAAGCTCAAACTGGTTATTGGGCTCTGATGAGTAAAAGAAAGGGACGCTTGCAAGTTCTTGCTGCACATTAATAGCATCTACTCCTTGACGTAATTTTAATGTATAAAATCCACGAAGCATTATGTCATCGGTACTATAAACTTTGACGAATGATACTACCCCAATCTTTTTAAAGACATCATTAATTTCGGAAAGCTTTTCTTGGGGCTTCTTTTCTTTAAGAATACTGTCTTGTGCCGAATTCCATGTATTCACAGTCTTGCCTAAAATATTTCTATCATTCTTATTAAATTCTTCTTCCTTTTTCATTAAATCTGAAGGAATATAGTCATCTCTAAATCGAACCACTATTTCATTGGGGACATATCTTTCCGTTGCAGGAAATGCCTCATATTTTTTTGAATAGACTTCATTTTTTTTTGCGGATTTCTGAAAAACGGTTGCAAAAAAATATAGAGTAATCAGAACAAATACAAAAAGAGTGATTACTATAAAAAGTACTCTTGGAGATTTTAAGTTATTGATTGAGAATTGCTTTAACATTTGGCTCTACTCCTTGTACTTCAGGAATTGTATAAATTACCTTTGAAGCATCCTCAACATTCGTTCCTTTTTTAAAGGTGAGTGTATAAAAACTATTGAGAGTTGGGTCTGTGGTTTTTTCATAAATATGTGTCTCACTCGTTACTCCAACACTTTCTAGGATTTTTTTAATCTCTGCTCTTCTTTTTGGATCTAATTCTTCCGGAGTTTTCCCTAATTGGTACGAAATCACTAATTCATCTTCAACATATAGTTCTTTATCTGGGAATGGGAGAAGTGTAGGCTTTGCAATTGGCACAGGAGTAGGAGTGATAGTCGTTTTGTTTGAGACGCCAATAGCGACACCTACCGCACCCAAGAGCAGCAGAACAAATGCTATTGTAAGAATAATGACAATCTTTTTTTTATAGAAAGGTTTTGACTCCTGCGGCAACTGAGATTGAATAGGTGCTTGAACCGGTGATTGGACAGTAGCGTTTGGATCCATATAGTACTTATGCTGGCTGCATTTGGGTGCCATCTGCTCCTATGGTTGGCATTGGAGTTGTAGGGGTAGCAGAAGGCTGGGTTTGATCTGCAGTAAATGGATCAAATGGCGCTGGTGCCATCGGATTTTGGATTGGAGTGTACGGATCAACTACCATACCATTTGATTGGGAAGGAGGTGCTACTGGAGCCTGTTGAACCGCTTGACCTTGGGGAACTTGTTGGGACGCACCGTCAGGAGAAGGTGGCATTCCATTTGTTGGTGGCTGTGGTGCTTGTCCTTGCGGCTCTGCTCCCGGAGCGACTGGCACTGGAGTAGTCTTTACAAATAGATACTCTCCTTTTGCAGTGTCATAATCAACCTTTATAGTATCCCCAGCTAAAAATTCTTGACCGATAATTTTTAAACTGATAGGGTTTTCGATTACATTTTGTATAAGGCGTCTTAATGGACGAGCTCCATAAATTGGGTCAAAGCCCTCATCACCAAGCTTTTCAAGGGCAAGATCAGAAATTTCCAATACAAATCCCTGCTCCTTTAATAACTTCGCAGTTTTACCAATATTTATTTTTGCAATAAGCTTCATGTCCTGCTTCCTTAACGGCTTAAAAATAACAACTCCATCAAAACGATTTACCAGTTCTGGTCTAAAGAATTTAGTCAACTCATCCATAAGCTTCTTTGAAAGATCAGCAAATACTTTTTGCGCTGCTGGATCTTGATTTGGAGTCTTCGGAATTGCAGCAACTGCCCCATTTGCACTGGCGATTGTAGGGGTAGTAGTTGGAACAGCCTGATTTTGAGTTGAAGCAGACGCCCCAGTGTCGCCTGGGAGTCCTGGTGTAGCAGGAGTCGCACCTTGAGCCTTTTCACTTGCAGTCTTCGCGTTAGTCAATGCTTCCTGAATCAAATTGCTTCCAATATTTGAAGTGGCTACAACAATAGTATTCTTAAAAGAAATTGTATTTCCCTTATTATCAGTTAGCCTTCCATCTTCAAGAAGTTGAAGTAATATATTAAATACATCAGGATGTGCTTTTTCGACTTCATCTAGTAGGACTATTGAGTATGGTTTTGCGCGTACGGCTTCAGTAAGTTGTCCCCCTTCTTCGTACCCTACATATCCTGGAGGTGCACCAATAAGCTTTGCCACCTCATGCTTTTCCATGTATTCAGACATGTCCAATCTAACCATGGCATCATCACGACCAAACAATATCTCGGCTAAGGTCTTTGCCAGTTCTGTTTTTCCAACACCCGTTGGTCCAAGGAAAATAAATGAAGCAATTGGCCTGTTGGCTGCTGCCAATCCAATTCTTCCACGCCTAACGGCCTCCGACACTGCGGCAACAGCTTCTTCTTGATCAATAAGTCTCTGGTGTATCAGGTCTTCAAGTTGCAAAAGCTTTTTCCCCTCGTCTTCCGTAAGTTTTGTTATAGGAATACCTGTCCAATCCGAAACAACCTTCTCAATATCAGCTCTTGATACATTTCCGTCGGTCCTTTGGCCTTGTGCAAGCTTCAACTTTACTTCAGCAGCTGCTTCATCCAATAAATCAATTGCTTTGTCTGGCAAGAAACGCTCCCCAACATATTTCTTAGACAGTGTCACTGAGAATTTGATTGCATCCGGAGTAAGCACTACATTATGATATTTTTCGTATTTCTCCTTTAAGACATCAAGCATTTTCATAGCTGTCTCTTCATCTGGCTCATCAACTATTACTGACTGAAAACGCCTCTGAAAAGCCTTGTCTTTTTCAAAATACTTTCTATATTCTGCAGTGGTTGTTGTGCCAATTAGTTGCAATTGTCCACGAGCCAAGTAAGGCTTTATTATGTTAGATGCGTCCATTGCGCCTCCTCCTTCTTCCCCAGCGCCAATGAGCGTATGTATTTCATCAATGAAAAGCAGAATCTTTCCGCTTGAAATCTGCACCTCTTTAATGACATTTTTAAGTCTTTCTTCAAACTCTCCTCTATGTGAAGCTCCGGCGATTAAAGCTGCTAGATCAAGCTCTATAATTTGCTTATCCTTCAGCTGGTCTGGCACATTTCCTTTAACAATATTTTCAGATAAGCCTTCAATTACAGCTGTTTTTCCAACCCCTGCTTCACCAATAATGATTGGGTTATTCTTAGTGCGGCGCAGTAATATATGAGTAAGCCTTTCTATTTCTTTATCACGCCCAATAACAGGATCTAATTTTCCGTCTCTTGCCTCAGCAGTTAGATCTATTCCAAATTGCTCCAATACGGTCTTTTTACCTGCAGCTTGAAAAGTAGGGTTTTTTGAAAGATTCTTTTCAAGTCCTTCTTTTTGTACACCTTTAGTGGTGAGATATTGAGCTGTGCTCTCAGAATTAAATAAGGAGAGCAGAATATCTTCCGGGGTAATAAAGCTTGACCCTCTATTCTTAGCCATAGTAAATGCATCATCAAAAATCTTTTGAGAAGTAGGCGAAAGAGTGGGTATTCCATCTGAAGTTCCCGGTGTCTGCTTTTGCTGTAGCTCTCGTGCAAGATCTCCTGCATTCACCGAAAACTCCTGCATAGTCTTATAAATCTCTTTGTCATATAGCAAACCAAGAAGAACGATATCTGGGTTAATTTGCGAAAGTCTGGCTTTTTTCGCTTCACTTTGGGCTTGCTGGAGAACTTGATTGGCTCGCGCATCTAGATGAGTAAGGCTTTCGACATTCTGTCTTTTAACAGGATCCATACCACCGGGAGAAGTAGGCGTTTCTACGACCTGCTGCGGCACAGGGGCTATGCCAATACCCCCCTGCATACCTTGATTTGGCATGCCTTGCTGATCAGACATACTAGGGTCCATTACGCCATCTTCACCGTATTTTTTATTACTGAACAAATTTCCAAACATATTACTCATTATTCATTATATGCAGATACTAATTTGAAACGCCAGGAGGTCCACCTTGCCCCTCATCTTTTTTCTCCGGTGTTTCCTCTTCTGGAAGCTCTCTTTGCATTGTCATTTCAGCATGGCCCTCTTGGGTCTTGTTGTCAGCTCTATCAACCATTGTGTCATCCTCTTCCTTCTTACTATCAACGGACGTCATCACCGATTTTGCAGCTTCAAGTTTTGCCTTCAAGTAGGATACGACCTCAGTCTTAGAGAATCCTCCCAGGAGTAAAAATGGCAATATATTAGCCACTCTTTCCATTCCCTTATCTACATTCTCTTGGCTTTCTGAGCTAAGGAGATTGATCGTTTCCGTAATATTTTCAATGTCTGTCTGAAGGAAGGTATGCTTATCGGTTGGTATTCCATTCGCTCCGATTGGCGTCTCAATATTTTGATAATTTTCCTGCCACATTTTCTTAACATCCTCGTATTCTTCTATGCTCACTTGCTGAACTTGGTTTGTTTGAGGGAGTGAAACATCTTTAATTCCTGCTGTTGCTTGTGGTTTTTGACCAGGAATAACAGCTCTTGTCTTACTATTAACCTGCTCAGAGACACGAGAGGCCGACAATACATTGCCCGCAAGCTTATCACCTTGTTTTTGCTGAGAGATAAGTTTTTCTTTTATTGTTGTAAATTTCTCCCTATCCATAGATCCCATAACGGTTGTAGGTTTTGAGATCTTCTCTAATGTTTCGTGGAAATTATTTACTTCGGTCTTTGAGACAGTGTCATGCTTTGTCATGGATGTTTCGTATCGAGCAATATCTCTCATCTTTGGAATTGAAAGATTAGCAAGCTTTAGCACATCCCTTGTCTCTCTTACTGTCTGCAAACTTGAGAGGGAGGCTCTTTCAATAGATGAAGTAGATGAAGATGTCTGGCTAGTGTTAGTGTTGGTGTTCGTATTCGTGTTGGTATTAGTATTTGTGTTGAGCTTCGAATTAAATATTGAACTTGAATTCGAATTTACCTTTGAAATTGTGTTTGTAGCCGAATTTGAGATGGTCCTCCCGGCAGGCATCTCCATTGATCTTTTATTAAAGAATGGCAAAGCTTTTGCCATACCAAAAGGTGCAGGAACAGGCGGCGGAGAACCCGGAGGTGGGGGAGGATTTTGATAGGCCCGATTAAACCAGGAGTTATTCGTTATCTTCTTAACAACAGGGTTTTCAGAAATTGATACAGAGCTAAGATAATCAAGAAATATCTGCAACAAAAGGAATGGCAATAGAATAACAACCCAAAGCATGAGAAGTGCTACTACATATAACGCAAAGGTGTCGCTCAGATTTACAGAATTTGCTATATCTATTTGTTGTCCTGGGCCTCCAAGAAGAATATTGATTGCTGTGGGATAAGTCTGCTTTCCCCCTACGCTTGAGAAGTCAAAATACATAGGAATCCCACTTCTCCACACATTAACTAAGCCATGCAGAAATAATGCAAAAAGGGGTGCATAAAAAAGCCATCTGAAAAATTCCCCAATCCAAATTTTTGCTGTATTTCTAACCGGCCGGAAAAATAATAATAAAGGAAACACTGGAGATACAATTAAGAAAAACCACAAGATAATTTTTCTAATAAGAAGAATTCCGGTCATCACATAGTAGGTAACAGCAGTAAGTTTAACCAACAGCAGAGATATAAATGCAGACTCATCAAACTCAATTCCAGGAATTCTATAACCAATAAAATTCTCGTAATCAAATGCGATGTAAAGAAGATCTTCCGGTCCAATATTTTTTGTCACATTCGGATCTTCTAGGGAAGGCACCGATAAGAAGAATCCCTGGACAACGTCAGTTGCCTGATACATAAAGCGTATAAGCCCATATGAAAAATAGATAAGAATAACTATTCCTATAAAAAGTGGGATGAATTTCATGACAGTTAGGTTCTGCCCGCGGGTTATTATCATTACAAAGGCAGCTCCAAGCACAAAAAGGCCCAGAAGGGCAAATACAACATAGGTAACCCTGCTCCAAAATTCTTGAATTGGATCTTGAGCGCCATTTGCGGGCAGCGTTATCCAACGGTAATTTTCTTCGGAGAGAGTCCACTTCAAAAAATCATTTGCACGTGTTGCAGTCTTACCAACAAAGGTAACCTCTTGATCTTTTACGAAGCTTGGTTGAGCACTTGTTGATGATGCTGCTATTTGAGCATCGGGAGAAAGTATGATTGAAGATTGCGCATTAGAAGTCCCAACGTAGCCTAAAAATCCCATCGCAAAAAAAGCGATTACCAAAGCTATTTTAATCTTGGACAGTTTTTTTTGCATAGGCTACGAAAAACCAGGTATTTTCAAGATATTTCCAGCGATTACAGATATAAAAACAAAGCCGAAAATAGCAAGAAGAATTCCTATAATTGCGTATGTTATATAAGACTTGCCTTTCTGTACGCTCATTGGGTCTCCTCTTGAAAGTAACAGGTGATAACCTCCAATAATGAGAAACAGGAGGCCAACCAAACCTATGAGCCCAAGCCCCCATCCATAGAATGAAGTGACAAATCCTACAGGATTGTTGGGAAGACATCCAAAGTCTGTCTTTATAGATAATGCTGGATCACAGATTTCCCCTAGCGTTGAAGCCATACAACATTAATAGTAGCATCAATCGGACAGATAAAACAACACGTTTTGCAAAATTTACTCTGTAGAATTTACTCTATTACACTTCCCCAAACAACTGCCGTAAAGTCCTTTCGGACTAGAGGACTGAACTGAATCTTTGTAGGTACAATTTCAGATGCGCCTTGTAGTTTTTTTGCGTAGAAGATGTGAGACATAAATGCTCTTGGCTGAGGTGAAACACTCACAGAAAGCAATTCTTTTACCTTTTCCTGAGGCAATGTGCTGAAGAATATATAGGGTGAATCTGACAACTCACCACCAAAGAAATCTACTATATCCTCTACCTCCCGAGTGTTAAAGCCTAAGCTATACGCATAGTCTGCAATCCCCTTTCGAAGCTCTTTTTGAGATAGTACAACTCCAGAAGTAGGGGTTGATACGCTTCCGCGAGGAAAATCATAATCAATTTTTTTATACACACCATCTGCAAAACCTAGGTCTCCATTACTATTTGCTTCAAAATTCCATGAATTATTAGAAAGGCTTGGCACCGCAGAATCTCTACTTATGGGAGTTACCGGAGAGATGCTAACCTTTTTCTTATCCGCACTATAGACATAAATTGGGCAAGCTTCACATGCTTCATAATTGGGGTATCCTTTCTTTTCCCATTCCTCTTCACATTCTGAACGAGGATTCTTGCGTACACGCTTTGGCTCTACAGGAACAAAAGTTCCAAGCTTAAGCTGCCTTGTCATCGTTGTTAGTTCATCAACGAGCTTTTTATTTCTTTCGATTCCTATTTTTTCTTGAGGTAACTTGGGCATAACAGATATAAATTCAAAGCTATTTGATTTATCAGGCGTTATAGTTGATATCAGTGATTTAGTCGACAAATTATAAATCTTAATTGAACTAAGCTTATTCTTATAACCGGATGGTCCTATGCCATTACCAGTCCCCAAATTACCTCGAAATTCAATTTCATTTCCAACAAGTACAGTCTTATCTCCTGAAGGCAACTCCCCCACACTGAGTATTCTCATTGCATTTTCTGCCTTACCAACGATTGTTTGCTTGGTAAATTTTCCATCTTTATCTTTGTGAATAAGCTGTATCTCTGAGAAGGCAAGAGTCGAAGCACCACCAACAGAATCTATCTTATATACTTCAGCTACAATTTCCATCTCCCCATCGGGACTCCCCGATACATACACAGGGTGTTTGTAATGCTCGCCTTGATCTCCAGGTGCTACGGTTACGACATTTTTCGATTCGAGATCATAAGTCTTTACGATATTTGTATTTACAATCTGGTCGCGGGTGCTATCAACATCCCCAGTTGAGGGCAGCTTGGAATTGCGACTATCAAACGAAGAAAAGAGAAGGTATTGCTGCTTGAATAAATAAGGATTACTGTTGTAGGTATTTAAAGGCAATATAACGTTCAGTGACTCATCTTTAAAGCCATAGTACAGTGCATAGCTACTCGGAATTATTGAATCAAAATACACGTTACCTGCATTTGTAATTAAAGAGGGCAATGTAATTTGAATACCTACGTCTGCTTGTTGCTCTGTCAGCCTGACAGGAGAAAGTGTGCCTTTGCTTTTTACTGCTTCTTCTAAATTAGCCTTATAAACTCGGTAGAAGTCTCTGTCGTGAGAATAACCATTTTCATCAGGGGCCTTTATTTCATACCATGCAACCCATTTATTGTCTTGCGAAAGCACATACCTATCGATTTTGTAGTCATCTTCAGGAGTATAAATTTTTCTAGTTGTACCATCTGGGCCACCTGAACTTGCGGCAATTTCCCTAAGTCCAAAAGCTCCACCGGCATCCCCATAGTCAGTATCAGCAACATAGAATATATTTTTTCCGTCAGAAAGAGGGGTTGCAAATTTTATCTTGCTCTCAAGTAGAGTGACTGGTGAATTATTGACTCCAGAATCATTTACTGCAGAAATCGAAGTTGAATCTTCGCCCATTTCACCGTAAATAATGGTATTTACCGAGGAACGATCATCTTTAAGATCAGTCTGATTTTCCTTTGGAATCTCTTTTCTAATGGTCCCCGGCTTTCCATTTTGGTTAGCTACACCAACAAAACCCAAGCCCAAGGCAATGACTGCAATAACAAGAATAAGGGAGGATTTATTTTGGGACAGCTTCTCAACGCTTACCATAGCATTAGCTCTTCTTTACTATATTAATTTCAATCTTATCTAAATCTTTAAGAAGAATCCATCGGTAAAAAGCCGATACTTTTTTATCATTCTTTTTTATCGTTATTTCATAACCATCAAACTCACGTATGCCACCTATCTGAGTGTCGCTGAAAGTAGTCCCCATAGTGTCAAAGAAATCTCCAAGAAAGAATGGAAACGGGATTGGATATTCCATATGTATAAGACCTGTTGCATCATGCGTATGTAGGGGGTGCATACATGCGGTTGTTAATCCTATATTTGCCGGTACTAAAACGTCTACACCGTCTTGAATAATTTTAAGTTGTGTATGAGTATGCGTCGGACTATTATCAATATGCTCAACACACTGCATAAAAGCCAACTTTCTGAAGTGAAAAAATAGTATCGCAAAAATCAAAACCCCAAGGAAAAAATAAACGACAATCAGGACAACTTTACTACTAACACGATTTTTTCTAGCCACCTATTTAGGATAGCATTTGCGGAGGAAAATAAAAGATTAATTAACGACTTGACCTTCTTCGGCATCATCTTTCTTTGTCGTATCATCATTAGACTCTTCTGAGGAATCATCTTTCTTGTCTTCTGTATCCGTATTTTCACCCGACGAAGCAGAATCTTCTGGCTTTTTAGCATACATTTTTTCGCCCACCTTTGAAATTTTTTCAGAAAGATCTTTTGTCTTTGCCTCAATTTCTTCCTTATCTTCACCGTCTTTTACCTTTTTAAGATTCTCAATCGCTTCCTCAACGTCTTTCTTGTCAGATTCTTCAACTTTACCCTCCATATCTTTCATAGATTTTTCAGCAGTAAATATTAAGTTGTCTGCACTATTCTTAACTTCAATTAGCTCCTTCTTTTTGGCATCTTCCTCCGCATGAGCTTCAGCATCTTGAGTCATCTTCTTAATCTCATCGTCAGTAAGACCGGTGGAGCCAGTAATTTTAATGCTCTGCTCTTTACCCGTTGCCTTATCTTGTGCTTTTACTGATAGGATTCCAGATGCATCGATGTCAAAGGTTACTTCAACCTGAGGGACACCTCTTGGTGCTGGAGGAATTCCATCAAGGATAAATCTTCCCAAAGACTTATTATCATTTGCCATTGGACGCTCTCCCTGAACAACATTAATTTCAACCTGTGTCTGATTGTCGGCGGCTGTTGAAAATACTTGAGACTTCTTGCTTGGAATAGTTGTATTTTTTTCAATAAGAGGAGTTGCTACTCCACCCATTGTTTCGATACCAAGAGTTAATGGAGTAACATCCAAAAGCAAAACGTCTTTCACTTCTCCGCCTAATACTCCCGCCTGAACAGCAGCTCCAACAGCTACGACTTCGTCAGGATTTACGCTTTTATTTGGTTCTTTTCCGAAGAATTTAGAAACTTCTTCTATAATCTTTGGCATTCTTGTCATTCCTCCAACAAGAATTACTTCATCGATACCTGATTTTTCTACTTTTGCATCTTTAAGTGCCTGCTTTACAGGACCAAATGATTTTTCAATAAGTGGGGCAACAAGTCCCTCAAGCTTAGATCTGGAGATTTTAACGGTTAGATGCAGTGGTCCTGAAGGGCCTTGAGTTATAAATGGTTGGTTAATTTCAGCCTCCATCGAGCTTGATAACTCAATTTTTGCTTTTTCTGCTGACTCCTTAAGTCGCTGAAGAGCTTGAGGATCAGTGCGAAGATCTATACCATTCTCTTTCTTAAATTCATCGGCCAAATAATCTATGAGTACCTGATCAAAATCATCTCCTCCAAGATGGGTGTCTCCATTTGTTGCCTTAACTTCATACACACCGTCTCCAAGCTCAAGGACAGAGATATCGAATGTTCCTCCGCCAAGATCATAAACAGCAACTGTATGTGCATGTTTTTTATCAAGACCGTAAGCAAGAGCAGCGGCTGTTGGTTCATTTACGATTCTAAGCACTTCAAGCCCGGCAATTTCTCCAGCCTGCTTTGTAGCTTGGCGCTGGGCATCATCAAAATAAGCAGGAACAGTAATAACCGCTTGCGTTACTTTATCTCCCAAATAATCCTCAGCATCCTTCTTAAGTTTTTGAAGAATTTGAGCTGATACCTCTTGAGGCGTGAAGGTTTTTCCATCTACTTCTACGACAGCCATTCCTTCACGTCCTGATGTAACTGTATAGGGAAGAAGCTTCATGTCTCTTTGGACAGATTCATCTTTCAACTTTCTCCCCATGAGTCTTTTGACGGAGAATATTACCTTCTTTGGCTTAAGAACCATTTGTCTTTTTGCAACATCTCCCACAACCCTATCGATTGGATCAACGACTGAAGGGGTGGTATTTCTTCCTTCTGAAGAAAAGATAACCTTTGGAGATCCTCCCTCCATGACAGCCATACAAGAGTTTGTTGTTCCTAAATCTATACCTATAATTTTTCCCATAATTTATTTAGTTTATTTTTTGCCTCCGACTTTTACCTGCGCCGGTCTTATTAATTTTCCGTGCAAAGTAAATCCCGGACGTACTTCTTCTATTACTTCATCGCTATTTCCTTCTACTACCTCTATCGCTTCCATCGTGTCTGCATTATATTTTGCACCAATAGTTGCGATCTTTTCAATACCATTCTCTTTTAAAATCTCAATAATTCTTGCAATCGTTAATTTAACACTCTCGTCGTTAGTATACTTACCTGCCATCATCAATGTGTCAAAGGCCGGTAAGAGTGCTTCTATTAAATTCCTATTTGCAAACCTTATTGCGTCTAATCGCTCCTCACTGCTTCGTCTCTCTAAGTTTCTATAATCTGCAACTGCCCTCTTTAATTGATCAGTTAGTTCCTCTATCCTTTCGTCTTTCTCATCTTTTTCAATGACCTCTTCAACTTCCTCAACTATTTCCTCTTTTTTCTCTTCTTGTTTTAGATTTTTATCATTCATTTGCTTACCAATTTGCAACTTCTTCTATTAAAGAGCCGTAGTACCTTACTAGTGGCACGATATTTTCATATCTTAACCTGGCAGGTCCAACAACGCCTATGGTTCCGTCCTGATTGCTTCTTGTATGAAATTTCGAAAAAACAAAACTATAAGGTCTAAATAATTCCAACTCTAAATCTTCCCCCAAAACTACAGCAAACTTTTCATTAATTCTTCCAAAAATTGTATCAAAATAATCTTGATTGTCCAATAGATTTAAAAGATTACGTGTTACATCAATGTCGTAAAACTCAGGCATATCAAGAATCTGTGAATACCCGGCGCAGTAAAAGTCTCCACCCTTGCTAATTGCAACCGCTAATGTCCCGGTCTTTTCAGCTAGTCTATGAGTCGCAAGACGCATAAATTCTCCTTCTTTCTCTCTGACGTCCCAAATTTTTTCTTTTGCCTCTACCTCCTCAGCAACTGAAAGCTCTTTCTCTTTCATAAGCTCATTTACATATAGCTTAATTGCTTTAGATGTGGGAACACGACCAGCAGATGTGTGTGGCTTTCCAAGGTATCCTTTCTTAACCATTGCCGCCATTTCATTTCTGATCGTCGCAGGGCTTACACCGACATCATATTTTTTTTCAAGGGTCTCTGAGCCAACTGGGTTGGCCGTATCTATATACTCTTTAACAATTTGTTTGAGTATTTCAATCTGTCTTTGTGTTAAATCATACATATTTTAATGAATTCAATCTCATATACCCTGCTAAATGAAATATACGAGATTAGCAATAATATATCACGAGTGCTAAGTTGTGTCAATACCGTGGTTTTATGTTACCCTAAAATTATGAACGCCAGGAAGAAATTTGTACCATACTTATTCATTGCTATTCTGTCTTTAGTAGGACTCTTCCTATATATACATACGTTCACTCCTACTAAATCGATTGATTTTTTTGATGTCCAAATTATTCCTATTGCTCCTTTCCTCGCAATTTTTTTTCTTACCGTCTCATGTCTTTTTGCATTCATCCTAGCTAATTCGAGGCGTGGACTTTTGGTCGGACTTTTTGCAATAAGCTTTTTATTCCTTCAATACATTCGGTATAATAATGTTTTCTATACTATTCTTCTTATTCTGATTTTTACCCTTATCGAATTTTTATTCTGGAAAAAGAAGTGAGATTCCACTCATTGTCCTTAGCCTCAAAAATTGGTAAAATGAATGTATGGATGAAAATAAAAAATTCTATATAACAACTGCTATTCCATACGTAAACGGAAAACCTCATATCGGCCATGCATTGGAATATTTCCAGGCAGATACCATAAGAAATTACCAAAAACTTATCGGAAAAGAAACTCTTTTATTGTCTGGTGCAGATGAAAACGCATTAAAAAATGTTCAGGCAGCTGAGAAAGAAGGAACCCCAGTGCAAGACTTTCTAGATAAAAATTCTGAAGTATTTCGAAATGCTTTTGCGAGCCTAGGAGTCAAACTTGATGTGTTTGAAAGAGGTTCAGATTCCGTAAGTCATTTTCCTGGAGTACAGAAATTATGGAATCTATGCCTAGAAAATGGAGATATATACAAAAAAGAATACACCGGACTATATTGTATCGGTTGTGAAAGTTTTAAAACTGAGACTGACCTGGTCGATGGTAAATGTCCAGATCATTTGACAGTACCGGAAAAAGTAACAGAAGAGAATTATTTTTTTAAATTATCAACCTACCAGAATATACTTTTAGAGAAAATTGAATCAAACGAAATTAAGATCATTCCAGAAAACAAAAAAAGTGAAATTATTTCCTTCATATCTTCAGGCTTGGAAGATTTCTCAATATCAAGAAGCAAGGAACGCGCAAAAGGAGTTGGTGTACCTGTTCCTGGTGACCCAAACCAAGTAATGTATGTATGGTTTGATGCATTAGCGATTTATATTACTGGAATTGGTTATGGAACAGATGAGGAAAAATTTCAAAAATGGTGGCCCGCAGATGTACATGTTATAGGCAAGGATATTAATAGATTCCACACAGTCTATTGGCCTGCAATGTTGCTCTCCGCAAAATTGCCACTTCCAAAATGTGTTCTAATTCATGGCTTCATTACATCCAATGGACAAAAAATGTCAAAAACATTAGGCAATGTCATAGATCCTTTTGAAATGGTAGAAAAATTTGGACTTGAACCATTTAGATATTTTCTGCTTTCCCAAGTTCCTACCAATGATGACGGTGACTTTACCCAAGAACGCTTTAAAGAAGTCTACACATCAGAACTTTCAAATGGCTTAGGAAATTTAGTCGCAAGAGTCGCAAAGCTGGCAGAAAATAATAATATTTCAATAGATCCATATGATAATTCGTTTGTTCCCGAGGTTGAAGATGATCTTAAAGACTTTAGATTTAACATAGCGATACAAAGAATAAGAGGGGTCATAGCGGCGCTTGATAAATCAGTAAATGAAAGTAAGCCATGGGAGTTAAAAGGAAATGAGGCGGTAAATGTAATAACGGTACTTTCGAAAGGAGTCCAACAAGTTGCATTTAATCTACAGCCATTTCTTCCAGACACTGCCAGAAAAATTTTGAACCAATTTTCGGGAGAAATCAGAAGCTCTAGCCCCCTATTCCCTCGCTTAGGCTAGTTCGTTATTGATGTAATCAATTGCTTCCCGCGGTGTGTCGGCAAAAAATACTATTTCCTCAACAGTATGTGTCAGAAATCCTTCGTCGTACATTTTTTGCAATTGAATTTTAAGCCCTTCATAAAAGTTATCCGAATTTAGAAAAACGATAGGCTTTGCATGGTGCTTATGCTTTTTATGCTCAATGACTTCCGTAACTTCGTCAAGAGTTCCGATGCCGCCTGGAAGCACAACTATTGCATCTCCTCTGGCCATCATCGTTGCCTTTCGTTCAGAAAGATCTTTTGTAATAATCATCTCATCTGCATTTTCACGCGCTTTCCATTTTAAGAACTCCACAGAAACACCTATTATATTTCCACCATTTTCTTGAACTGTATCAGCCATTACTTTCATAAGACCAGTATTAGATCCTCCCCAAACAAGTGAGTAGTTATTTTGCGGAATCATTTTTCCAAATTCGATAGCAGGTTTTGTATATTTTTCCTGGAGGTCATTGGCTGAACAAAAAACTAATATGCTCTTCATTGACTTGATTATAAACAAAAAACCTCCCGAATTTTCGAGAGGTTTTTTGAGTGACCTGCCTTTTTCAAAGCGAAACGGTTCATTTTTAAGCAGATACTTTTGCCTTTTTTGATACTGTTATTTTCTTAGGCTCTTTCTTTTCTGCTTTCTTAAAAGCCAGTCTAAGAACTCCATTATCAAGCTCTGCCGTAGGCTCTTCATCTCTCACTACTCCTTCAGGAATTCTGAATGAGTAATTGAATGAAGTTGCCATAGAGGACATGAAATATCTCTTCTTACTCTTTTCCTCGTCGCTTTGAGAAGAAGATGCACTAACTCTTACGATACCCTCTTCAAAAGTGACATCAATTTTGTCCTCGGAGATTCCAGGAATTGCCGCTTCTGCAACAATTGCGTCTTCGGTCTCATAAAGATTGAGCCCCTGAGACATAAATTTTGAAATACCTGGAATCGTTGGAAATTCAAAATCGTCATCTAACATACGATCCAAATTCCAAGGATTCCATCTTATTATTGCCATATTTTTCACCTCCTTTTGAACCTAAATTTGGTTATTTTTATCAGTATACAACCTCGAGTGCTAATTTGTCAAGTCTATTTATGTCTGTTATCATTGGTAGTTACCACTATGAAACGAAAACTTCTCCTTGGCCTATCTATAATATTAGTTGCTTCTGGATTATTTCTGTTGGTTAGAGTTATCTATTCATTTCGAGATATTGAAAAGGGGGGACTTCAAGTAACTGCAAACGTGCATGGCCGCGTATTGTTAGACGGAAAAGACATCGGTGAAATCCCAGTAAGAAAAACTAGCTCAACAGATACTGTCCCCGTTGGAAATTATGAATTAAGAATAGAGCCGGAAGATACAACCTTATCCTCATATACGGCAAGGGTACGCATCAATGGCGGAGTACTGACAGCTGTTGATAAAACATTTCTACCAGGGTCTCTAGGAAGCGCATATGCGTTAACTCTTGAAAAAACACAGAATCAAAAACCTAAAATTGATATTACCTCTGTTCCTAGTGGTGCTCTAGTTACGATAGATAGCGTTGCTGTAGGAGCAACTCCTTACTCCTCTGATTCCCTATCAGCATCAGAGCATGAAATTGAAATTCAAAAAGAGGGATTTGCAAAGAAAACAATTCGGGTAAAAACTGTAGAAAAACATACGCTAGTTGTTAGTGCGGCGCTTGGGACCGGAGACATTGGGACAGTTCAGATTCCAGCCAACATATCACCGACACCTTCAGTTTCCGCTTCTCCAACTCCAGTGGTTGCTGCAACAACCATTACAATTCTCAAAACTCCTAATGGGTTCTTAAGAGTAAGAAGCGGACCGAGTACTTCTTTCGGCGAAGTAGCACGAGTGAGACCTGGCGAAACCTACACGATAATCACTCAAGAAAATGGATGGTATCAGATACAAGCTGAAGGAGTAAATGGCTGGATCTCAAGCCAATTTGCTAGTGTAAATTAGCACTTAACCTCCTATAAAGTAGATAATAAATATTACTAAAAATCCCCAAATTATGACTGATGCCAACAACGGTTTATCTGAAAGTAAAACCTTATCTGGGCTTTCACCCTCCTTCTTCTCGTAAATATCTTGAAGATAGCGCATTACTCCATAGATTACAGGAAGTATCGTTATCATCAACCATTTCCTATTAAAATAGGAAGGTAAAAATTCTGGCAAAAGAATATCCAAGCCAATATGCAGACCTCGGGGTGTTGCCAAGAATGTGAATAGACCATAGAACACAAATGTACTTGTCGCAAAAATTGTTGAGAATGAATCAAGAAGTGCTTCTGAATAATGAGATAATGTTTTTCTGACTTCGTCAATTTTTGCTCCCTTTACATTTTGTAGAAGTGTTAATTCAGACCTCCTTTTTCCAACAGCAAGAAAAAGAGACAATGAAACGGCTGTCAATAGCAGCCATATCGATGTGTGGAAGTTTGAGATGGCTTCTCCGGCAAGTATTCGTAAAATGTATCCTGTAGCAATAAAGAGAATATCAAATATTGTTATTGATTTGAAAATTGTTGAATAGAGCACCTGAAGCAACATATAGGCAATACCAATAACTACAAAGAGATAACTTGTGTTAATTGCTATTGTGAATGCTGCGACCAGCATGACAACAAGAAGAACCAATGCTTCTGGGACAGATACTTCACCATTTGCGATAGGTCTGTGTCTTTTAAAAGGATGAAGTCTATCCTTCTTAACATCAAGGATGTCGTTAAAGATATATGTTGAAGAAGCAAACAGACAAAACGCAACAAATCCGCTGACTACTTGAAAGAAAAGATCGGGGTTAAAAAGTTGGCCGGCAAATGTAATACCAGCAAAAAGGGCCGAGTTCTTTATCCACTGTCGTGGACGTAATAATTTCAGGACATAGTATAAATGCCTAATCATTGTATTCCCTCTTCCCTGCAATTCGCAGCATAAATATAAAACCTAACACTACAACTACTACCAACATTATAACAAAAAGTTTTCCTCTACTCGAAGCACTTAATGCAACTACTCCTAAGATTAATGACATTAACCAATAAAATACTGCAATACTTCTATGTCCCATTCCATAATTTAGAAGCAAATGATGAAGGTGACCTCTATCATGCCAAAACGGAGATTTCTTTGAGAGAATTCTTCTTATTATAGTAATTGCAGCATCAACGCTTGGAACTCCCATAACAAGAACTGCAGTAGCAAGTTTGACTCCTGAAGTTATTGATAGAATTCCAATAAAATATCCTAGTATCGTTGCGCTATAACCTGGAAAAATTTTAGCCGGATAAAAATTGAAAAAGAGAAATCCAAGAGATGCTCCCCCAACTATGAACGAAAACATTGTTGTTACATAACTCATCTCTTCCACAGATAGGAACCGTAAGGCAGCTATGCCTATCACGAAAGATGAGATTGCTGCAATACCAGGCATTTGTCCGTCAACACCCTTACTCCAATTCAACATGTTCATAACCCACACAATCCAGACTATCGCGAGAATGTCTCCAAAGCGAAGTGTCATAAAAATCAGGTCCATTGAAAAGTCGGTAAAATGCAATATTCCTCCAAAAGGATTGGTTATAAAAGGAATAGTAACCCCAGCATATACTGCTATTGCGGCAGCCAGAATATTAATCCCAAAGCGAATATATGGGGAAAGATCGTATTTGTCATCAAGAACCCCCGTAACAACAACTATTAAACCTCCCAGTAGTAAGGTGAGTGTAAATGCGTCAAGTGGTGTAAATATCAATGCAGCAACTGCAATACCAGCATAAATGGCAAGTCCTCCAGCACGAGGAATGGGCTTTTTGTGAAGCAAGGCGGGGTGCTTATGGGTCTTAGGATCGTCAATAAGATTTGCCTTCTTGGCAAATTTAATAACCAAAGGAACAGACAAAAGAGAAACAAGGAATGCTACAACGGGTGCCCAAATAAATTCTTGCATTAAAATGTTAAAAATAAAATCTGTAAATAAGCTAACAGCCCAAGGAGCAAGAACAAAAAAGTATTGAACATTACAATTCTAGCAACCAGAACATACTTAGAATACGCAAATGAAGCTTGCAGTATATTTGCCATAAATATCCCAAGGAGAAGAAGGGGAAGAAAGATGGATACTGAAGAACTAACCAGCCTATCCTCGCCCCATGGCATACTATTAAAAAAGGGTATCAGTGGAGGTAGATTTGAATAAGTTGCAATAATAATTGCAGTAAGGGGAATAATAAATAAAAAGGATAAAACAAGTGATATCCTCACAAATTGATCGGAGATAATTAGTTTAAATTTGCCTTTCATAAATCTTTGTTCCTTCCATAATATATCTTAAATGGTACGAAGATAATATATCATTCACCAATGGTCCGTCGACTGTCTGAATTATATACTTTGGCTTTGCCGTTTCAATCTCTTCTTTTGTAACAATGTCTGCGTTTTTATAGAATTTAATGTGATATGCAACTATATATTTCCCAATTGGAAGCTTATTTGATAAAGCGTAAATCTGGGGACTGTCAGACCACAGGAATACACTTTCTTCTGGCGAGACATTCATGGCTATAAAGTTAGCAACATTATAATCTCGTGGAGTATTGGCATCGAAAAAATATTCATATTGGATAATACTTTTACCCCCCGTCATAAATTCCAAATAATTTTTATAATACGGGATTGTTTTTTTATAAATTTGAAAATGAAAATAACCAATAAATGAAATTGCAATTATCATAACCATGCTTATAATTTTGCCTTTTCTATTTTCCAAAATATGTCCAAAAAGTAATGAAAATGCAGGCAACAGAACCAAAAGATAATGTGTATATGGCCGATCTGAAAAGAACGCACTGTACAAGCCGAATATAACCCACATATATATAAAAATTGTTGCTTTGGAAAATTTGCTACGCCTTAAAAACAGCAAAAGCGTAACAAATCCAAGAAGTATTGTTTTGATAATAAGAATACCCATTGGAAATACAAAGGCATTTTCCTCACCTACGTAGGAAATATTCTGAATAAAAACAGCGCTGATAAAATCTGTTAAGGCACCTAAAAAGAAAAACACTATTCCTGCAAGAAACGTCAACGAAAACGCGCATAGTAAAAAGATACTGTATGGTCTTACATCAATTCTATTTTTCTGGAAAGAACTTACCGTTATAAGAAATACCAAAAAAGCAGCCACATCAAAAATTGCAACTACTTTTGTTAACAATGCAACTGCAAGGAGAAGACCGGAGATTGCCATATGCACTTTCTTTTGAGATTCAACAAAACAAAACGCATAATATGCAGCAAATATTACGGGGAGCAACATAAAGTTTTCGGCATTTGCAATATTTCCCTCTAGAAGAGGTGTGCCAAATAAAAATGCGTAAATCCCAACAGAAATATATCTCGCTTTTTTACTTACGAATAGCTTAGTGCTAAGGAGGTAAAATGCAAAAATTGAACAGAGCCCGCTTAATAAGGACAGTAATTTAACAAAATATAAATTTCCATTTACTGCGGCGTAGATAAGATAGAGAAGCGGGGGCTTATTGTCCCAGATATCCTGATATAGGACTCTCCCATCCAACAGCGCTCTGCCAATTACCTGATAGATTCCTTCATCTCCATACCAATGCGGTTCTGCAAGTGAGGGGATTCGAAGTAATACAAAAAATGTAGAGATTAATAAAAGTACCCAGGCGGTTTTGTGCTTTCTGAATTTCTCCATACTTAAACTTTTTCAGTTACCTTATACTCAAGTCTCTTACCGCTAATAAGCTGGAGATGGGAAATTAACGCAGGGAGTGCTGATAAGAAAAATCCCCCAATTGGCATAAATAAGAATTCCAAAGGAAAAAGTATTTTTCGAAGCGTTGAATATTTATGCTTACTTTTCTTAGGACCCAATGTATAGTCAACGTAAATCATGGCAAGTATAGAAACCAAGCAAAGGGTTAATATAAACGAAGAGATTTGAGGAAGAGTGTATCCAAGACTAGTTCTAGTAAATACAGGATTAACTAAAGCCACAAGATTGGCAGAAACGGTAATAATGAACCAGTTAACCGGCCACAATATATGATCCACCAATACATTAACGATTAATGCAGTTTTTCTCCAAAAAGGTATCCCTGGAATTGTAAGATACCACTTCACATATGTTGCATCATCAGCAATCCCCCAAGACCATCTTCTTTCTTGATGATATTTATTGATAAGACTTCTCTTATATGTCTGGGACTGCGCTGCATCCATTGAAGTTTTGAGGAATATCGGCTCAACCACTACCCTCCCCTTGGTTTTGAAAAACGCCTTAAAAAACACTCTATAATCTTCTGGAATAACATCAACATCCCAATTCCCAATATCCATCAGTAATTTATATGAAAGGGTATATACAGAATTTGGAACAAGGCGAGCATGCTGAACGAGTACTGACGTGCGCCAAAGACTTCCGAAAAAAGAAATAACTCTTGTAAAAGATGGAACCTGCCAGAAGTTATTATATGTGACATTTGCTGACTGCCAGAAAGTAAAGAGTGGGTCAGGAATGGTTAGGAAAGAATATGCAAGATACGAGAAAAATGCTTTATCGAATAGCACATCTGCATCAGCTGAGGTTACTGTCATAAAGTTAATATCAAGCTTCCCTGATTTAACGAGTCTTTTATAAGCATCTGCAGCAGCGAACGCCTGATTTGAAGATTTTCCCTTAACCTCATTCGGAAGATCAGGGTGCAAGGTATAATAAAAACCACCAAATATTTTTTCGTACTCTTTTTTCAATTTGTCTCCCTTAACGCTAACCTCCTCTTCTCTTGCTTCAAAAGCCATATAAATGTGCATTTGCTTCTTAGGAAATGTCTGGTCATTAATACTCTCAAGTGTTTCTTTTATTTTTTCGTAGCTTTCTTTATAACTTGGAATAACAATGAGATGATTTATCTTGGAAAAATTAGGTAATTTTTCTGCCATAGAAAGCCAGTCGGTTTTCTCAGCTGCTCTAATCTTTCTTGCTGCAATAAATGACATTATTACAAGATTTACTGCCTTATAGAACCAGTACACATCGAAAATAATAATAAAATAGGAAAGAGCGACCGGGAAAAAATAGGCACCCCACAACGGCATTGTTATCAAAAATAATGCAATGAGTGGAGGAATTATCTCCAATGCCCTCCGGGATTTTACAGGATACCGAGTGAAAAGACGATCAAGTATTGTATGCATGTTAGCAGCTAAAAACTGAATGGAAATTACGCTCAATTTGAGCCTCTAGTGTATTATATGCAATTCCTTTAGCCTTAGCAATGAAGTCTAAAATGAGGGGAATATTTGCGGGAGTATTCCTTTGCCCTCTCACTACTTGAGGAGACAAAAAAGGGCTGTCTGTCTCTGTTAATATTCGATCATACGGAACATATTCAATAAGATCTAGCAGACTTGTACTTTCTCCCGGCGGGACACCACCATATGTAATATTTCCATCAAATCCAGTATAAAATCCCATTTCTAGAACTTTTTTTGCAAACTCTTTGCTCCCTGAAAAACAGTGAAACATGCCCGGCACAGGCAATAATTGCTCTTTGTAGTCGGAAAGGATTGATAGTGTTTTGTCCCAAGCAAGACGTGTGTGGATTTGCAATGGTAGCGAGAGTTTTATGGAAAGTTCAATTTGCTTTCTGAATGCATCTTCCTGAAGGTCTTCGGCTACAATCCCATTCGTTCTGTAGTTCCAAAAATCCATACCAATCTCTCCGATGCCTATTACTTTTGGCATCTTTGCAAGCTTCTCTAATTCGCTCAACCATTCAGTATGCAATTCTCCTTCAAATTCGATGTCGGATTTGTCTGCGTGGTGCGGGTGAACACCAACGATTGCATATAAATTCTCATATTTTTGAGCTAATTCTACAGTTTTTCTTGAAGAAGGTATAGAAGTTCCTGTATTTACAATTGTTGTAACTCCTTTTTCGTATGCGTCTTTTATAACGTCGTCTACGTCACTATCGAATTTATGGAAATTTAAGTGACAATGTACGTCTATCATAATTAAGTCATCGGTGAGATCAATGGAACCATTTTAAAGTTTTCGTCTTTGTAAGCAGGATCGGCAATATCTATGAAGTTGTTAATAATGAAGCAATTCCTATCGTTACCTTTTCTGTCTTGGAATATAGTTTCTGTTCTAACGAATATATCATTCCAAGGATTAGATTTTTTTTCTTTCTCCTGGCTATGCATTATGCCAACATATTCCGCCACGCTACCTCGTCTAACACTTACTCCAGCAACTTCCTGTTCGAATCTTGATGCAAATTCATCAATCTGCTCAGTGCTCTCATCAAATGTCATATTATTGCTACCCTCCAACGCCACTTCGGGTAAAATAGCGTATTCAGAATTTTCTGGCCACGAAAAGAGCAGTCTTTCAATTTCCTGGTCGCTAATTAAGCCCGCGCTCATACTCCTAAGTCTGTCTTTTTTCTGCTCAACAGTAAGACCACTACTACCAACCTGGATAATTTTGCAACCTTTTGCAATCAAAGACTCTCTGGTTGCTTCAGAAAATTGTCTTGTTGGATTCTTAACTTCTTCTTTATGCGGCAACAAACCTACTGTGTCTGCTGCAGCCTTTAGGGGAAGCGGTTGATCCAGTGCAAGTTCTCCATCCATAGTAATTAGTATACCAACCAAATCGTGAAGTTATTAAATAAAATCGAGTCTTTCTAGTAGTCCATGCCACCCATGCCGGGCATGCCGCCTGGCATTCCACCAGCTGCAGGAGCTTTTTCTGGAATATCTGTTACCAATGCTTCGGTTGTCAAAACCATCATGCCTATAGACGCAGCATTTTGGACAGCGCTTCTTGTTACCTTTGCTGGATCAATTATTCCTGCCTCTAGCATAGATCCATATTGCATTGTCATAACATTAAACCCATAGTCCTGTGTTTTGCCTTCTTCAATCTTTGCCAAGATAAGACCTGGATCTTCTCCTGCATTCTTAACAATCCATTTCGTAGGCTCACCCAAAGCTTTGTAAAGTATCTCTACTCCCATTTTCTGGTCATTTTCTACAAGCATATCCTTCAGCTTAAGCAAGGTCTTTCGTGCTCTTAGAAGAGTTACTCCGCCCCCAGGAACAACGCCCTCTTCAATCGCTGCTTTCGTTGCCGCAACAGCATCAATAACTCTTTCTTTTTTCTCTTTCATTTCTACCTCAGTTGCAGCTCCAACATTTATGACAGCAACGCCTCCGGAAAGCTTTGCAAGTCGTTCTTGTAATTTTTCTCGGTCAAATTCGGAAGTGGACTTTTTAATTTCTTTTTTAAGAAGCTCCACTCTCACAGTAACATCTTTTTTGTTACCTTTTCCTCCAATTATTTGTGTTGATTCTGAGGTTGATTTTACCTTATCTGCTTGTCCACAATCTTCAATTGTTACCGATTCAAATTTCTTCCCTAGATCATCGGAAATAACTGTTGCACCGGTTAGCATTGCAATATCTTCAAGCATGGCGCGTCTTCGATCTCCAAATCCAGGTGCTTTAACAGCAAGTACATTAAACACTCCACGAAGTTTGTTAAGGACAAGCGTGGTCAGTGCTTCTCCCTCAATATCGTCTGCAATAATCACTAAATTCTTACTCACCTTTACAAAATTTTCTAAGAAAGGAAGAAGTTCTTGGAGACTTGTAATTTTTTTGTCTGTAATTAATATGTATGGAGATTCGAGCTCTGCTTCCATGTTGTCTGAATTTGTTACAAAATAAGCGGAAGCATATCCTTTATCAAATTCCATTCCTTCTTTATAATCTATTGAGAATTCAATCCCCCGTCCTTCTTCGACGGTAACAATTCCATCTTTTCCTACTTTTTCAAGCGCGTCTGCAATAAATCCACCAATTTTTTCATCCTGAGCTGAAATAGTTGCAACCTTTAGCACATCGTCCCCCTTCACTTCTTTAGCCATTTTCTTTACTTCAGAGATAACAGCTTCAACAGCCTTTTCAGTCCCAACTTTTAACATCATCGGATTTGCACCTGCGCTAACAGCCTTAAATCCGTTATCAATGATTGATTTTGCAAGAAGAGTTGCGGTTGTAGTACCGTCACCTGCTATATCATTTGTCTTTGAAGATGCTTCTTTTACCAATTGAGCACCCATATTTTCAAATGGATCTTCAAGCTCAATTTCTTTTGCAACAGAAACGCCATCATGAATAACATTTGGAGCACCCCACTTCTTGTCAATTGCAACATTTCTACCCTTAGGGCCAAGAGTTGTTACAACTGCATCTGCCAATTTATCAACTCCAGCTTTTAAAGCCTTTCTTGCGTCTTCTCCGTATTTGATTTGTTTTGCCATAATTAATTTAGGATTGCGAGTATATCTTTTTGCTCAACTATTGTCCATTCTTCTCCTTCTACTTTAACCTCATTCCCTCCCCACTTCTTATACATTACCTTATCTCCAACTTTCACGATCATTTTTTCCTGTTCACCCTTAGGAGATATGCTACCCTCACCTACTGCCATAATTACTCCAGTCGTCGATTGCTTGTCTTGAGCGTTATCTGGGATAAATATTCCTCCAGATGTTTTTGTCTCTGCCTCAATAGGTCTAATAAGAACATTTGAGAAGAGTGGTTTTATATTAGCACTTGTTTGTTTTGACATAAAAAGATCCAACTAAGGTAACTTGAGTTGGGCTGTTTGTAGTTATACAAAAGTGTTATCAATTTGTCAAGATGTCTGCTAATTTAAACTGCTTTCGCTTGCAAAAAGTTCAAAAATCTTCTACGCTAATATCATCTTGTGTTGCAGGCTGTTGTGTCTGTGATGGCTACAAATGAATATTTTTAAGAATAAGTTCTTTTTACTTGGTAATCTCGCATTTTTGTTATTGGCTATCCCGGTTGTTCTTTTTATCGTCAAGAATCAAACATCAACAAGAGGCAGCGCCGCTGCAACAACTACGCTTTCCTTTATAAATCCATCTATAACAACAGATCAATGCGACCAAACTAAAACCTCAAGACTTGTACTCAATCCAGGAGATAACATAGTAAGCACCATTCAACTCGCACTCAAGTGGGATAAAACAAAATTCGATATTAACTTTGCACCAAATACCACCGCCTTCCCACAAACTCTTAAGGGGCCTGAGCAAACCGCAGATGGGATGACCATTACCCTAAATATAGGAGCTGATGTTACAAAGGCAGTGAGTACAACAACTGACGTAGGAACAATTACAATAAAACCAATTGCTCCAACCAATGGAACAGTCATATCACTTCAAATTGATACTGCAGGCACTAAGGCATACTCACTTGCCCAGCAGGATGGCACAACTGAAAATGTTTTTAACCCTGCCGGAACCTCCCCCCTACAAATCTCCATTGAATCAAAAACCTGCGGCGGTCAGGCAAATCCAACAGGAGGGGTTAGTCCGTCACCATCTATATCAACTATTCCCTCTCCGACATCTGCAACGACCAATCAGTCCCCTACATGTCTAGCGCTTAACTCTTCTGTTGCGACGGGAGCTGCTCCTTTATCAGTTAATTTTACGGCAACAGGAAAAGACGCAGATGGAACCATCTCGAAGGCGACATTCAATTTTGGCAATGGTGCTCAGCAAGATGTAACGACAGGACTCGGAACTGCATCAGCCTCAGCTCAACTTGCATATACGTACACCTCAGGAGGCACATTTACTGCTACTGCAGTATTTACTGACAACAATGGAGCTGTTAGTGCTTTATGCCAAAAACAGATTACCGTCTCGGGAGCTGTTGCAACACTTGCCCCGACAGCGACTTCCACACCAGTCCCAATGACTCCAACAACTCCTCCCACTGCGACTCCAACAATTGCAGACACAGGAACGCTTACTACGACCGTAGGAATAATCGGAGGCGTAATCCTGGTAATCTTCGCTGGGATATTCTTGCTAGTCCTCTAAAGGTTTCTAGACCTTAAGGATACTCATGAATGCCTCTTTGGGGACGTTAACTCGACCAATTGACTTCATCTTCTTCTTTCCTTCCTTTTGTTTGTCGAGTAATTTATCTTTTCTTGTTCTGTCTCCACCATACAGCTTTCCCGTAACATCTTTCATGTAAGCTCCTATCTTTTCGGACGCAACAATCTTTGCTCCAACTTGAGCTCTTACCGCGATCTGGAATGAATGCTTTGGGATACTCTTGGATAGGACTTCAACAATTTTCCTCGAAAATGACTCTGTAGTAGAACGGTGAAGTATAAAAGAAAGCTCCGGAATAACAACATCATTTACAGAAATGTCCACTCGCTCTAAATCTGAATTACGATAGTCTAAAAATTCGTAGTCAAAAGATGCGTATCCAGCTGAAGCAGATTTAAGCTTGTCATAGAAGTCGTAGACGATATTAGATAACGGCATCTCAAATGTTATTTTCACTTGATTTCCAAAATACGTTACGTCCCCCTCCATTCCCCGACCTTTATAGACAAGATCTAATATTCCGCCCATGTATTGAGCTGGTGTATACACTTCTCCTGATATGAATGGCTCCTTTATATCATTTCTAGAAATATCAAAATCTTTTGGAGAAGAGACCTCTTGCCCATCAACCAAGTATAATATGGAAGGCGGTGCACTAAAAACGTCGAGATTATATTCGCGTTCTATTCTTTCCATTACAATCTGTGAGTGTAAAAGTCCTAAGAATCCACACCTAAAACCCGATCCAAAAACTGTTGAATAATCCGGAGCTATAACTAGAGCCGCATCAGTTAATTTTAAAGAATACACTGCCTTTCGAAGATTTTGGAAATCCGACGAATCGGTTGGGTAGATAGAAAGATATACAAATGACTTTTGCTCTTTATACCCAGGGAGGCTTTCTCCTGGATTCTTAGAAAGGGTCATTGTGTCTCCAACTTTAGCCTGTGTAATATCTTTAATATTGGTAATAACAAATCCCACATCGCCACTCTTTAATGCTGGGGCTGAAGTAAAGGTGGGGGACATGAATCCTACATCCATAACAAGTGCCTTTGAATTATCTGAGAGAAATGTAATCTCATCACCTTTTCTAATTTCTCCATTTCTTACCCTAATAAAAATAACAATTCCCCGATGGTCGTCATACTTTGAATCGAAAATGAGTGCTTGCGTGTTGTCGGTATCAGATCCTGTTGGAGAGGGGATCTTATCAATCAGAATCTCCACTAATTTCTCTACTCCAAGCCCAGTTTTGGCGCTAATTCGGACAATTTCCTCTTTTTGAAATCCAAAAGATTCTACAATTTCATTTTCAACCCTATCAATTTCAGCACTATCAAGATCGACCTTATTAACGACAGGTATTATGACTAGCCCCAAGCTCTTTGCCACGTTGAAATGGCTTACGGTTTGCGCCTGAATACCTTTCGTAGCATCAACCACAAGAATTGCTCCCTCGCATGCATATAGAGTTCTTACAACTTCATATGAAAAATCTACGTGTCCGGGGGTATCGATTAGATTAAGTATGTAGTCTTGAGAATTTAGCTTGTACTTCATGTGCACAGGAGCAAGTTTTATGGTGATACCTCTTTCTCGTGAAATGGGGTTGCTATCCAAAAATTGCTCCTGGTCAAGATCTTTACCGGTTAAGGTGCCAGTCAAAGCCATCAATCTATCTGCAAGAGTAGACTTCCCATGATCCACGTGGGCAATAATCGCAAAGTTCCTAATATTATTCATACTTGGGAATTATACCAGACAAACTAGGGATTGAGCTTAGATCCATCAAGAAGTTCTCCAATTTGTTTTATAATTTTATTCTTATTTCTGAATTGTTTGGCAACAGCGATTATGTAATACGCTTCTTTTATATCCAAAAGCCATGTAAAGAAAATATATGCAACAATACCAGTCACAGATGCAATACCAGTCAGAATGAGAAGATTGATCGTTCTTGTTGTGTCAAATACTAACTGATCCAATAATTTAATTGGTATATAAAGAGCAACTCCCATAACAAGCGTTGCAGTTAAAATTTTCATTGAGGTAATAGCAATTTCAAGCTTCGGAAGCATAACTTTTGCATTAAGCGTTATCAGTAAAAGAAGAAAACTTATGATATTCCCTATGCTAAATGATATCCCCAGATAGTAAACAGGAAATTTTAAATACAATATAAAATAATAGGAAAGCGCAATATTTATCACAACAGAAAAAAGAGTAATAAAGAAAGGAGTTTGGGAATCTTTTAATGCAAAAAATGCTCTTGCGCAAAGATAAATTGCACTCTGAGCAGCTATAGATACCCCTAATAGTGCGAGCGTTAAACCAGTCGAAACTGTCGCATCCCAATCAAATCTTGAAGCACCGAAAAATAACCTAACTACAGGTATTCTTAGAACAATAAGAAGCGCGCTGACGGGTAAGGTCAGATACATAATTTGATTCAGAGAAGAAACGAAGATTGAGACAAATTCATCAGGATTTTTTGCCTTCATAGCTAGCGTAGGGAATGATGCCTGAGCTATGGACTGCCCAAATAAAATTACTGGGGCAAGCATTAGGGTTTGGGCAAGCTCCAAGACAACAAGCCCCCGGGAAGTCGTAAATGAAGCAAAAAATACGTTCGCAGTAATTGATATCTGAGCAACAAGGAGGGTTAAAGAACGAGGCACCATAAGCTGTACTATCTTATTGACTGCATCATCGCGCTGAAACGTTGGACGAAAATGGAAGCCTGTTCCTTTCAGCATCGGCAGTTGTATTACAAAAAAGAAAAATGCCCCCACGACTACTCCCAGAGTTGCCCCATATATTCCCATATGAAATACTCCAGAAAGAAGAGTGAGGCCTATTATTATTCCTAAATTGTAAAGTGCAGATGCAATGCCCGGAACCAGAAAGTGTTGATACGACTGCAGCATCCCAGAAAAAACCGTACCCACAACAAAAAATACTTGAGATAATTGAATTATTATCATGAGATTTGACATCAAACGAAGCTCATTCTCTGAAAAACCAGGAGCAATAACCTTAGACAAAGGATATGCAAAAATAATTACAAACAATGATATTACGGTAAATATTGCTACCCCATAAGTAAGAATTGCCGAAGTAAACCTGTCGGATTCAGCTTTCTTATTCTGAGCAATAAAATCGGAGAATAGGGGAATAAACGAAGTTGAAAGCGCGCCAGCAATAAATATTTGGAATAGAAAATCCGGAACTCTAAAGGCTGCGAGAAAAACTCCAAGTTCGCTTGATGCACCAAATATCGCAACTAACAAACGGTATTTGAGTAGACCCAATATCTGACCGAAGATAGTTGTTGCCACAATAAAAAATGCAGCAGTAAAAATGTTTGACTGCTTTTGCGTAAGAGCCTGGAGTCCTTTCTTTACAATGTCCTTTACCATAGAATAGCAATACTCAATCTTTTTGAGGCTTCTTTTGTTGTATTTAGTCTCTATCCATGTTAGAATAACAGCGATCCTTTTACAACAAGCCGTAGATTTGTTGAGGAATTCTTAAGAGAACGACTACAATAAGACCTGTCTTATTGATGAGTTTTTGGAAAAAACGAATACAACAACCATAGGATTGTTAAAAAATTTATAAAAATATGCCAGTCATTAAATCAGCAATTAAAAAATTGCGTCAAGACAAAAAGAAAGAAAAACAGAATGATGCAATTCGCGAGCAGCTAAAATCTGCAATTAGATCAGCTAAAAAAGTCAAAACAGGCAAATCTGTAACAAAAGCAATCTCAAAAGTTGATAAAGCTGCTAAATTGAATATTATTCACAACAATAAAGCAGCCAGACTCAAATCATCGCTATCAAAACTTGCAAAACCAGTGAGTTCGAAGATTACCGAAAAGGTGGCCGCTAAATCTACAAAAAAAGCTACACCAAAAAAGACTACTACTAAGAAATAATTCTTTTCCAGCCTCATTTATTTTCTTTTTTCTTTGACATACGTCCTAAAAAACCCTACACTAAATTAAGTACCCAGCATGGGCTATTTTGCTGTGGTGATTTGTATGGCAAAGAGACCTGCTCCAAAAATTAACATAAATTTAAGCTCTCGTGGGAAGGCTACTGTTGGAAAAGTTATTTACGGTTGGACGGTTGACGCAGGCAGAGCAATAATTGTCAGCATCGAACTTATCGCTCTTATTGCCTTGGGCTATAGATTTGTAATAGACAGACAAATCGTAGACCTTCATGATCAAATAAAAACACAAGAGGCATATATTGCTGCTCAAGCCGCTGACGAAAAAACATATAGAGGCATACAAGACAGACTTAAGAACATAAAAACAATTAATCAAGAAACCGCAGCAAAAGCAGCGCTTACAAACGAACTCCTTAATGCAATCTCACAAGGAACTTTTTTCTCAACGAATCTTACCGTTAGTGACAGAACGATTTACATTGACGGAAGTACATTCTCAATCTATACGTTGACTAGCTTTTTAGATGGCCTTAAGAATTTTTCTTCAGTTGCTGCCATAACAATTGATGAGATTAATACAGCCGATGAAGGGGTTCGTTTTAAATGTAGAATAGAGATAAAAAATACAGAAGCAACACCTGAAGCTGCAAGTTAATATGCAAAAGAATACTGAAAAAATAACAGCAGAGTTAAAGGCATTAATAACGAGAGGAAATACTAGTCTTAACGATGCCAAAAACAAACAAAAAGCAGTCGCGTATCTTTATATAATCTTTTCATTTATTGCACTCTCATTTTTCGGAATATTTGCAATTGGCCCAACCATTGCAACGATTTCTGACCTTAACAAGCAGTATGAGGAAAAAACTACTGCGCTTAAGCAACTTGAAGCAAAAAATGCTGCGCTTAAAGCGTTGGGCGCAAAATATATTGATATCCAATCAGATCTTCCGCTTATTGATGCCGCCATACCTCTCAGTCCAAAGGTGGGAGAATTAACCAGACAACTTGAGGCATTAACTCTTAGCAATGACTTAGTTGTTCAAAAACTCGATACTGGACTGATGGAACTATACCCTGCAATAAATAATACGTCGTCTGTATTTGCATACACATTTTCTATTAGTGTCTCAGGAACCGAACAAGACATAAATAGATTTATTGGAGATGTCATAAATATGGGCAGAATGGTAGGAATAGATAAGCTGACTACGGGAAAAAAGCTTGAAAATATCTATACTGCATCAATAACAGGAAAAGCTTATTTTATCAAAAACTAACTATGTTAAAGAATCTTATTTTACTTTCCGGTTTTAGTACATTTGCCGTTATTGTAATAATCGGTTTTAATATTTACCACAACAACACCATATCTTCTCTTCCAGAAGTTACACAAGAAAGAGTATTGAATATACCCTCAACATTTGATGAGCAAACTATTGAAAGTCTCAGAACTCGCAAGTCGATAGAAGTTAATATTACAGATAAAACAACTGTTGTTTCTGAGGATTCAAAAAATGCATCAACTAATCCCATCTCACTACCCGAAGACTTAAATCGAGAACAAGCAAGTAGCAGCGCTACGCCATTATGAAAAATGGAATATTTAACAAACGCATACCTACCCTATTTTTACTCTTTGTCCTCTTAATAGTAATTGTAATTTCCATTGCTCTCATTCAAAGTGGAATTTTCTACATAGGAAAAGCGTCTCAAGATGGCACGCCACGTAATTTTTTGATTGCTAACGTTACCGATTCTTCATTTACGGCAGTTTTTACAACAACCGCACAATCTGAAGCAGTTGTAATCTTAGCCGATGCCCAAACAGGCAATGCTGTTACCCTAGATGATAGAGATAAAAAAAGTGGCATTAAGAACAAATACTATTCACATCATGTAACGGTTCATAATCTAAAACCGAATACAAAATACTCCTTCAAAGTACTCTCTCTGGGGAAAGAGTATACCAGCCCCAGTTATTCAGTAGCTACTGGGCCTGAGATTAGCACTGTACCCCCAGCCCAAAATCCTCTTTTTGGAAAAGTGTTAATCCCCGAGGGATCAATTTCACCCGACACACTTATTACAGCCAGAACGTCCAGATCTTCGCTGATCACTGCGGTAACAGATAGTAAGGGAGAATTTATACTCCCAACAAATTCTCTAAGAACAACGGACCTAAAAACATATTTAGCGCTTGAAGATACTGATAAATTCTCTCTTGATCTTTTCCACCAAGATCTTAAGGCACATGTTTCGACTACTTTTTTGTTGGCACAAAACCTGCCAACAGTAACACTTTCTCAAGAATATATTTTTTCAGAGAATAAAACCCAAACCGAAATTGAAGAGAATCAATTCAATTTTACTCAACAAGATAATAGCGGCAAAACCGTAGACATAACAGTGCCATTCGAAGGGGAATCTTTCACAGATCTTAGCCCGCAATTTGAAGGAACAGCATATCCAGGCAAAGAAGTATTAGTAACAATCTCTGGCCAAATTCCACAAAAAATAATAGCTGATCCAAATGGTTTATGGAAATACAAACCTTTGGGTGGGGCGGGCATGGGAAATCAAAAAATATCGATACTTGTTGTGGATAATGACGGCAACGAAATCGAGGAAAGCAGAAATTTTCTAATACTCCCCTCTGGATCTCAAATTACTGATAGTGCAACCCCATCAGCTACTCCCACCACGAAGCCTACTACAACCCCCACATCTCAACCTACTCCAACCCCTACACTCCCCCCAACACCTACTCCAACTCCCATCCCAACGATGGTGCCGACTATTCAAGCAACTCCTACACCAACTCCAACAGTAGCACCTTCTCCAACCCCTCTTCCCACAATCGCAACTACTCCAACACCTGCTCCATCTATTGCACCGCCAGGAGAATTCCAAAATACCTTTATATTAACCGGTCTCTCTGCTATTCTCATAGTTGCTGGTGCAGTCCTCTTATTTGCCCTCTAACGTACCGCTATCTTCATGCCGATTATTACATCTAAATTTTTAAAACACACTATCGCGCTTTTTATTTTTCTCAGTGCTTCCACCTATCTAACTTTCCCACTCATCTTTAACTTAAAGGATTATGTCCCTGGTACTGTTGATGAATTGTATATAACATGGATTCTCAACTGGGATATTCATTCAATAGCAACAAATATTTTTACCCTCTTTCATGGCAATATTTATCATCCTTTCCCTTACGCAACTGCTTTTTCCGATCTACATTTAACATCTGCTTTTATTGGAATACTTCCGGTACTCATCACTCAAGAGCCGCTCACTGCATACACAGTTAATTTATTTCTTTCTTTTGCCTTATTAGGATTTACCATGTACCTACTTGTGCATTTTCTAACAGATGATTTTTGGGCATCCATGGTTTCCGGAGCAATCTTTGGATTTTCAACATACCTCCTACCAAAGCTCGGGCATCTACAAGTTCTTACAACGTACTGGATTGCACTTTCTCTACTTTGTTATTTCGCATATATAAAATTCGGAAAATTTAGATATTTTTTACTATGTATATTATTCTTCTATCTTCAGTTCGTAAATAGTTTTCAACCTGCATACTTCTTAGTAGCATGCCTAATTACAATTTCTTTTTATGAGGTTCTTACAAAAAGAAAAAGCATTTCATTCTTTATCAATAAAAGAACTGCTATCGTAATCTTTGCAACACTGTTACTATCAATTCCCATAATATATCCCTACTACTACACGTCTTTGACCCAAGGGTATACACGCGACGTTCGAGAAGCAATTCACACTGCAAATAGACCAGAACATTTCTTTCTTAGTTATGGAAGATCTCATATTGGGCCAACTCTCTACACTCTCCTCTATAAATCTCCTGGGCCCTTCTTATATGATGGGTACCGAGGCTTAGTAAGCATAATCCTTACCTTTATAGTACTTTTTTATTCACTTTTTAAATGGAAAAAACAAAAGCCAAATTATTTCTCTTTATTTATAGGAATCGCAATTAGCATGTATGTAGTAAGTCTTGGACCAGCATTTCAACTTGGTGGAAAAGTTATAAAAGAACCATTCTTGATCCCTCTTCCCTATGCATTACTCTACTACATAGCTCCCGGGTTTAAAGGCTTTAGAAATTCTGGGAGATGGGAAATGTTTGAAATATTTGCCTTCTGCGTAGCAATTGGGATTTTCCTAGCTTTTATGCTTAAAAAGCACAGAATACTAAAAATATTCATCAGTAGTGTTCTTTGTATTCTTGTACTAGCAGAATTTACATTTCCAATAAAATATATGACGGTTCCATCAAGGGAAAATATTCCAGAAGTTTACAAATTTCTCGCAATGACAAAAGAAGACTCGATTATTGCAGAATTTCCAATCTACAATTGGAACATGTCCCCATACTCTTCCGACGAGAATATTAGATTGTATTTTTCAACCTACCACTTAAGAAAAACTATTAACGGAGGAGGAGGTTTCTCGCCATTTCCATGGCAAAATATAGTTGAAAAACTCGCATCCAGTTTTCCAAGTGAAAGCTCAATAGTAGAGCTTAAAAAATTGGGAATAAATTACATAGTTGTGCATGAAAAAGAATTTGACAAACTGTTTTTAGATAAATACACGGTATTCGGCTATAGCATTCCAAATTCTAAAATGGTAAAAACTATGTTACTGGAAAATAGATCTATTAGATTAATAGATACATTCGATAGAAATGATAGTGTATATGAAATCATCTACTAACTTATTATGAAAATCGGAATAATTGGCGCTGGATTTACTGGACTTGCATCTGCTTACTATTTACAGAAATTGGGTCATGAAGTGACACTATTTGAACGATCTAAAAACCCAGGTGGCCTTGCAATAGGCTATAAAGAAAAACCATGGAAGTGGACCTTGGAGGAACATTATCATCACTGGTTCACTAACGACAACAGTGTCCTTAACCTTGCTAAAGAAATTTCTCACCCAGTTATAATAAAAAGGCCAAAGACCTCTTCTTTTGTAAAGGACTCTATATACCAGTTGGACTCCCCTCTTTCTCTTCTTAAATTTCCAGAGCTTTCTTTAATTGAAAGAATTAGAACGGGTGTCTCAATTGCATTCCTACGATTTAACCCTTTTTGGAAAATCTTTGAAAATTTTAATGCAGAACCTTATCTCATATCTACAATGGGAGATCATGCATATGGCAAAATTTGGAAACCACTTATGGTTAATAAATTAGGTAAATATTCTAAAAAGGTCTCTCTGGCATGGTTCTGGGCAAGAGTCTACAAAAGAACACCAAGTCTTGCTTACCCGGAAGGCGGCTTTCTGGAATTCTCAAAACACCTTGAGAAAGTTATAACAAAAAAAGGTGGCACCTTTCATTATGAATGCGACGTAACAAACATTTCATCTGTCAACCATCCAAAGGTAACAGTTGCAAGAAAAGATAAAAAAATAACGCTGGATTTTGACGCGATTTTAGTCACGACACCAATGTTTGCGTTTTCAAAAATGGCACCGTCACTTCCTCAGGAATATGTCAAAAAGTACTCAAAACTAATAGGCATTGGTGCCGTAAATGTTGTCTTAAGACTAAAAAAACAATTTTTTAACGACGAAACATATTGGCTAAATATGTGTGATGAAAGATCTCCAATACTTGCTATCGTAGAGCATACAAATTTTATGCAGAAGAATAAATACAACAATGAACACTTGCTATATATAGGTAACTACATGGAAATTGATGACAAAAGATTTACCATGAACAAAGAAGAGTTACTCAAGCTATATGACCCCTGGCTAAAGAAAATTAACCCGGATTATAAATCAGCAATAATAAGCTCGCAGATTTTTAAAGCACCATTTGCACAACCAATAATTCCAAAGCACTATTCAAAAAAGATTCCACCTTTAGCAACCCCTTTAGCAAAGGTCTATCTTGCAAATATTCAGCAAGTTTATCCTTGGGATAGAGGAACCAATTATGCTGTTGAGCTGGGGAAAAAAGCAGCCGAAATCATTCATGAATCTTCATAATTTTTCTTCAAAATATATACTTCCCTATTTCGTATTCTATTTCCTAACCATTGGGCTTTTTTTGCGAACTTATGATTTATTTTGGGACACTCCCTATTTCTTTCATCCAGACGAAAGGAACGTAGCATCTCTTGTTACCGACAACATCACAAAGCCCAGCTATAAAATATTATATTCTGGAACATATTCTTACGGAAATTTTATCCCTCTATACACAACAGGAATACTTGCGCTTACAAAACCAGCACTTAATTACATTAACGACGATACCTTTGTTCAAGCTATCTTTCTTTTAAGAGTTAATACTATTATTTTTTCCCTACTATTACTTTATCTCGTTTTCCTTGCGGGAAGCCTGTTCTCAAAGGCAATAGGAAGACTTGCTCTTGTACTGGCGACTTTCAATATAGGCCTGATACAGCATTCTCATTTCGGAACAGTTGATATTTTTGCTACATTCTGGATCTTCTTAACTTTTTATTTACTTGCATTACTAGTGCTTCGACTGAAGCATTCATATCTATATCTTTCAATCTTTTCTCTTGCAATAGCATGCTCTGCAAAATTAAATAGTGGTATTTTTATCGTCATTTTTGGGATTGCTTTTCTTTATTACATGAAACAAAGAAAAGAGAAAAAATCATATGTTGTGGCCTCAGCATTGCTTGGGCTATCTCTCCTTATGACGACCACATTGATTCTTTCGCCTTACTACGCGACTGTGGATTTTGCCAACTTATTTAAATACGAAAGAGAAATGGTAACTGGTGTTTTTCCGGTTTTTTATTCTGGCTCATTCATTGGAACAGTACCTGTTATTTTTCAATTTACCTCAATCTATCCCTTTATGTTAAATGTTGCAGTTGCCGCCCTGCTACCCATAGCCCTAGCATATACATGCTTTGTAGCGTTTAAGAAGAAAAGCAAGATACTCTCTCTAACTCTGCTTGGATTTCTAGTTCTTTTCATACCATCATCATTTCTGTATGCCAAGTGGAGCAGATATTTACTACCAACAATTCCTTTCGTAATTATTCTTGTGTCATATTTTATAATCAAAATTTCTAATAAGAGTCGTATGCTTAAAATAAGTGTAGCTTCGATTTCTCTTTTGTTTGCGTGCATTTACATCTTTACAGTATTTAACGCAAAGACTCCGATTGCTGCTGCGGTGTGGGCTAAGCACAATATACCGTCAAACGCTGAGCTACTTACCGAAACTTACGATATTGGCATTACTACATTTAATTCGACGTTTTCAGAAATTACGTTGTTTGATTTTTATGATCTAGAAAATAATCCTGAAAAAATATCGGAATTGGATTTATTACTAAAAAAAACAGACTACATAATTCTACCAAGTCAAAGAGTTTATAAAACTCGACTAACCCACCCTTTAGAGTATCCAAAAGGATACAAATTTTACAAATCTCTATTTACTGATAAAAGTAGGTTTAGAAAGGTCTATGAGTCGCCCTGCAACGTTGCATGCAAGATGCTTTACCTAGGAGATCCTGTATCAAATACTGAGGAGACCATAAATATTTTTGACAGACCTCAAGTAATAATCTTTAAAGTGTTAAAGTAAATTATGCTTAAAAAAATAAGAAAGCATAAAATACTTCTTTGCCTGGGGCTAATAATAGCTACTGGATTCTACTTAAGAAGTTTAAATAGCAATTGGGACAATGGCTATTATTTCCACCCGGACGAACGGGCTCTTATAATGTTTGCGCTTCCCCTAGAAAAGCCTACCAGTTGGGACAAATTAATAAGTCCCGAAAGCGAACTCAACCCTCATTTCTTTGCTTATGGCAGCTTTCCTATTTATCTACTAAAAGGGGTCTCTGAGCTCGCTAAATTTTATGACCCCCAGCTAGGAGAGTACGGAAGCATCCACTTGGTTGGGAGATTCTTATCAGCACTTTTCGATACAGCAACCATCGCTCTGGTATTCTTACTGGCGCGGCGTCTTTTCTCCCCCGCTGTCGGTCTTTTTTCTGCATTTTGTTATTCTGTCTCTGTCCTCCCCATTCAGCTATCTCATTCGTACGCGGTAGATACGCTACTCACTTTTTTCCTATTACTATCTCTCTATTTTGCACTAGAACTAATAGATAAGACACGAATAAGAAATGCTATTTTCGTGGGTATATTTTTCGGAACTTGTATCGCTATAAAAATAAGCGCGTTAATATTTCTTCCAGTATTAATATTTAGCTTTCTCTATCTTTTAACACATATTAGACATGCGAGAGTGTCATTCCTATTTCTCATTACAATTACGTGCTCTGTACTTACTGTTTTTTTCCTCCAGCCATACTCATTTATAGATTTTGTAGAGTTTAAAAAACAAACACTTCAACAAACATCGATGTCATACAACCCTTTTATATTCCCCTATACGCTTCAGTACGTTGGAAAAATTCCATACTTGTACGAACTGCGAAATATCTCACTTTGGGGTCTAGGGCTGCCGATTGCCATAGCTTCATTAGCTGGCATAGCAATTCTAACAAGACAAGTATTCAGAATGGGAAAAGTTAAAAATATTTTGCTATTAGGAGTACTACTCTACTTTTGGCTATATATTTTGTTTTTTGGAAAAGCAGCAGTAGGATTTATGCGATACATGCTGCCCATTTATCCTATTTTTGCGATTGCTGCGGGCTTTGTGCTTGCAAGGATATATTCATTTGCTACCAAAAAACTTAAAAAAAAATATATCCACAAAAAACTTACCTTGGTATTTCTTGTATTTATATTATTAATATACCCCCTTTCATTTATCCAGATTTATTTAAAACCTAATACAAGAATTCAAGCCTCGGACTGGATTGTAAAAAATATTCCAAGAGGCTCGACGCTAGCAGTTGAACACTGGGATGACTCCCTTCCCGTATATAATGGTCAATTTTACTACCATTTCTCTCTACCTTTATATGACCCTGATACTGATGAAAAGTGGGAAAATATGGATAGAATGCTAGACCAATCTCAATACATAATAATCGCTTCCAACAGATTGTATGCCCCACTCCAACGGCTTACTGATTGCACAAGGCTGCCTTCATATAGATGTTATCCAAGAACAGCAAGTTACTACAAAAAGCTTTTTTCAGGAGAACTAGGTTTTAGAAAAATAAAGGAATTTTCATCACATCCCATAATCCCTTTTACAAACATAGAGATAAATGACATTAGTGCTGATGAGAACTTTACATCATTTGATCATCCTACAATAATGGTTTTCAAAAAAGATTGATTTAGCTGACTTTACCCACTAGAATTGAATACTATGAAATCAATATTAATAACTGGAGGAACAGGCTTTTTAGGAGTACATTTAGCTCGTTTTTTTGTTAAAAAGAAATATCAAGTAACACTTCTTGATACCGCAGAGCTTACAGCAAAAGATCTCATCGGAAAAGTAAAAATAGTAAAAGAAGATATCAGGGATTTTTCGAAAATAGAAAAATCTTTTAAAAATATTGACTTTGTGGTTCATGCTGCAGCCGCACTTCCCATTCACCACGACAGAAAATATATTTTAGATGTAAATGTTGAGGGAACCAGGAATGTTCTAAAATCCTCATTAAAAAATGGCGTAAAAAAGCTTGTATTTATTTCCTCAACTGCAATGTATGGGGTTCCAAGAACCTTGCCGGAAAAAGAGACAGACAAAATCTATCCGATTGGCCACTATGGCGAGTCTAAGGCGGCAGCCGAAAAACTATGCCTCCAGTACGAGAAGAAAGGGCTGAGATTAAATATTCTTAGACCAAAATCTTTCCTTGGACCGGAGCGATTAGGAGTGTTTACTATTTGGTTTGAGGCAATTTACAATAATAAACCAGTTTTTATACTTGGAAAAGGCAATAATTTATATCAACTCCTTGAAGTTGGAGACTTGATTAACGCGATTGAAAGCGCACTTATTACAAGGATAAGTGGAGAAACATTCAATATAGGAGCGGCAGAATTTGGAACATGGAGAGAAAATTTGGGTGCGTTAATTAAGTCTGCAGGGTCAAAATCTAAAATCGTTGCGCTTCCTGTTCTTCCCACTCAAATTGCACTCTCTATTCTTGAATTCCTCAACCTATCTCCTCTTGTAGCATGGCATTACAAAACATTTCCCGTTGATTCGTATGTTAGCATTGAAAAAGCAAAGAAAAAACTTCATTTTATTCCAACAAAAAGCAACCAAGATATATTAAATGAAAGCTATGATTGGTATAGAAAGCACAGAAAGGAATTCTTGGGAAAAGAAGGCACTACACATCGAACAGTATGGAATTTCAAACTTGTTGATTTAGCTCAAAAACTGTTTAAATAAATATGATTGTTGGATTTGACTTCGACAAGGTTTTTATAGACTATCCCCCTTTCGTCCCATATTCATTAATCGACCTTTTATATAAAGGGAAATCTTTCTTTCTCAAAAATTTGGGCAAAAATTCCACAATGCACTATAGATTTCCCGGAGAACTCGAGCAAAAAATAAGAATAGCATCTCATTTCTATCTAATGCGTCCTCCAATTAAAAGAAATATCGAAGCTCTCAAAAAGATATCCTCAAATAAAAAAAACAAAACATATCTCGTATCCAGCAGATTTGGTTTTCTAAAAGACCGCACGGAAGCAGTCCTTAAGAAGTACAAGTTAAAAAACTATTTCAACGAAGTATACTTTAACTATAACAATGAACAACCCCATATATTTAAAGAAAGAATTATTAAAGAATTAAAAATAGATACTTATATCGATGATGATCTTCATGTTGCTTTATATTTGTCAAAAAAAGTTCCAAAATTGACTATTTACTGGGTTGATGATGGCAGGATTAAGCCTGAATCTCTTCCTAGCAATGTGATATCCATTCCTAACCTTTCTTTTCTTAACGAAAGATTTCTCAAATAATGAATGCTGATATTTTAAGCTTATTGTGGTGGTGGTTTTGTCTTCTCGGTATAGGACTTTTGTTCTTACCAGTAAGCACTTTCATTTTCTCAAAATTTTTTGACAAAGGGTACATCTTTGCCAAAACAATTGGGCTAGCCATAGTGTCATATTCAATACTCACTCTCGGAGTTTTTCATATAATTCCTTTTGAGAGATTTTCGATTATTGCGATACTTCTTGCAGTAGCTCTTATTGACATCTATCTTCTTAGATCAGGAAAGTTCAGACCGACAAGAAAAGATATTAAGATATTTATTTTCCAGGAATTATTATTCTTTTCATCTCTCGTTCTGTGGTCACATGTCAAATCTTTTCAGCCCGACGTACATGGTCTAGAGAAGTACATGGACTTTGGCTTTATGAATTCAATATTAAGAACAAAGTACTTTCCACCAGTAGACATGTGGTATCCTCCTTATTCGATAAACTACTACTATTTTGGCCATCTTGTTACAGCTCTACTTATAAAAGTGACCCAAATACAACCATCTACAGCCTTTAATCTAATGCTCTCTTCCATATTTGCTTTTACCGTAACGTCTTCTTTCTCAATAGTATCAACCTTAACTCTAAAAATTATTAAAGACAAAAAGACAGCAATTTTCTCAGGCATACTTGCGTCGCTACTAACTGCCTTTGGTGGAAATCTTCATACAATCTACACACTATTCAAACCCTATAGTCCCCCTGAAAATCCGATTCCTTTCTGGCTACTTGGATTTAACCCACAAGGCTTCCCAAATAATTATTGGTACCCGAATGCAACAAGATTTATCCCGTTCACAATTCATGAATTTCCATCTTACTCCTTCGTTGTGTCAGATCTTCATGGTCATGTTCTTGACATTCCATTTGTATTTTTAACGATTGCAATAGTTCTCTCAATATTTATGGCAGGACGGTTAGCACTAAAAACAACAATAGCTGCATCCTTCATGCTTGCTGTCATGTATATGACCAATGCTTGGGATGGAATCATCTACTTCCTCCTACTATTTTTATCCATTATCGTTTTGAGTAGCGATACATTAAAAGTAAAGAAGTATACAAAAAAACAACTCAAATCTGTCTCTGCAATATGGAACCTCATTCAAAACAAAAAGGAATTCTTTATTCTAATGCTAAAGCACATAGCTATTGCTGGAATTGGATACGTTATATTTGCGATTCCATTTAATTTGTCTTTCAAGCCCTTTGTCTCAGGAATCGGAATCATATGTGCTCCAAATTTTCTTGTGTCTATTCAAAAGTATGGGCCTTTTCTTTTTGAGGCGAATCATTGCCAAAGAACTCCGCTTTGGATGCTTATAGTCCTCTATGGATTCTTCTACTTCTTTGCAATAACGCTAGTTGTAAAAATTATAAAACTAAAGAAAACACCATCAGAATTTATTTTCCTCCTCCTATTAATTCTGGTCTCTACCATTCTTATTGCCGCTCCAGAATTTATCTACGCAAAAGATATATACCCAGCTCACTACAGAGCGAATACGATGTTCAAGCTTGGTTATCAGGCTTTTATTATGCTATCTCTTGTTACAAGCTTTACAATTACATACCTCTTTCATAAAGGCAGAAAATTCATATGGCTACCCATCTCTCTAGTTCTAGTTTCTTTTGTTCTTATGTATTCATTTTTTGCGGTCTCTGCATATTTTGGCGACTTTAAAATAAAAAAAGGCCTCGATGGTCTTTCTTATCTTAAGCAAATTCGTCCTGAAGATTATCAGGCAATTCTTTGGATTCAAAAGAACATAACAGGTCAACCCGTAATAGCTGAGGCGCAAGGAGACTCATACACTGATTTTGGAAGAGTATCGGCAAATACAGGTCTTCCAACTATCCTGGGGTGGACTGTGCATGAATGGCTGTGGAGAGGCGACTATAGTTTTCCTCAGTCAAGACTCGAAGACGTTCGCCTGTTCTATGAAGGAGATACTGCCCAGACTTTAAAAATAATTAAGAAATACAATATCTCATATGCATATATTGGGGCCCTTGAGAAAGAAAAATACATAAGTCTTAATGAGAAAAAATTCGACACCTTGGGAAAAGTGGTCTTTCAAATGGGTAATACAAGAATATACAAACTTTAACTTCCACTCTCCTTGGTAGTAGTCGGAGTGGGCGTAATTATTCCGTTCTTTCCAATGCTGCAATTACTATTTGCTATTGTGCAAAGAACATACTGTTGGATTTCAGAGAAATTACCATTTCCAGCCCTGGGCACTAATACCCACTTGAGTCGATACTCCTCGGAAATTCCAGGGTGCATCAATAGCCCATACTCTTCAACACTATTTCCCTCATCAAATACATAATTCTTTATTTCTCCGCCTTGCAATTTATTCGCAAGCTTTATAAAGTCATCGATTTTTTCAACGTTTATATTGGTATCTATATTTGATTTTAAGATATTATAAACTCCAATTAACTTTACAGGATTAAGTATCACACCTAAAGAAAAGGCTTTTTCTTTTAACGCTGATATTACTAATTGTTGACGTCTTGAACGAGCAAAATCGCTTCCCTCAGAACCAACTCCATGCCTTGATCTTACAAATTCCAATGCAATCTTACCATCGAGATGATTAAACCCTTTATCTACATGTAGATGCTTGTATCGACAAGGGAAATAGTCCCATAATTCTGTTTCTGCTGACGTGGTTGCTGTAAATGCCTCAATATCTTCATCTGTTTTGCCACAGTTATCTTCCTCGAAGCCCTCAATTGGGTAATGATAATCATCTAAAGTATTTGCAACGTCAACATCAATTCCTCCCAGATGGTCAACAAGTTTTGTAAAGCCTTCAAAATCAAGAACCAGAACATAATCTATCTTTTGGCCGGTTATCTTTTCGAGAACATCTTCTACTGCCTGAATCCCATTACCTTTTTCTTTCTCATCCGCATAAATTGCATTTATCTTGTCATTAACTTCTGGGACCCATAAATCACGAGGGATAGAGAACATATGTACCTTATTTTGCTTGATATTCACATTTGCCAATATTATTGTGTCCGATAAATCCGGCCCGTCGTGCTTTGCTCCGCCAATGCCCAGAAGTACAATATTAAAGGACTCTTTTTCTTTGTTTGTTAAATGAATGGCTTTATCTATCGTTACTCCATAAAAGAGCCCAAGAAGAGAGGATAACTGACTACGAAACACTCCAATTAATATCAGCGCGACTACAGCACCAAGCAGGAAAATGTTTCTCTTGTTGAGCTTCGATTCTTTAACCATTGAGTAGGGAGAGGAATGAATCTGCTGCAAGGCTTGCGCCTCCAACTAAAAATCCTGACATTGTTTCGATCGAAGAATATTGCCCTATGTTCTCTGACTTCACGCTACCTCCATATAGCATCTTTACCTCTTCGTTTTGGCTGCTTATTGCAGCAAATACCTCCTTAACGTGCTCAGGATCGTCAGGGTTACCTGATCCAATTGCACTTGGAGGTTCATATGCAATAAATTCTGCGCCCTTATGAACTTTACTGTCTTCACTTTGGACACATTGGATTACCTTCAAGCCCTCTTGCAAGGCCTCACGCACTTTATTTTCTATGTCGCTATCAGTTTCGTGCATGTATTTAATTCTTTCTGAATGCCCAACTATTACATACTCAACAAACTCTTTTAGTTGAGCTGCACTGAGCTCACCTGTGTATGCCCCTGGAGGAAACGATGAAACGTTCTGAGCTGCAAGCTTAACTGGCAAAGAATTCTTGTCAACAAAATCGCGACAAACATCCAGTAGGGTTGAAGGGGGAGCAATTATTATTAACTTATCGGAAAGGTCTACAGAGTCTATTTGATCCCTTAATTGGCTTAAGAATTCTACTGCTTCACCTTTCTTTTTGTTGGATTTCCAGTTTGCAACGTAGTATTTTGTGTCCATAGGCTCTTAACTATTTAAGGTATAATTACTCTACCAAAAAATAATTATATCAAATGCAGGACATCCTCACCAAACTCAATAAAGAACAACAAGAAGCAGTCAGGCATGGAGAAGGACCCGCCATCATTCTAGCAGGTGCAGGAAGTGGAAAAACAAGGGTTTTAGTGCATAAAGTGCTCTATCTTATAACTGAAAAAAGTGTTCCTCCACAGAATATTCTTATGGTAACCTTCTCTAATAAAGCGGCTGGGGAAATGAAGGAAAGAATAAGTAGCCTTATGAGCACAATTGTTGATCCCACGGCACCCATGCCTACCGTTGCAACATTTCATTCACTGTGTGCAAGAATATTGAGAAAAAGTGGAGTTGCTATTGGTATTCCTCATAACTTCGTGATTTATGATTCAAATGATCAACTCGAGACAATCAAAGATTGCTTCGAAAAGCTAGAGCTTTCCATAAAAGATCTAAGACCTCGCGCTGCATTACAGGCAATATCATCAGCAAAAAATCAGATGGTTAGCGAAGAACAGTATGCAAAATTTGCTCGTGGATATATTCAAGAACGCGTTGCAAAGATTTACCCTCTTTATCAAAATTTACTTGCCGAAAGAAATGCCCTGGATTTTGACGACCTTCTCAATAAAACCATCAGCCTTTTTAAAGAATCAGAAAAAACGCTAAATTACTATCAAGACCAATTTCAATACGTAATGGTAGATGAGTACCAGGATACAAATATCAGCCAGTACCGACTTACAAAGTATCTTGCAGGAAAACATAACAATATATGTATTGTTGGAGACTTCTCTCAAAGCATTTACTCTTTTAGAGGGGCTGATTACAAGAATTTAGAAAAATTTAAAAATGACTTTCCTGAAGCGAAGGTTTTTAAACTGTCCCAGAATTACAGATCAACACAAACAATCTTAAATGCTGCGCATTCTATTATTTCAAATAATAACTCTCATCCGGTTTTAAAATTGTGGACGGACAATAAAGAAGGCGACGAGATCAGCATATTCGAGGCAGACAATGAACATAAAGAGGCCGAATATATAATCAAAATGATCAATAATCAGAAAAGCTTTAACCCCACCTTTAATCTTTCAGACGTTGCAGTACTATATAGAATGAATGCTCAATCAAGAACCATTGAAGAAGTTCTTCTTCACTACGGCATCCCCTATAAATTGGTTGGGGGTGTTCGCTTCTATGACAGGAAGGAAGTTAAGGATGTACTATCTTACATCTCATATCTTTCAAACCAACAAGATTCAGTCGCTTTACAGCGAATACAAAAATTAGGGAAAAGACGTTTTGCAGATTTTGAATTTTACAGACAAGAATTTAATGAAGGAAATTACATAGAGAAAAAAGAAACACTAGAAATAATAGATGATGTTCTAAAAAAATCTGGATATCTTGATAGATATGACAAAGAAGATCCTGAAGACAGAGCTAGACTTGAGAATATTAAAGAACTACGGTCCGTAGCTCTAGAATTTCCAGACATTATTCAATTCCTTGAAAATGTCGCACTCGTAGAACAAGAGTATATGCCAAATGGGCAGAAACTTCTGGAGACTGACGAAGCAGTTACTCTTATGACTATGCATGCAGCAAAAGGATTGGAATTTAAAATGGTATTCATCGTGGGTCTTGAGGAAGGTTTGTTTCCACATTCGCATGCCCTATTTGACTTCGGAGATCTCGAAGAGGAGCGCCGGCTTTGCTACGTTG
>CAZHDZ010000007.1:0-7847 GCA_964531275.1 uncultured Gammaproteobacteria bacterium
AGTGGGTAAAAGTAAGTGGTTGGAAGAATAAAGACGCGGCACTTGAAGAAATTAAAACAGGAATTGAAAATGCAAAAAACCATTAGTAACTGATGGTTGGTGATTAATATCTAGGCGAAGCTTGGCAACAGGCACTGCTTAGTCTAATCACTAGCCACCATTCACTAATAACAATTCGACAAACAAGTAAATTATGGATATTGGAAAGCTTGAACAAATAGACATCAGTACAGAGGCCAAAAAGGCTTATCTTGATTACGCGATGAGCGTTATCGTAAGCCGTGCACTTCCTGACATCAAAGACGGACTAAAGCCTGTTCATAGACGTGTGCTTTTTGCTATGTCTGAAATGAACCTTACCCCTCAAGCAAAATACGCAAAGAGCGCAAAGATCGTTGGAGAAACCATGGGTAAGTATCACCCTCATGGAGATATGGCCATTTACGATTCGCTTGTAAGACTCGCTCAAGACTTTTCAATGCGATACCCACTGGTAGATGGGCAAGGTAACTTTGGGTCCATGGACGGAGACAGTGCTGCTGCAATGAGGTATACAGAAGCAAAACTTACTCCGCTTGCCATGGAAATGCTTTTTGATATCGATAAAGAGACAGTCAGATTCTCAGATAATTTTGACGGAACCATGAAAGAGCCTGACTACCTTCCTTCAAAGCTTCCAAATTTACTACTTATGGGATCTGAGGGTATTGCCGTTGGAATGGCTACCAAAATTCCGCCACATAATTTGGGTGAAGTCATTGATGCCGTTGTTCATACCATAGACAAAACCACATATGACACAGCAAAAGAAAACGTCTTAAAAAGGGTGTCGGAAGAAGATGCAGAAGCTGCTGCAAAAAGCACCGAGAAAACAGAAAAACTTGCCGAAACCTTAGAATCCAAGCTTTCAAGACTCTCATCAAATGTTGAAATTGATGAGCTTTTGGAATTTATAAAAGGGCCTGACTTTCCAACTGGAGGAGCTATTTTTGATATCGCTGAAATCAGAAACGTATATCGCACCGGACGCGGAAGAATACTTATTCGAGGAATCGCAAATATTGAAGACATAGGCCAAGGGAAGAGCGCGATTATTATAACCGAACTTCCTTATCAGGTTAATAAGTCTGTGCTTGTTGCAAAAATTGCAGAATTGGCAAAGCTTAAAAGACTTGAAGGCATAACCGATCTTCGAGACGAATCAGACAGACGAGGAATAAGAGTAGTAGTAGAGCTGAAAAGAGACACTACTCCAAAAAGGGTGCTTAACAACCTCTTTAAGTTAACAGCACTCCAAACCTCTTTCCCAGCAAATTGCGTTGCTCTCGTTGATGGAGTACCAAAAACCGTAAATCTTAAGATCATGCTTGATGAATACATTAAGCACCGCTTCTCCGTTATTACAAAACGCTGTGAGTACGAACTAGCACAGGCCTTGGCTCGTATTCATATCCTTGACGGCCTTATTATCGCTGTTAACAATATTGATGAGGTTGTTGAAATCATCAAAAAGTCTAAAAATACTGAGGACGCTAGAACAAAACTTATTGAACGTTTTAAGCTTTCAGAGATTCAGGCAAATGCAATTTTGGATATGCAATTGAGACGCTTGTCAGCACTAGAAGTTGAAAAGCTAGAAGCAGAGTGGAAAGAAGTCAAAGCACAAATTGATTATCTTGAAGGCTTACTTGCTGATCCTCTAAAACTTCTGAAAGTTGTTAGGGATGAATTGGTAGCTATCAAGGAAAAGTATCAAGACGCAAGACGCACAAAAGTTTATAAATCAAAGGTAGATGAATTCTCAGAAGAAGATCTCATCCAAAATGAACAAACAGTTATAACTATCACAACAACTGGATACATAAAACGCCAATCGGTCGGATCATTTAAGACTCAGGCCCGAGGAGGAAAAGGAGTAATGGGAATGAAGACAAAGGAAGAAGATACGATAGAACACATTAATTTTGCCGAAACTCACGACCACATCCTATTCTTCACAAATCTTGGAAAAGTATATGCAACTCGCGTATTTGAAATAGCAGAGGGATCAAGAGTAGCAAAGGGTCAAGCGATCGTAAATGTTATTGATGTCTCATCCGGCGAAAAAATCGAGAGCATTGTGACCTATTCACCAAAGGAAGACTTAAGTGGAAAATTTGTATTCTTAGCAACTCAAAAAGGAACCGTTAAGAAGTCAGCACTAACCGAATTCTCAAATATCAGACGCAACGGAATTATTGCCGTAAAACTCGATAAAGATGATCAACTTATATGGGTACGACTTTCATCCGGAACTGATGACATTGTGCTTGTTACCAAAAAAGGCAAAATCATATCATTCAAAGAAGACCAAGTTAGAGCAACAGGAAGATCTTCCCAAGGAGTAAGGGGGATCAAAATCTCAAGCGATGATCAGGTTGTTTCGATGGATTTAGTATCAGGTGGAGATCGAGACGCAGAACTTTTGGTCGTTGCTGAAAATGGTTTAGGAAAAAGAACAATCGTCTCAGCTGTGAGAAATCAGAATAGGGGAGGGCAGGGTGTTAAAATTGCTAATCTTAATGCAAAGACAGGAGACCTCGTATTCTCATCTGTAATCCCTGATAAGTCAACCGAGGTCATTATTACCTCCAAAAAAGGTCAAGTCGTAAAGATTCCCCTAAAGTCAGTTCCGGTCCTTTCAAGAAATGCTCAGGGAGTAATACTTATGCGCTTTTCAGATAAAGATGAGACCGTAGGATCTGCTGCACTAGTAACAGGAGAAGAACTAGAAACAGGCGAAGAAATTCAGATTGTAAAAGAATAGGCCACTTCATAAATTCATCCTCTAGTATTTATTTGTTCCATTTTAAGAGTTATAATCATCATGTTCGTTGACATCGGATACGACACGGTCAAATTTTGGGCGAATGCTTGCCCGAAAAACTTGATTGTGACAACTGAAAGGAAAGGTTGATGATACAGGGTCTTCTGATGGGACCGTTTCTTGCATGGGCCTCTTACGAGGCCTATCAAATCCATAAGGATATCCCTTCGATCACGATCACCATGGCCGCCATAGGAATCTTTGGCTTCGCCTGGACTCTTGGGTGCTTTGCCCAACTCGTTGATCGGATCTCCTGATGGATTTCTACAACGGGGTAATTCTCACAAAATTAGGGCTCTCCCTGGTTGCAACCTATGTGCCCTTCAAATTTGCAAGACCATTCATGAGTCCCGAGGACTACAATATCCTCAGATTGCTGAGTAACCTCGGCGCTCTTGTCGGTCTAATCTTGCTTTGGGTTGGTTTGCTCCAGTCCCAAGCGGCACCCTGAGGAACCTCCTCACAACCAAACGAAGGTAACTTCGGTACAAGGTCCAACGTGGAGGATGGAAATGACCATGCACATATCCCGCAGGCATCCAGACGACAACCCATGGGCAATTGTGCTCATAGGACTTGCAGCTCTGCTGTTCTTCGCGGGAGGTATCGCCAGCCTGTGGGGCACTTACCGCCTAGCGTACATGCTCGGCGTAAGCAAAAGTGTCGCACTTGCCATCGCTCTGATGAGCAGCATTCTCGCTCTAATCAAGCGCGCGTACGACGGCACAAACGACGATCTTCCACCAGAGGAAGACCCTGACGGTCCTCCTCGAATCATCGATCCTAGTTGGAACCTCCCAAAGGTTTCCGAAAGGAAACGTGAATAACCGTATCCGGTTGCTTAACGCTCTGGCCCCGAATCCGCCCACAGGCGAGAGGAGGGGCCAAAAGTCTACGTGGTGAATAGTGTCTAGTGGTTAGTGAATAAAATCAAAAGAATACAGGCATGAGGTATAATGAGCATAGAGGTATAATGAGCATATGGAAATTAATGGTAAAAAAATACAAGAAGAATTACTTCCTCAATTAATCAGTCGAATAGATGCATTAAAAAATCGTGGCGTAAATCCTGGTATTGCGATCGTAACGCTTGGACCAGAGGTTGCCTGGGAAGCGTACGTAAATCAGAAAATGAAGCTTGCAAAAAAGCTTGGAATACACGTTAAATTAATAAATTTGAGGCCAAAAACTACCGATGACGTACTAAAGGCTATAGAGACACTAAATACCGAAAATACTATACACGGGCTTATAGTCCAGCGACCGTTTCCGACATATATTGATACAGAAAGAATTATTCAAAGTGTATCAAAAGATAAAGACATCGACGGCTTCCGAAATGATTCGGAATTTGAAGTACCGGTCTTCTTAGCAGTCAAGCATCTTCTCACTCACATGAGTCAACTGCTAATGGTTCCGAATTTTATGTTTTGGCTGTCAAATCAATCTATTTTGATAGTAGGACGTGGAGAAACGGCTGGAAATCCAATAGCAAAAGCTCTATCAAAAATGAATTTGGAACCCATGATAATGGATACGAAAACCCAAAATCGAGATGAGTTATTTTCAAAGGCAGATATTATTATCGTTGCAACAGGTAGAAGAATAGACATACCCTATGATAAGCTCAAAAAAACAAGTATCCTTATAGGAATTGGTTTGCACAGAAATGAGGGCACATTGGAAGGTGATTTCGATGAAAATGAGGCTAAAGACGGTATCTTATATTATACGCCCTCACCTGGCGGAGTAGGGCCTCTTAACCTTTACTATCTATTTGATAATTTAGTAACGGCATGTGAAAAATCCGTTATTGACAGAAAAAGCTCATAACCTTACAATACATTTTTAATGGCCCCGCTAAAAGCAGAAAAACCTCTCGCAAAAATTAACGGCAATTATTTCAAAAAAAGCATTCTTTCAATTTCTCAGTTCGATACTAAATCACTAGACACTCTTTTCGAAGTGGCGTCACAAATGCGCTACATCGCAGTAAATGCATTGCCATCAGACATACTTAAAGGGTCCATAGCAACAATTCTTTTTTATGAACCTTCATCAAGAACACGTGGGTCATTTGATGCTGCAATTAAGCAACTCGGTGGACAGACTGTTGTTATTGAAAATCCTCAACAATTCTCAAGCGTATCAAAGGGTGAAACATTTGAAGACACAATTCGAGTTTTTGAAAGCTATTGTGATGTAATAGTCCTTCGACATTTTGAAAAAGGTGCAGCACTTATGGCAGCCAAGACCGCACAATTTGTACCTATTATTAATGCAGGGGATGGGGTAGGGGAACATCCAACTCAGGCGCTTCTGGATATGATGACAATCAAAGAACACGCTGGACGCCTTGAGGGATTAACGGGTGTTTTTGGAGGAGATATCAAGAACGGGAGAACAATTCATTCACTTTTAAAAGGTCTTTCAATATACAAGAACAATACTATCTATCTATTGTCACCTGATAGTTTAAAACTTTCTCGTGAAGAACTCTCCCAATACAAAAAGGGGGGACTTACAATTTTTGAGATAGATAGCATGAATAAAATTCCAAAGAATGCTGATTTCTGGTATTGGACGAGAGTTCAGAAAGAACGATTTGCTGACATGGAAGAGTATAAAAAAGTTAATAATCAGTACATTGTTACGAAGGAAAATTTCAATCTGCTAGCAGGAGAAAAAACTATTCTTCTTCACCCCCTGCCAAGAGTAGGGGAAATTGCCCCAAATCTTGATTCAGATCCGCGTGCCCAATACTTAAAGGCGCAAGTCAGAAATGGTATGTATATACGAATGGCCCTCGTAGCCCTCGTACTAGGCAAATTAAAATAAGTTATATACTTAATCATCATGAAAAAGATTGTAGCAGCGATACTGCTTCTCATCCTCGGAATTGCGGCTTTCTATCTCTATAGCATTAGCAAAGATCGCATCGGAGATCTTAGGCCCGCATTTTTACCTAACTCTAAAAACTTGGCAGATGAAATTTCCAAAGGCCAGAGGGTAGGAGAAAAGCCATCAATTCCACTTACAATTCCTGACGGATTTACTATTGGTGTTTTTGCACGAGACACTACTGGCGCACGAGACCTTCAATTTACTGAAGGAGGAACGCTGATTGCAACACTCATGAGCAGGGGAGAAGTTATTGCTCTTCCGGACAAAAATAATGATGGAAATTCTGATGAGATAAAAGTCTTACTTTCAGGTTTAAAGCGTCCACACGGTCTTGCTTTTTACAATGGTAAATTATTCGTTGCAGAAGAAAATAAAGTATCGCGATATAATTTTAATGAAACAACAGTCACCACCGCTTTTGAAAAGAAACTCTTCGATCTACCCACAGGTGGCAGGCATTATTCACGTAGTCTTACATTTGACACAAAAGGCAATCTATATGTAAGTCTCGGATCAACTTGCGACACATGCATTGAAAAGAATGAATTTATTTCAACCGTTCTTATTAGCGATAGTGATGGGAATACTCCAAGGGTATTTTCAAAAGGTCTAAGAAATGCAGTTTTTCTGGCAGTAAAACCAGGAACAGATGAAGTGTGGACCACCGAGATGGGAAGAGACTTTTTGGGAGACGAAACCCCACCAGACGAGATTAACATTTTGTCCGACGGAGGAAATTACGGCTGGCCATTTTGTTATGGACAGGGGATAGTTGACAAGACACAAAAAGAACCGACTTCTACATTCTGCTCATCAAGCAAAAAACCATACTATGAAATCCCAGCACACTCAGCACCACTAGGTCTGACCTTTATACAATCTTCTCAAATGGATGAGTCTATCCAGGGAGACTTGCTTGTTGCATATCACGGATCATGGAACAGAAGCACACCAACGGGATATAAGATCGTTAAAATTTCTACAAATGGTATCCCTCGCGAAGAAGATTTCATAACTGGATTCATTCAGGGAAGTAACGCATCCGGTCGACCGGTGGATGTGGAATTTGATAAAGCAGGAAGTCTGTATATCTCCGATGACAAAGCAGGCGCAGTATACAAAATGATCAAAACCCCATAACCTTCTTGACCTACTAACTCATCATCTTGTATTATGATTGTCTCGTGGGATTCCCTAAAAAAGTTAACCAACTTTTCCTTCTTGCCCACAAAAAGCTTCGCAAAAATAAATATAAGTCATTTTTATTCGCAAGTATTGTTTTTTCATGGCTACTTATAAGCATGAGCCTCCTTATAAATTACACAACCTCGCAATCGCAGAAAGTTCTTGGCACAAGCATTTCTCATCTGAAAGATGAAACAGCTCTTATTAGTCCCGTCATAGAAATCGAGATAACTCACGCAGTCCCGTCAGTAACTCCAACGAATACACCCAGGAAGGCAGAATCTTCGCCACCTCTTCCCAGTGTTACAGTTAGGATCAAACAACCAACCCCAACTCCAATACCTTCTCCAACCAAAATATTCAATGAGAGCCAGTACACGGCAGAAAAAATTAACGACGTTACTTGGAAAGTTCACAACTTACAAAACGATGATAGGATGGCGTCTGCAGGGGATATCATCAATGCCATAAATTCCTACAGAGGCAGCAAGGGATTATCAAATTTATCATCAGATTCAAAACTTATGTCATACGCTCAAGAGCGTGCCGATCTTTTTTCCAAGAATGGAAGTCTTGATTCTCATGCTGGATTTAATAGCTTTATGGACAACGGAGGATTTGAAAAGGCTGGTTTTAATTCACTGGGAGAAAATTCAGCATATCTTTCAGGACCAATGAATGGAGATAAAATTGTAAGAAGTCTTTTTGGCGCTGACGAATCCCATGATAGTAATCAATTAGACAACTGGACTCATATCGGAGTAGGAGTTAATGGGAATGCCGTCAATGTGAACTTTGGAAAAGACAGAAAATAGTGGTTAGTGGCAATTATAAGAAGCTAATACCGCAGTAATTACTTCTTGTTCCCACCATGAAATTTCTTATGTACATT
>CAZHDZ010000007.1:7947-62145 GCA_964531275.1 uncultured Gammaproteobacteria bacterium
TTTAAGCTGCGGGTTGGTAACGTGAGTGTAAATTTGTGTTGTTGAAATGTTCTTAGTGAAGCGAAGCGGAACCAGGGTTATTTCAACCTTTGTTGCCTCCATGAAACTTTTTATGTACATTTTTAAGCTGCGGGTTGGTAACGTGAGTGTAAATTTGTGTTGTTGAAATGTTCTTATGTCCCAACATCTCCTGAACACTTCGCAGATCAGCACCATTATACAAAAGGTCTGTTGCAAAACTATGACGAAGCGTATGAGGAGTCGCATCTACAGGCAACTTTGCTCGTCTAACATATTTTGTAACTATGCGCTCAACAGACCGTGGAGTAAGCCTCATTCTCTCTCCCTGGTTGATTGGATCAATTCCCTTTGCATATCGGATAAATACAGGCTGAAAATTATCCTCCCTACGGTCAAAATATTTCTGAAGCCATAATATCGCCGAATCGGACAAAAAGACTATTCTAGCTCGACCCCCCTTTCCTATAACTCCAAATTCTTGTGTCTTAAAATTCATTTGGTCTCTGTTAAGTCTACATAATTCGCTCACACGAAGCCCAGTAGAGAAGAGTAGCTCAAGGATTGCTCTGTCCCGAAGCCCTTTTTCGTCCGATATGTCCACAGAGTTCATAAGCTCTCTCATATGGTCTTGACCTAAGAATTTGAGACTCTTGCTTTCACCCTTCGGAAGATCGATTTTCTCTGGGGAAAGAGTATCAAAGTCATTTCTCACCATAAATCGCAAGAAAGAGCGAAGGGCAATTATATGATAACTTTGAGTCACTCGCATAAGAGTAATTCCTTTGTCATCAACATAGTCGGATAACCATATGCGATAGCGTCTAACAACATCAACATTGATTTTTTTGAGGGTAATTTGAGGCTGATCAACCGCCAGCCATTCAGAGAACCTCTTCAAGTAAAATCTATAATTACGAATAGTCAATTTTGAAGAATTCTTTTCAATCTCTAAATATTCAAGAAAAGTATTAATATGTTTTTCGATTTCAGGAAGGGTAGGCTTTTTATTTTCCATCAGGCAGCACTATCATTTTGCGACATAGTAGACTCTGAGTCAATGGATCCCACTAACCGTATTCTATCTGAAACAGACTGTATGTAATCATTGGCTCCAAAGAAGCCCAGTTTTCTCCTTAAGTGGTGAAGCGCTTGAGACAAATCGACACTATTTTTTCCTTTTACACCCTGGCCATATATCATATGTATTACGTCCTGCTTTGCGATAAATGAATCTTTATTCCCCAACAATGCCTCCAGCAATCTCGCTTCCCGTTTACCTAAATGCACCAATTGATCATTACCATTTTCAAGTAAAACCGCTTTCAACTCAGTGTTGTACTTAAATGCCGGGTGGATAACGGTAGACTCTAAAAGTCCACTTCTTGCACTTTGCTCCAAAGCATCACTCTTTCCATCTATAAAGTCTTGCATTTCTTGATATCCTGGCTGTGCAGGATTGAGCAACATCAAACCATGGCCTTCGATAGTTCGCAAGAAAGCCTTATCGCCACGCAGTCCTAATTTATCTCTCAGCCTCTGACTGTATACTTTAATATATGATTCAAATTCCTTAGGGGGTGCCTCCGGCCACACATTAACCGCTATATCATCTTTGCTTATTAGCTTATTTGATGAGGCCAAAAGAAGCTCCAAAAGAATTCTTTCTGTCTCAGATACAGTGACTTGCTGCTTTTCGTCACCTTGAATTACCGTTGCTTTGGCGTAATCCGGCATATAATCAAATGCTGAGTGACCATACAAGGCAGCTACATTAGGAACAAACTCCTCGTGTACAAAAACAGGTTCAATTATAGGTGAGGAATTAATACCTGCTTCACTATAAACGCCACTAAAAAATATAGGTGTGACTATACCTCCTTGGACCTCATCTATAGAAAAATTTATAGCTGCTGAAGTAGAGTGAGAGGCTGACAAGTCTACAGCGTTACCCTGGGTTAATTCAAAACCCGGTCCATTAGTAGGAGGTTGCATTTCAATGCCATTTGCTCCAAATTCTTGCCTCATTTCAATATTATAAGCCAATTCAAGCTTGTTTCAATGATAAATTCAATCCATCATGTAGTGGAGTAGGGTACCATATTTTTCATTTTAGCTTCATTTAGCCTCAAATTAACTTCAAAGTCAATCTTTTATTCAATATATAATTCGTCTCCTAGATTAACTCATAATCACCTCTGAGAATATTTAAAATTACGTTTTTAAATCAGAGCAGTCAAAAGTGTTAAATTATCTAGACTGAACATTATGTCGTACATATCGCACCCTACTCTTATTGTGCGACATAATATCTGCACGTTTTCTCATGATGTATAATCCAATCATATGGATAATCCTTTTAAAAGATTCTGTATATACCTTAAGGGCCCTGAAGTGCATGAAATGATGGTTTATAGCCAAAGACTTCAGGCTGGAATTCCACTGGAAATCCCAGCTATAATTACTCCATTGCCACCTCTAGATTCAGCTTATAATGCGCTACAATCTGACAACCCGGTCATAAATACTGTGCTTACGACAGAACATTTACTTAATGAACTTAATGGTAATCCAAACAGGCCTACCGAGCTGGTCGATCCAATGCCTACAGATCATCAAAACCCCATTTTATAGAACTGTCTTTATAGGAATATTTAGCCTCACGCTAGCCCTTCCAGGATGCGATTTAAGGCCCCTGAAATATCTTCAAGCACTAGTTAATCCTCTTTAATTAAAGGCTTATATTGACATCAGGCAGTTTTATATAAAAAATGCCCCAAAAGTTACTACAATCATCGTTTTTACCCATCCTCTATTAAGAACCTATAGTAGGGTGGTTTTTAGGGTATTTAAGACACCTCAAAGTAGGCCACGAAATGCTTACACGAACCTATCTAGGTAATAGCGAAATTCAGCTTGAAATTCATAAGGATATATAGGGATAAGGCCAAATTGACCGTAGCCTCAGATGTGGTATCTATGTCGTAAAAGTATTATTGTGCGACATAATAGATCGGCTCATAACGACCACTCCCCTAGGGAAGTACAAACAACTCTTAATCTCGCCTCAATATCATCCATTCGCAACGAAATACTCACATGCTCTGAGGCTGAATTTCAGCACTCTTAGGCTGCAGCCCCAGACACTCTCAGACCACAATACTGCTATACCAGTGCCTTAGCCTCAAAAGGAGGATATTTTAGCTTCAAATGAGGCTACTTTCGATTTATTTTCGTATGTCCTGCTCCATACTTCTACCCTTGTTTTTATATCTCTAGCCTCAAAACCGTGAAAAGTTATCCACATTTTCCGTGAAATGCTCCCATTCTACTTCACTCGTATGTCGCTATTTATACCGATAAATCAAGCTATTCTGCATATTTTGAGCCTGTTTATGCCTAAAGTAGACGTAATTAGTTGTGTTGCCAGAAGAACAAAGCAGCTCTTTAGCTATGTATTAGCTATAAATAAACTCACAGGTCAAGGCAGTCAACTCATTCATAAAGATCTAACCACCATCCCACTAGTCACCAGATAATACTATAGGACTCTTCCACTTTGTAAATTATAGGATACTTCTCTACTATATCTAACTATATCATTTGAACCTGAAATTACACTTCTCACTCCTCTACTTCCTTTTCATTATTTGTTATTGAGATGACTAAATAATGTATAAAGATTTTCGTTATTGACGATATTTTGAACGTATTTAAGTGTATATTTAGAAATTAAATATATTACTATAGGATGTTAGCAGCTATATCTAGCTTCATCTAGCTTCTTTTCTTTAATCGATTAATCGCTTTAATCATTATTCAATACTTTCCCCTACACGCCCCACTTTGAGAAGATCACTAAGAACAATACAGAAATAAAACCTACCCATACATATTCCCAAAGAATACCTTTAAAAAGCCTCCGTTCAAGCCAAGCATGGCAAAGGCCAGAATATGTATAGAAAATACCTGTTAAGAATAATGAGTATATAGATGCATTAACAGGCCACAGAACTAAAACGTAGGAAAGCTGAAGAATGGATATTGCAATCACAGCAGAAAAGAGCGCAATAGCCTTTACTTGAGACGTATCAAGAGTATATGTCCATAACGACTGGATATTCATAAAGAATGAAAGAGGAAGTATTGCAAGAGGCGTTATAAGTACTGGTAGTCGTAATGAGAAGATAAAATTAACCAAAAAGTAAAAGACAAGAAGGGTCAGCACAAAGGCCACAATTCTCGCACTTCTTAATAGATTGATGGTCCTTATACCCGATACAGCAAAGATATTTTGGGTAAGAAAAAGCGAATACAATCCAAAAGCGTAAATAGCAGTTATAAGAAGCCTACTCAACAACCTCTCGGGAACTAGTGCATAGAAAAAAGGGAAAGCAAGGCTGAAGAAAAATGGTAGAACTAAAATAGGGCCAAAGAAAGTATTTTTAATGTCATTTCTTAAGATAAAAAGAAGCATAAGAACCGTTGCTATAGCAAGACCAATTGCGCTTAATGTGAGTTTTATTCCTGTAAAATACTCACTCATAAAAACCCCCGTCGATAAAATAAGGACTGCTACTACAAATTTTTGTCTCTTATTGAACTGAAGAATACGAAGAATGCGTTCCATAGTTGCGTTACTCTACTTTTCTTGCGTGGTGCAATGCAATCGCTAAAGCATCAGCGCTATCATCAAAATCTTTATCCTTCTTACCATTAAAAGCAAGGATTGTACTGTCCGAATCCAGAAGTATTCTTACCATTTCCTGCACAACTTTCTTATCAGCTTTACCGCTGCCGGTCAGACCCAACTTAACAGTGCTTGGGGTATATTCAAAGACAGGCAGGTCAAATAATGCGGCAGACAACATAATAACTCCTCTCGCTTGGCTAACGGAAATGGCAGTTTTTACATTTCTTCCAAAAAATATATTTTCGACTATCAAGCATTCGGGTTTGTGTTTTTTTACTAATTCATTCAGATTCGCATGAAGCAGCAAGAGACGCTCAGGCATGGTGTTAATTTTTTCAGTGACAATACAACCGTGGGCAATGTAAGTTATCTCTGTATCTGCTTTTTTCGAAATTTTCTTAGTAATTACACCCCACCCCGTTCTATTTGTCCCTGGATCTATTCCAAGAATAATCATAGTAGGTTAGTATAGACCTTTTGTACATCGTCCATATCCTCGAGTTTTTCGATTAATGCCATTACCTTCTCACCATTCTCATCATCTATAGCAATGCGCGAGATAGGACAATAGACAAGACCTGCATCTTCAATTGTGATGCCGTTGTCTTCCATCCCCTTCTTTGCTATCGAAAGATCCCCCGGCTCTGTATAAAGAACGACTGCATCATCTATTTCTTCATAATCGGTTACTTGGTTCTCAAGAGCCACCATAACAATATCGTCAGCACTTTTGCCATTTTTAGGAACAATTATTTCTCCTACTTTTTGAAATAAATAGCTAACTGCTCCTTGGCCAGCCATAGTGCCTCCATTTTTCTCTAACGTTGATTTTACCTCCGCAACTGTTCTTTGTTTTTTGTCGGTTACCGCTTCAACGAGAAGACCTGCACCGCCCTGCGCAAAACCTTCATAGAGCACTTCGAAAAGCTCAGCGCTACCAGTAGCACCACTCCCCTTCTGAACCGCCCTTTCTATGCCATCCTTTGGCATATTTGCGGCCTTCGCTTTGTCGATTGCAATTCTTAACGATGCGTTGAATGACGGATCAGTATTTCCTCCACCCTGTTTAACAGCAATCGTAATTGCATTCGAAAGCTTGGTGAAAGCTTGCCCACGTTTTGCATCGGTTATACCCTTTGCTCTTTTGATGGTTGCCCACTTTGAATGTCCACTCATAGTTATATATCAGGCATGGCAAGCATACGAGGAAGCGCAGTTGGCTATCTCTTCCAACGAGCAAGCTCTTATGGTTGCCCACTTGGAATGACCTGACATACAGAGCATAGTATACAATAAAGATGCTATTTTTGCCTATTTCTTGACATTTTTTTTTCTTTTATCTACAATGGGACAATCAAAAATCACCTCATGCTAAACCTCAAAGACCAAGCCATTAAACTCGCCCTCGAGAACAATTGGGAAGAAGCCATCCTGATTAATAAGGGCCTTTTGGAGGAGAATGCTCACGATATTGATACTCTAAAACGCCTTGCTTACGCCTACATGCAATTTGGCAAGTTTGACGACGCAAAAGAAACGTACAATAAAATTATTGGTTTAGACAAAACTAATCCGATTGCTACAAAGAATTTAAGAAAACTAAGCACACTTTCTACTCAAAAAAATGGAGCTACGCCCATAAATCATTCAAATCATATGGATAATGTGTTCATCCAAGAAGCTGGCAAGACCAAGACTGCTGATCTTACAAACGTTGCAGACAAAAGAACGCTCATGCAGTTACAACACGGCGATGAAATACTGCTCACTATCAAAAGATCCAAGATTTTTGCATTAACATCCGACAAAACCTTTATTGGCATGCTGCCCGACAGCCTTGGCATTCGTCTTATTGCTTTTATGAAAGGTGGAAATGAATATCAGGCTTGTATAAAAAGCGTAGATGACAAAAACGTAACTCTATTTATAAAAGAAGTAAAACGGGCGAAAAAGTTTTTTGACCAATCCTCATTCTAGATTAAGCTTACTTTAGGTAGACAGCTTTTCCTCTAATTAATTCTCTTTGAAGCGCACTTGATTCCCTCGGTTTCTCTAGCTCTTTCTGAAGACTTCTTAGTGCCATCAAGAAAGAGATTAAGAAGAGGACAAGAATTATAAAAATGAACATACACTAAGGAGAAAGCATTGCGTCTACATCATCCCCTAAAAATATTGTAACATCGGCAGCCGGTGAAACCTTAGCTTTTTTAATAGGAAAACCAGTTAAGCCTTGAAGAGATTTTATATAAGGATTTACTTCACCGTCATAAGCAATGTATGAGGATATTGCTGGTGGCGAAGTTCTTACTGCAATTACATTATATCCTTCCTTACTGAGAATCAATGCAAGTATCCCGCCAAGCCCATTGATTGTTGTGCCGTTGTCAATTTGAATCGTTGTGCCCTGATTTCTGATTGCAGAATCCGTAAATGCTTCCTCCAACTTTTCCTTCATTGCCTTTTGGTCAAACAGATTAATACGAAGCTCCTGTTTATTGTCTTTATCCGAAGCCTTTACTGCCCCAATTATTTTATGGACATCATATCTATTTAAATTTTTAAACACTACGTCATTCCCAAAAAGAAGCCTCATCTCATTATCAACGTCGACAAAAGCCTGTAGATTTTGAGGAGGATTTTTGTCTACAAGTATTGCGTTAATTGGAATCCCCAACGCAAATGAAGCCTCAAGAGGATTCTTCCCCTTCACAAACTTTTCAATATCTCCTACAGCAAGAAAGAGTGATGATCTTGCATTTTTATCTACAAAAATTATCTTAGATTCTTTGGCTACTATCAAAACAGAAAATGAATTATTTTTGAACGACCCGCCTGTTACTTCGGCACCCAATTTATAGACAACTGCTCCAACAACAAGAAGGATTACAAAAAGGAAAAATATCTTTAAATAGAGAAAGCTAATAATTCGATCTTTCATTTGTTAGTGAATGTAGTGGAACTTGCGAAGTTTTCTTAACAACTCGATTGTATTCTTGTCAGAAAAGCCAAGAAGCTCCAGAACTTTTTTTCCTATTCGAAGACCTGCTTCAAATTCTGGTATAACAATTGTATTGACCCCGAGATTCACTAATTCATATTTATCTTCATCAATATGAGAGCGACAAAGAATCACGAGATTCGGATTAAGAGACAATGCTTTTTTAATAATTAATTTTTGAGTAAAGCTATCCGGAAGGGCTACAACTAATATGCGTGCTCTCTTGATGCCAGCCCCCTTTAGTACATCACTATCTGTTGGGTCCCCATACAATCCATTTTTCATATTCTTAGAAAGAGCATCGATTGTACGTCTATCAAAATCTACAACAACATATGGGACCTCTCCCATATCAAGGAGATTTCTTACTTCCTGCCCCACTCTACCGTGCCCCAAAATTATTACGTGATTCTCAACCTTGTCATATATGGAACGCATAAAGAAATGCGAATCTCCCATGAAATTTCTGACAAAATTTGTATGTTTGTACTTTTCAAAAACATATTTAACACTCTTTGTTACAAGCGGGATCATAACTAGTGACACGATAAAGATACCCAATAGGCTTTCGTAATCATGTAGCGTTATAAAGCGCGAAACAAGCGCTATCTGCGCAATCACTAAGGCGAATTCTCCAATATTTGCAAGGTAAGAGGATATAAAAACATTCGCGCTTGGAATAAATTTAAAGAACCGTAATATAAAAAATGATGCAAAGAACTTAACAACTAAAATAAGCGCAGAGGCAACAAGGATTACCGGCAAATTGAGAATAAGAGATGGCCCATCCACCATCATCCCAATAAGAACGAAGAATAATACAAGAAGTATATCCCTAAGCGGCTTGACCGCAGCGAGAGGAGCTAAATTCTTCCCCTCCTCTGATATAAGAACTCCTGCAAAAAATGCTGCAATTGCTTCAGGGAGTCCAGCATATGTCAGAACCCCAATAGACAAAACGGCTGTAAATAATGTCGCAAGAATCGTCAATTCTTGTTGGGGATAACGGAAAAGAACAGTAAATATTTTTGAAAAAAATAATCGGCCAAATATATACATTAATATAAATGCGCCAAGGGGTTTTATTACAGTAAATAGGAATGTGAAAATACTTCCTGGAAATTCGAACTGAGAACTAAAAAGGAGCGGCATTAAAAATATTACGGGGATGATAAATAGATCTTGGATTAAAAGAACTACAAAAACATTATTTCCAGGAAAATTGGTCACCATACCCTTCTCTTCTAAGATCTTGAGAACAACTGCAGTTGATGAAAGGGAAAAAAGTAATGCAAAAAGAATAGACATCTGCAGGCTAAAATGAAACAGCAAAAGGATTGGGAAAATAAGAATACTCGTTAAAAGTATTTGCAGAACCCCAACGTAAAATATCTTTCTATTGAGTCTGCTAAAAGTCTTTAGTGAAATTTCAAATCCAAGAGTGAAAAGAAGCAGCGAGATACCCATTTGCGATAATTCAAAAAGGTTTTCATATGACGGAATAAATGCTTTACCAACAGTACCAAATACAATTCCGCTCACAATGTATCCTACTACCGGTGGAAGCTTGATAGAGCGCGCTACAAATCCACCAATAAAAGCAGCGATTATAAGGAGGATTATTTCGTTAATAAATGTCCCATGCATAGCGAGTTTTTACTAGTGTATACTAACCTCTGGTATCAAGCAATTTAAGAAAAGAAGATAACTCAGGGGTAAGTGGCGCTTCGTAACTAACCTTTTCTTTAGTAGTTGGACTAATAAAGGAAATTTTTTCAGCATGCAAGAAGTGCCTGCTTAAGTATTTTTTATCGTGATTATAGGTTTTGCGTCCACCATACAGGGGATCCGCAAAAATCGGATGTCCGGCATATTGCAGATGTACCCGAATTTGGTGAGTTCTTCCTGTTATTGGGAATACACGCAATAGACTTAGTTCCTCAAAAGTTCTTCCTTCATTTAAATGATAGTGAGCAATAGTTTTGAATTTCGTATGAGATTCACGTCCCTGCGGAATTACCCCAAAACGCATTCTATTCCAAGGCAATCTACCGATCGGGACATTTATTTCACTCTCCTCTATCATCTTTCCATGGCAAAGGGCTATGTATTCTTTTTTAACCGTTCTTTCCTTAAACTGATTTTGTAAAAAAACGAATGAATCTTCGTTGAGGGCTATGATGAGCGCTCCACTGGTTTCTTTATCGAGTCTATGAACAATACCGCCTCTTTTTAAAAATTCACTCTTCTCTTCCTCATTTTCTTTATTTTCGGAAAGTTTGAAATTCTCTTCTACCCAATCCTGGACAGTAACCACATTTCTTGAGGTATCCGCATTATTAACTATTATACCTGCTGGCTTGTTAAGCACGGCGTAATTCTCGTCGTTGAAAATGATTTGCATATCTTTTTATTGTTTATTGAAAGTATCGCGCTGCACCAACACGAGAAAGATCGAAGAAATAATGGTTGATATAAGAAGCAATATATTGAACCACAAATACTTTTCAGAAAAAATCCCATTTGAAGCAACTGAAAAAGCAAGGGAAACTAATGAATAGGTAATTATTGTCATAGTGGCGATAAAGCCATCCTTAGTCGTAAATTTATTATGTATTTTAATGAACCATCCATAAAACAATATCAGAACGATTACAGAAACGGCTTTAATAGCAAGCATGATAACCCCATTACTTTTCAACAGAACATCTAGCAGAATGATTGGAGTAAAGGAAATAAAATACAGATCTAGAATTCTCAGTTTATTCTTTTTCTTCCTATACAAAAATAGTATTGCAATAACGACTCCAATAATTCCTGCGTACGGCAAAATTCCCCAATGCTTGGTTAGATAGAAAAATTTCAATGGATTGAAAAGATCAAATGCTTGGGCATAAAAAATAAAGAAAACTCGCGAAAGAACAAAAAAGACAAAGAGGCTTAAGAATACATTGTCAAAAACCTGTCGCAATGAAATACTTTGCCGAAGCAGAACAAAATCGTGCCGAGATACCGCATATAAAATAAAAAGTGAAATAAAAATTGCTAACAAATAAAGAATGATAATCATATTGTAATCCTGTCTTTTAGAAAGAGCATTTTTGCGATTGCCAAGACGAGCAATGCAACGCCTAGCCCGATGAGAACCACTCTTACGCCCAGAACATCAGCAAATACTCCAGTCAGAATAAGAGGGGCAAATGCAATTATACCTACAACTAAATACAGGAGTCCAAAAACTTTTGAAAGAGATTTATTACTCACATGGGTTTGCACTATTGTTTGTGCAGGAACAAAAATACACGCGTTTGCAATACCAGCCAGGAACGTTACAACAACTGCCAACAAGACTACATTTATATGTCGAATTAGATCTATACTACCGAAGCAAAATAGGACAATACTTGAAAGAATAATACCCACATCTATTATTCGCTCATGACTTACTTTAGTGAATTTACTTCCAATAACAAATGACGCAACAAGCATTCCAAATGCAGCCGGCGCAAAAACAACTATTGAGATGTCCTCTGATGGAATATGCAAGGTTCTTCTTGCGTAATCCGGAACAACCGTTGCCAGAACAAGAATTATTACTTGGGAAAGAGCAAGAAAGAAAAAAGAGCTTGCAACACTTCGTTTTGCTTTTAGAAGACTTAGTACATCCGCAAATTCCACAACAACTAATTTATATAGGTGAATAATATTCCCAATCATCGTTTTTTCTGTTCTCAACTTTCTAACGGTCAACGATACATTTGGCATAAACTGCACGCACAAATAAGAAAGGATAAAAAGAGCCGCCATAAAAATAAATACCCCGTTGCTTCCAAATACCCTCATTGCTGGTCCCGCAGCAACATATCCAACGAGTATTGATCCAAAAAGACAAACTCCAAAGATTGCATTTGCGGCAAGTAATTGGCTTTTCTTAACAAGATGTGGAATAAAAGGTGCTTCTGCTGGAATATAAAATTGTGTAATGATTGCAATGGTAAGCATAAAGATATAAATAAATGCCAAAGTATCTTTTACAAAAAAGAAGGCTATAAGAACCAATGCCCGAGCTATATTTCCAAAGATAAGAATTTTTCGTTTGTTCTTCGCATCAGCAATTATGCCTCCCAAAAAACTAAAAAATACTTGAGGAAGCAAAAACGCTAGAACCAGCACTGAGACTGCAAAGCTTGACTGAGTAATGTTATAGGTCAATACGATAAGAACTATGCTTAGCATATTGCTTGCGATTTGAGAGAACAAAACGGACAAACAAAATATTACAAATTGAGGTCTAAAAAGGAGACTTATGAGACTATTATTCTGAAGTTTCTTTATCTTCATACTAAGAATTTATGCCCTCTTAGTATAGCTTCCATCCCTTGTATCTACAACAATACTATCCCCTGTGTTGATGAACAAAGGAACACGGGCTTTCATACCATTTTCAAGCTCAGCATCTTTATATACATTTGACGCACTATTACCCTTTACACCGGGTGCTGTGTCCTTTACTTTCAACGTTACTTTTGGAGGCAGCTGGAGCGACAATGCATTTCCATCATGCATCTGAACGATTGCATTTTCTCCTTCTATCAAAAATTCGTGACCAGCTAAATGCGATAAAGGCACCTCTACTTGCTCATAGGTTTTTGGATCCATGAAATTTGCTGTCTGCGCGTCCTTATAAAGAAATTGTAACTGTCTACTCTCAAGATATATATCTTTAACGTTTGCACCGTTAATGTAACTTTTTTCAAGAATTGAGCCGCTAGAAAGGTTGCGGACCTTAACCTTAATATTTGCACTACCACGACCCATTTTTATATGTTCGTAGGAAATTACCTGAAGGATTTGCCCCTCTTCTTCATAAGCTACGCCTGATTTTAGATCTGTTACTGAAAGCATATATCGAGGTTATAATTGTACCCTCAAATGAAGCAAAATACAATGCCAAAGCCCTATTTAGAATTTTTGAAAAATGCTTCGATCTGTCCTAAATCCCGCTGCAGAAGTTCTGCATTTGAACGTATTTGCTCTAATGTCTGAGCTACAGTCCTTTCAATTCCTTCAGCACTATTTTTCTTAAAAAATTCTTCGATAGAACTTGCATCTGAAAGTGACTTGAATTTTGAAAAAGGTGTTACAAATCTTGAGAATAAGTGTCCCCCCGCGAATTTGTCCATGATGGTAGTCCAGTTTTCCTTAACGTACTCCCATGCAAGCAATGTTCCATTTGGATTGTTGGTCAAAAATATAACGGATTTAAATGCATCCTGAGCCCTGACATCTGATGAAAAAGATACAGCAAGAACTCGTGACAACAACTTTTTATCTTTAAAGGAGCATAGCGCACGTAGAGCTTTGTCCTTTTCTTCTTCTAATTCATTGTTAAGATAAACATCCAAAAGTTTTTCAAATTCCTCTTTTCCACCATTTTCTGCAGTTATTGCATAGACAAGACCCTTTAGATCTGAATCAATCTTTTTACCGTTAAAAGATTCGTCGAAAAGCTCTTTGGCTTTATTGATAGTGCTACTATCTCCCATCGTCCCGAGCGCATACAGAAGAGTGCTTCGGAGAAGCGTCGCCTCATGCGACTCATTTTTTTTCTTAGTCCATGTGACCTTCCCGCCTGCATTAGAGAATAGCTCAATAACGAATTGTTTGAATTCTGGCAAAACCTTTTCTTCTGACAGCAAATTTCTTAATTCTAGTAGATGTGTTGAGATTTCTGCCCACACAATATAACTTGTTTCATTTTTGAAATAAGAAATTAATGTTAATGCCTCGTCAGTTGATACGTACCTTGCCTCTACCAATGCAAAAATATCTCTAACCAATGCAAATCTACCTTTCTCGCCCACCCTACTATCAAGTTTTTCTATTGGATCTCTAAATTGTGTAAGCATCTGCTCCGAATATTTTACCCTTACAAAGCTTGTGTCATCCGCATTAACTTTTACCCACTCGTTCTTATATCCTGCAAGTTTTGTTGATGACTTATCGAGCAATATTTTTTTTGATGTTCTTGAAGAAGCTGCAATAACACTCAAAGGTGTTAACCATATTTCTTTCTTCGACGATTTATTGCCGCTTGCGAAATACCGCTCCTGAGAAAGTGAGAGCTCCGAACCAGCAACATCTGCGCTAATCAAAGGATAACCTGGTTGGGAAGTCCAATTATTCATGATTTTCTCAACCGGCTTTTTTGATATTTTCTCAAGCGCCCTCCAAAGATCAGTCGTTTCGGCATTCGAATATTTGTGTGTCTTAAGATATAACTTTAATCCCTTTTGAAAATCTGCTTCGCCTAAGTAATCTTGGAGCATCTTTATAACAGAAGCTCCTTTTGAGTAGGACACAGCGTCAAAGATTTCGCTGATTTCGCCTGGATGATTTACTGGTATTTCAATAGCATGAGTGTTTGTGAGACCATCCAGCGACAAACCCCTTGCTTGCTCGGTATATACGAATTGTGTCCATATATTCCATTCAGGAAAGATCTTATCAACAGCTACGTACTCCATAAATGACGCGAATCCTTCATTTAGCCACAGGTGTGTCCACCATTTCATAGTTACTAAATTTCCAAACCATTGATGAGCTAATTCATGAGCTATTATCAAAGCGACCCATTGCTTGGTATGAAGAGACGAATGCTCTTCATCAAATAGCAGGGCCGATTCTCGATAGGTAACCGCTCCCCAATTTTCCATTGCTCCATTTGCAAAATCTGGAATAGCTACTAGATCCATGGTTGGCAAAGGATACGCTATGCCGAAATATTCATCGTAAAAGCTCATGATCTTAACAGCTACTTCTAAGGCAAATTTTGCTTGATGTTTTTTACCGGGCGTAACGTAGACCCTAACCTTTACTCCTTCGGGAGTTGTTTTTTCTACAAATTCAAAATGCCCAATGATAAATGCCAAAAGATACGTAGACATCTTTGGAGATTTTTCAAACCTGACAACTTTATATCCCCCTTCATCTTCTATGACTTCTTCCTCCAAGGTATTTGATATTACTGCTCTGTCTGTCGGAACCTTTAATGATACGTCAAAGGTTGCTTTTAGCGCTGGTTCATCAAAACATGGAAACGCTCTCCTAGCATCAGTAGATTCAAATTGTGTAACCCCCATATGATAGGTCTTGCCATTTAGCGTATATCTACTTCTGTAAAATCCACGCATCTTATCATTGAGAATTCCCGTAAATTTTAGATGTAAATTCACTTTTCCTTTTGAAATTTTCTTAGGAAACGTCAAAGTTACTGTCTCATCTTTTTTGTTGTACGTGATCCTTTGCGTCTTAATCTCGCTATTTGGGACTTTGATAAAGGCTTTGGATATTTTAATTTCTGCACTATGCAATGTTATTGCTATGTCTGGTTTGTCGAATTCGAGGGTAATGATTTCTTCTCCTTCAAAAGTGAAATTCTCAAGATCAGGAGTCAGGAAGATACTGTAATGTGATGGAATAATATGGGCGGGTAATAGTACTGAAGGGGTTGTCTTTTTTGCCATTTGTTTTTCGGAAATCGAGTTTGAGTATACACTCTATCCACCTCAATTCGCAATATATTTGCCAAATTGGGTTTGATGAAAAAAAAGTATATAATAGTAAAGTTCAAATTTGATGTTTTGAACCTACTATTTAGGCCGCGGTGCTGGAATGGTATACAGGTTAGTCTCAAAAACTAATGAGGATTTTCTTCATGAGGGTTCGAGTCCCTCCCGCGGCACACTGAATAATCATGACTCGCTGCAAGGCTAACGCCCGCAGACCGAGTCCCTCCCGCGGCACACTGAATAATCATGACTCGCTGCAAGGCTAAATAGGTCGATTCCGACTAGACCTTTGTGGAATGTTCTACGTTATAAAATCTAATACGGTCTCCTCTAAAGAGCAACTCTTTCTCTCCAACTGGTCCGTTTCTATGCTTGGCAACTAACACATTTACAATTCTTTGAGAGGTAAATTCTTCATCTGTTGAATACAAGAACATGACAACGTCAGCGTCCTGCTCAATAGCTCCGGATTCACGAAGATCGGCAAGCTGTGGCTTTCCACCACCACGCTGCTCAACCGCACGAGAAAGCTGTGATACACCAATAACGGGTATTTTTAATTCTCTAGCCATATTTTTAAGACTTTGAGAAATATAACTAACCTCGTTAACTCTATTCTCAAATTTCTTTCCAGGGTTGACCAACTGCAAGTAGTCGACAATAAGAAGTTTTAGATTGTGCTCCGACTGAAGACGGCGCGCTTTGGTCCTCATCTCCGGAATAGAAAGACCTGGGGTATCATCTATAAATATTGGTGCTTCAGCAAGTGCTCCCATTGCAACAGATAGCTTGTCATAATCATCTTCCTGAAGTCGTCCGGTCTTTAATTTCCAGGCATCAATATCGCTTTGCGACACCAACATACGATCAACCAACTCTTCTTTACTCATTTCAAGTGAGAATACGCCTACTGCCAATTTGTTGGCAATAGCTACATGCTGGGCAATATTAATAGTAAAGGCTGTCTTTCCCTGTCCTGGACGCGCAGCAAGAACGATAAGATTTGATGCTTGAAGTCCAGAAAGGAGATTATCAAGATCAGTAAATCCTGTCTCGACTCCTCGAAGTCCAGCTCCGGTTCTTTGCAATTCCTCTAGTCTGTCAAAACTTTCTGCCAATGTTTCTTTGATGTGCATGAATCCTTGCTTAACATGCTCTTGAGATATCTTGAAAATTTGTTGCTCTGAGGTGGAAAGAATTTCATTTGCTTCCTTATCTTCAGTGAACGCGTCTTCAGTGATAAGACTACTGATCTGAATAAGGCTTCGTCTCACATACTTTTCTCTAATAATGCCTGCGTAGTATTCACTGTTGGCGGCTGTAGGGACAATATTAGTAAGTGATGAAAGATAACTGCTCCCTCCCACTTTATCGAATGTTTTTTTCTTCTTAAGCGTATCCGTTAGTGTCAAAAGATCGATAGGTTTTCGCTCTTCATAGAGGGCCAGCATTCCTTGGTAAATTTCTCTATGTCTATCATCATAAAAATTTTCTCCAGAGATAAGCTGACTTACAGCGATAATAGCATCTTTATCAATAAGGATCGCACCGAGAACGGCCTGCTCGGCTTCTTCATCATGAGGGGGAATTCGGACAACTGCCATAAACTTTTGTGATTTTGCGAGACAGTGGTTTGTGATTAATCTAGCCTAATTATTTCTTTTCAAGAAAAACCACGTTGCTTGTCAATTCTTCAACTTTTTTAAGATTCAATTTATTAAGTTTATTAGACTTTACAGCTTCGGGAACAAATTCTGCTTCACCATATACGACTACCAGTTTCGAGGAAATTGCGGAAAGTGCCGCGTCGTCAACTAGACTTACTGCTTTAACGATTACTGCATCGTAATCATCTTCATCAGCAAGTTTTGAAATAGATGTTGATTGCACAACTAGAACTCTCCCCTCCCCTGCATCAATAGAATACATTGTTTCAAAGTCATTTCGGGTACCTTTAATAAGAATACCACTTGCTTCAAAGTCTCCTGGTCCATAGATTACAAGATTTTCAGGAGTCTGGATAATATCTTTTTCCGAGTTATCGCTGAGAATAACAACTTTTGCTTCCTCTCCGGCATCTGGATCGACGAGAATATATCCTTTTTTTGTACTTATCTTAAGTGTTGAAGATTGTGGTGCTGTTAATTCCATTTAAAAATTTGTGAACCTTCCATTACATTTGGAAGTTCTATATCATAACATTAAGATATCTTCCTTGACAAGATGGGCACAATCTAATAATATCTTTAAGCTTCCCTGAGGCATCGAACTCGGATTTATTCGAATTATTTTAATCACCTGCCAGTCTATAATATAACGTATGAAAGAGCGCTTAATCATAATTTTTGTTGCAATAATTGCAGGTCTCTTCATAACTTCAGCTGGATTTTTCATATACCAGTCAACCAAAAAAACAAATGACACTCCAATTGCCGTTAAGGGTGTTACTGTTACACCACAGCAACAACAGCAAAATGGTGAACTCTTCGTACGTGTGTCAGAACCTAAAGATGAAATGCTAACCAATAAAAGAACACTTTCCATTAAGGGGACCACTAACCCTGAAAATTTAATAGTCATATCAACCAATCTTGAAGACGTCCAGGTAAAGCCCTCACAAGATGGTAATTTTTCTGTAACAATAGACATTGATGCTGGTGCGAATCAAGTAATTACAAGAGCAATTGACGCATCTGGAAATTCAGTGCAGGATATCAGAACTGTCACATACTCAACAGCAGATTTTTAAACTATAACTATGCATTATTCAAAAAAACTTAATACTTTTGTAGGGCTATCAGTGGCACTATTATCAGCAATTTATTTATTAACCACTCCCCAAGCTTTAGCGGTATCTCCCACCCCTACACCATCAGTGAAACCATCTCAGAATCAGGTTCCTGAGAACGGGGAGGAGCTCGAAAAAATTCAAAAAATAAAAGACATTGTAGCAAGCAAAGTTGCAGAATTAAATTTGGTTGAAAAAAGAGGGATTGTCGGAACAATAACTGATATTGCTGGCATGAAAGTAACAATTAAGGATATAAAATCAAATTCCAGACAAATTGACATAGATGAGTTAACAAAATTTGATATTTCAGATGATGAAAAGGCTGGCATTTCGGACCTTAAAAAAGGAAGCATGTATTCTTTCGTTGGAATATATAATAAGGAGACGCAAAGATTATTAGCTCGCAATATCGCAACTACCAACACTATTCCAATTTACTTTGAGGGCGCTATTCAGTCTGTAGATGAAAAAAGCTTTCAAGTAAAAATTGTGAATGCTTCCGGTGAGGAAAAAACTGTAGATATTCAAAGCTCGACAAAAACTAGCCTCGCTGATGCTGGTGGGGACTTAATAAAATCAGGATTTTCAAAGCTTGAACAGAACTCTAGAATTCTTGCAATAGGATTTTTGGATAAAAAAGATAAAAACGTAATATCTGCTCTACGAGTAATTCACTTTGAGGATGTCCCACCCTCTAAAGAAATGCAGGGACATGTAAAAATAGACAACTAATTTCCTTAGACCTTTTTAATAATCTTTGTCTCTTGCTTAACACCATCTAATAACTCGTATCCCATTCCTTCTATTTTATGCCTCAACTGATCAGCTAGCATGAATCTGCCCTCGGCACGCAGTCGGTCTCTCTCATTTGAAAGAGTTATTATATCTTCAGGAATATCATGCATTTTCTGAGATATTTCAAAAATCTGAAGACCCAATACTTCATCCATTCGCTTTAAAGCAGCTGCCTTATTTTCATCTGCTTCATCAGATCTTAGCATCGCCCACATAATTGCCAAAGCCTTTGGCATATTAAGATCTTGATTGAGAACATGTAAAAATTCGACTTCATATTTGTCAGCATACCCTTCACCTTCAGGAAGTTTGGCAGCAAGATCATAAAGTTTTTTTAGAGCTGTCGATGCAGCATCCAAAGCCTCCCACGTAAAATTCATTTTTGCTCTGTAATGAGTTTGAAATGTTAGATATCTAAATGCTAGTGGATTAAATCCTTTAGTAATTAGATCAGAAAGAATAAAGACATTTCCCTTTGAGCGTGACATCTTTTCCTCCTCGACTGAGAGAAAACTCGTATGAACCCAATACTTAACAAATTTCTCGCCGGAAAAAGCTTCGCTTTGCGCAATCTCGTCTTCATGATGAGGGAACACAAGATCCTCTCCCCCAGCATGTATATCCAAGGTCACTCCAAGATATTTCATGGACATGACACTACATTCAATGTGCCAGCCAGGAACACCCATTCCCCAAGGACTATCCCAAGTCATTACCCTATCTTCGGCCTTTTTCCAAAGTGCAAAATCCGCACTATCTTTTTTATCTGTCTCAACACTTATTCTCACGGCTTCAAGTAACTGATCCATCTTGTCTAATGTATTACCCGACAGTTTTCCGTAATCTCTGAATTTATCTACCTTAAAGTACACGTTACCCGAAGACACGTATGCAAATCCTTTATCAATGAGGACTTTAATAACTTCTATAATTTCCTCTATGTGATCGGATGCTTTTGGCAAGACATCAGCATCAAGCATATTTAGCTTTTTAGCATCTTGCAGGAATTTGTCTGTATATATTTTTGAAAGCTCAAGTGGAGTTATCCCAAGCTTTTGTGACTCGGCAACTACTGGGTCAATAACCTTATTTGAATCCTTTGAAAATCTAAAGTGACCAACATCAGTTATATTCATAACTGCAGCTACTTCGTATTCATTAGCCTTTAGGACTCTTCTTAAAATATCCGTTGTCATATAGGTTCTTAAATTACCTATATGGATGTCTCTATACACAGTAGGACCACAGGTATAAAGTGTTACTTTTTTACCATTTATTGGCTTAAATTCCTCTAATTCTCTCGAAAATGTATTGTATAGTTGCATATTATTTGTGTAAATTTATCACTCCACTTACCCATTCTACAGCTTCTCTCACGGTTTGTTCTTCCATTATTGGCGCGTCAATACTTTCCCCAAACTCATTCTGTCTTGTTATGCCAACTGATGGTTCGTTTGAAATATATAAAGACGCACCTTCCTTCATGGGAAGTGGACTTAAGGAAATTCCAAAATTAACCCTCTCTCCGGAATCCCCGACTCTCAAGTGCATTGCGACACCAGTAGGTTCAAAACCGAATAATCGAGTGAGACCTGGTGGAAGGCTTTCTACATCTGGAAGCCCGGCAAACGCCTCTACAATTCTTAATCCAGGCGCTACATTTACTCCTCTTACTTGCTCCTGTGGTGAGTTTTTTACGTCTCCCAATGAGTTAAAAAGACGAACAGCTTCTTGTTGTAACTCAGTTTTTTGCTCTGCTAATGCCATATGAACCTAATTTTAACAGACTTGAGGCAAAATAGCACACTTTCCCTTTGCTTGTGACTAATTCACAAAACAAAATTCGCTTATTTTGTGAGCTGGAGGACGGCTGCTCGGATTTGATTGTCTGTCTCATCAGTCATTTTTGAAGAAGCTGATGCATCATATCCAACTGCGATATCAGGAGTAAGACCTTTGCCATGAACCCATCTTTCTTTAGGGGTTAGCCACTTTGCAATTGAGATATGCACACTTCCTCCACCATCAACTTCAACAGCTTGCTGCACTGTGCCTTTTCCAAATGACTGTTCACCCAGAAGTTTTGCACGGCTATAATCTTGCAAAGCACCTGACAAAATTTCTGATGCGGACGCTGAACCCTTATTGATAAGAACAATCATCGGCATATCTAAAAGCACTCCTGTTCTATTTACATCCATTGATTCTGTATTATTGTTACCATCCCTTTGTTTAACAATCGGGCCACTCTTAACAAATTCTGAAGCTATATATACTGCATCATGCATATACCCTCCTGGATTATTTCTAACATCCAAAACTAACCCCTTAAAGTTATTCTGCTTTCTTATTTCTGGAAGAATTTTATTCACCGCAGATAGCCATTCTTCATTTGTTTTGTCCCCAAATTGTGAAATTCTTATATATGCAGCGCTCACACACGATGCACAATTCGTCGTAGGAACACATGCTCCACCCTTTGAGCAATCAAACTGCTTAAGCCAGCTCGTAACGCTTTTCACTTGAATAGTGTCCCTAACAATTGTCACATCCTTTGGCTCCTTTTCCTTAGCGTGAACAATAGTTATTTTTACGCTACTTCCCTTCGGCCCTCTTATATTTTCAACCGCTTGAGCCAGGGTCCAACCAGCAGTGGACTTATCATTCACCTTATAAATAAAATCTCCACTCCTTACCCCGACTTTTTCAGCAGGAGAACCGTCTAAAGGTGAAATTACAATTATTTGCCCCTGTTCATTTATAGAAAGTTCTGCACCAATACCAGAAAATTCTCCAGCCATTTGAGTCTTAAATTCAGTATTTTGCTTTGGAGGGAAATAAGACGTATATGGATCTCCAAGACTTGCAACCATACCGGAAATTGCACCGCCAACCATCTTATTAGCATCAATTTTTGACTTATCGAAATACATCATGTTGAGCTTATCGACAACGTCATAAAAGAGCTTCATGTCGAGATTTTTTGAGTCAGGAGGATTTTGATTTGTTATGCCAATTATTGGCTTATATTTATTCCAGGAAGCAGTGATTTTGTAGTTACCAATGATAAACCCTATACCGGCAGATATAAGGACGATAATAAGAAGTTGAAATAATCTTAATTTTATCTGGGATCTCATGAATTTATAGTTAACTCTAGAGAGCTGAAAATTCTCTGAAATATATACCGTCAATACTATACTATTTCTTGGTATTAGTTCACAAGGGGAAAGGCGGGAGTATATTATTCAGCTCTGACAATATTTCGCAAAGCTCATATAGTTCTAACTATTCAGCACGAACTATATTTGCAAAAGCAAATGAAGAAGAGCTTATTCAGCTCTGACTATGAATGGTAGTAGAGCCAAAAGGCGTGCTCTTTTAACTGCTACAGTTAATTTTCTCTGATGCTTGCTGCATACTCCAGTTCTTTGTCTACTCTGGATCTTTCCACGCTCAGAAATAAATTTTCTTAGCATTTCTACATCCAAAAAGTCTGGATTCTTTTTTTCTTTACAAAAAGCGCACTCTTTTGCGACTTCTCGCATGTTTCGCTTTTTCTTAATAATTTTTTTCTTCATATTTTATTTAAAATGGTATATCGTCTGGATTTACATCCTCTGATTCTACTTTTTCCTCTTTTTTCTCAACTTTCTGAGCCTTTTTTGGCTTTACTTCTTCTTGTGGCTCTTCACCGTAAGACTTATCTTGCGAAGCCGGCTCACTTCCTCCATCTTTTCTTGAGTCTAGGATGATCATGTCATCGATCACAATTTCAGTGGTCGATTTCTGTACTCCATCTTGACCTGTCCAACTTCTCGTAGCAAGTCTTCCTTCTACATACACTTTTCTTCCTTTTGTTAACAATTGTGAGCATAATTCTCCCAACTTGTTCCAAGCTACAATTTTATGGTATTCCGCTTCTTCCTTTTTATCTCCAGTGTCAGTTGTCCAGCTTCTGTTAGTCGCCAATCCAAATGTACAAACTCCGGTTCCTTGTGGAGTGTATCTCAACTCCGGATCCCTTGTTAAATTACCAATTAACTGTACTCTATTTAAACTTCTTGCCATTTTCTTTAATTTTCAAATTCCAATTTTCATTTGATCAATTGGAGCTTGATCATTGGTTATTTTTATACCCTCACCAATAGGTGTCTTAATACATCTTCATGAATTCTAGTTTTTGCATCTAATTCCTTCGAAACTGCATCACTTTCAAATTCTGCAAGTACATAATCACCCTTTTGTACACCCTTTATAGGGTATGCGAATTTTCTTTCACCTAGATCAGTGACTTTTTTTGAAGCAATTTTTCCACCCCATCCCATTATCTGATCTATAAGTTTTTCTTTTGCCTCTTTCTTAAGTTCGCTTTTTAAAATAAGTACTAATTTATATTTTCTTAACATTTAAAAAATCTCCGACCGCAAAACGTACGGTCAAAGACTGCACATATGATAACTTATGGGCACAGGAATTACAAGTGGTAGGCTCAAATCTTGACTGAGAGAAAGATGAGTACTACACTTGCTATGCTTTTAAGGAAATTTTAAACTTAATATGATGTAATTGCGCCATGAAAAAGCTATTAATCTTACTTTTGATTCTCATAGTAATAGCCTTTTCATGGGATACTATTCTCAAGACAAAAAAACTCCCCACTCTTTCACTCAATAGCTCATCAGAAAATGTCAAAGTAGTAAATGAAGAATCAAATGTAATTGATGTAGTTAAAAAAGTAAGCCCTAGTGTTGTTACTATCGGAGTCAAAGACTCATTGACAAGAATTCAGCAAGATCCTTTTTCGCAATTTTTTGGCGATATCGATGAAGAACCAAATCAAGAGGAAGACCAATATATAGGAACAGGATTTGTAATCAAAAAAAATGGGATCATTGTTACTAATAAACATGTGGTAAGCTCACAGGTTCAATATTTTGTTGTTGATGAAAAAGGTAAAAAATACGATGTCGACAAAATCTACAGAGACCCATCAAATGATATCGCAATTATTTCTATTAAAGGAGCTCCAGCCCAGGGCCTTCCCGAAGTATCACTAGGTAGCTCATCGAATCTACAAGTTGGCCAATCCGTTATTGCCATAGGCACAGCCCTAGGTGAATTTAGAAATACCGTAACAACAGGTGTGGTATCTGGACTAGGACGAGGAATCACAGCGGGCAGCGGCTTTAGGGGATTTACTGAAAGACTTGATAATGTCATCCAAACTGATGCTGCTATCAATCCCGGTAACTCCGGTGGTCCCCTACTCAATGCTGCTGGTCAAGTAATTGGTGTCAATACTGCTGTATCTGGCCAAGGTCAAAATATCGGCTTTGCAATACCAATAAATTTAGTAAAAGACTCATTAAATAACTTCAATAGCACTGGACAATTTGAACGACCATTTCTTGGCATTTCATATAGCATAATTTCAGAACGAGCTGCCTTACTGAATGAAATTCCTCAAGGGGCATTAGTACAGCAAGTCGTTGAAGACTCATCTGCTGCAGACGCAGGAATTAAAACCGGCGACATCATTACAAAAATAGATGGCAAACAAATCAACGATACCAACAGCACGCTTGCAATTCTCATCTCTAAGAAAAAGGTTGGAGACAAAATTGCAGTAAGCCTTTACACAGATGGGCAGATAAAAGATCTACAAATTACCTTAAAAGAAGCTCCAACACAGTAGAAACTATTAACCAAAGTACTCTAATTACCGTAAAAATTTCTTAGAAATTAGGTGAATTAGGAATTAGTAATTTAAAAAGCTATACTTACCTTATGTCAGATGGTGATTCAGTCAGCGGCGCTTTAGCAGATCTAGGAAAAGAAACAGTTAAGCAAATTGTACAAATTCCAAAAAATCTAGCGTCAAGTGCTGCATCCCAGGTGCTTACCCAAGATAGTGAGGAAAAAGAAGCTCAAAAAAAAGCGGAACAAATAGCAAATTTTCAAAGAGTAAAAGAAATCGAAGCAGAAATTGAAAAAATTAGAGTTGAAAATGAAAAAAAGAAAGGACCTGAGGTGCTAACAGAAAAAGAAAAAATGGAAGCGGTCCAACAACAGTCTTCTTCGCAACCAATGGATGAAGCTTCACGCCAAGCAGTAGGTCGCGCAGAGCAAGGAAGAAATTTCAAGGGATAATTAATACATTTAATCTTCCAAGAACGAATTTCTCGACTTCTTTACTGTTTTACGCGTGCGTCTCACTAATTCTTCCCTACCCTCCTCCATGTATCCAAACTCATCCTCCTCATTAAGAACATCTTTTTCCGTTGCATCTAATTCACTGTCCTGCGAATTTATATCAATGACCTTTTCATCCTGCACACCTACTACATCTCGCTGAACCTTCCTTCCCATTTCTCCTGCACCGTAATCTTCTATTACACCCATAAGTGACATTCCAAAATATCCATTTACTTTTAAAAATTCATTAATACCACTAGTAACAGGGTTATTTTTCGTGGATGGGATAAATGCCTTCATATTGTCAGGCATCTGATACCATCGTGATTTTTTACCCATCCGATCGGCAAATATTTGAAAAAGGTTTCCTGCTAAGAATCTCCTCATTTCGTAGTCAGCAGACTGCATCAACTCGTAAAAAGGCTTTCCATTAATTGATGCTTCAAGGGCAACACCACGTGTTCTGAAGGTCATATTATTCCGTGCACGACTTATATAGTCACCAAATTGCTGTGCTTGCTCTGGAGTTATTAATTCATTATGACCAAGCTGCTCTCTTAATGCGTCAATTGCAGGCTCTCTCATTGCCCGCTCAGAACCCTCCAAGACTTCTCCATGATCTGCCAATTGACCCAAAAGCTCTATCATTCCATATATAAATGTATAGTTGGCGGCATTAGAGAGTGGAATTTTGTTCTTCGGGTCTGAATCATGGAGATGGGTTAAGGAATCACCAATTGTACGAGGCAATACTAAATCTAGCTTTCCATCCTGAAAACTAGACCCAGACGACCTTCTTACGGAAAACGCATTATCGGGGATTCCAAAACGACTAGCAAGACCTGTTATTGAATATGTCTGCTTGAATTGATTTGCGTTGAATGCCTCAATTTGAACTTCATCAATGAATTCCAGACCACCAATTGATATGTCTGGACCCAGCACTTCTGCAACTACTCCATTTATGGCACCAATGGTTTCTCGCCTTGCTGTTGTGTATGTTCTTTCTCTATGCTCGCTACTCATCGGGCATATTATAGTACTAATCTTCAAGACTTCAAATAAATTGTTGTGAAAAATTAGGTAAAAATGTACAATAACACATATGAATGTTGAACCTAGAACACTGAAAGGCTTTCGTGACTTTTTACCGAAAGAGGCACGAAAAAGAGCGTATGTCATAGCATCCCTAAAAAAGGTTTTTGAGTCTTATGGCTTTGAGCCCCTTGAGACACCTGCTTTAGAATATGAGGACATCCTCATGGGTAAATACGGTGAAGAAGGAGACAAATTAATGTATCGATTCGAAGACAATGGTCAACGAAGAGTTGCCTTGCGCTATGACCAGACTGTTCCACTCTCTCGCGTTGCTGCTCAATACCAAAATGAGTTACCTTCGCCCTTCAAAAGGTATCAGATTCAGAATGTGTGGCGTGCAGAAAATACGCAACGTGGACGTTATCGTGAATTCTTACAATGTGACATTGACATTGTTGGAGTTAATTCATATGTTGCTGATTCAGAAATTATATATGTAGCAATCTCATGCCTTACGACCTTAGGATTTAAGAATTTTAGAGTGTTAGTAAATGACAGGAAAATTTTTGAAGGCATTGAGAGCCGTGCAATTCTTATCATTGATAAATTAAAGAAAATTGGAGAAGAAGGGGTAAAAGAAGAACTAAGAAAAAACGGTTTTGACGAAGGAATTTTAGATAAAATCAAGAACGCTTCCCCTACGGAAAGCTTGGAAAAAATACTTGGCTCACAGAAAGATTACGTTGTTTTTGAGCCAACTTTGGCACGAGGCCTCGACTATTACACAGGGCTAATTGTTGAGATTGAAGTCGATGGATTTGAGGCCGGATCAGTGGCGGGAGGCGGACGATACGATGGGCTCATTGGGATGTTCTCTGGACAAAACATACCGGCTGTGGGGTTTGCCTTTGGTTTTGATAGATTATTGGAAGCAATGGATGCAAAGAACCTTTTTCCCCCTAATCTTACAACCACAAAAGTTCTTGTTATCAACCAATCTGAAAATCAAGAAGCGGTTTCTAACATAGTAAATCCTCTTCGAAAAAATGGTATTAATGCAGAAATTTATCTAGATTTTAATGCTCCACTAGAAAAACAATTTAAGTATGCAGAAAAGAAAGAGATTCCCTATGTAGTATTTCCGGTAAATGAAAATGAAGTAGAACTTAGGACCAAATCCTCGGCAGGGGAAATTGTCAAAAAGACAATCCCTATAGATTCCCTGCCAAATGAGATTGTCTAATTCCCAAATTGCTGTTCTAGCTCTTATTGCTGCCAATGTTATCTGGGGCGCTGCCCCCCCTATTTTTAAGTGGGCACTACACGACATTCATCCATACACCTTAGCCTTTCTTCGCTTCGTCCTCCCAGCGCTACTAATGCTTCCATTTGTCAGAGGTAAATTAAAGATACATCCCAAAGACTATATAAAAGTATTTCTAATAGGCTTCTTTGGAATAACGATTAATATTATTTTCTTTTTCCAAGGATTACTTCAAGCTCCAAGCATTAACGCCGCTCTCATTGGAAGCTCAGCACCAATTTTTATTGTACTCTGCTCACTTTTGTTCCTAAAAGAACGGCCAAAAAACAAGCTGTTAACAGGAACCTTCATCGGCCTTTGCGGTGTGCTTCTGATTCTTGTTACTCCATTTTTTAAAGATGGAAATCTTGCAGCTATAGGTAATTTTTTCTATCTAATCTCTATGTTCGCGGGCGTAATAGCTGTGCTACTAGTAAGAAAAATTATGAAAAGGAATAATCCAGTAGCAGTAACTTTCTGGTCATTTACTACTGGGTCTATAGGATTTATTCCATTTTTTATACATGAGGTAAATACATATGGATTTCTTCCAAATATTAATGCTCAGGGTATAATTGGCATCACCTTTGGTGTTCTTTTCTCTTCACTTGCTGCATATTTTCTACAGACATGGGCACTAAAATACCTTACAGCTGCTGATGTGAGCGTATTTACTTATATTGATCCTGTCGTAACCTTACTCATAGCTGCCCCTCTTTTAGGCGAATTTCCCGACGGAATTTTTGTTGCAGGATCCGTTCTGGTACTACTAGGCATCTTTATGGCAGAGGGAAGATTTCACTGGCACCCCTTCCATCTTTTCTTAAAGAAATAAAGTCTTTCAATATCGTTGCAAAATGGGCTCAATTATCGTATAATGGAGTTCATGAAAGCTGCAATTCATCCAAAATACTTTGATGCACAGGTAGTCTGCTCTTGCGGAAATACCTTTACTGTGGGTTCAACCAGTGAAAGAATTACCGTTGAACTTTGTTACAATTGTCATCCATTTTACACAGGTCAACAGAAATTCGTAGACACTGCATCAAGAATTGAGAAATTCCAGAAGAAAATGGATGCAGCTCGTCCGCTCATGAAGAAAGCTCAAAGAGAAGATCAGAAAGATAATGCTCCTAAAACTCTCCGTGAGATGCTGGAAGCCCTCAAGAAAGGTTAACCTCCGTAGTATTAAGTATCAAGAATTAAGTATTAAGCTTGATAAATTGTTTATACTAATACAAAATACCCAAATACAATGAACAAAGACGAAATACTTGCACAAATCTACGAGATAGATTTCAAAATATCTGAAGCTGAAAAATTAATATCAGATCCGGAAATGTCCGCTCTTGCTTACGAAGAAATTGAAATTCTAAAAAAGGAAAAAGAAACACTATCTTCTCAGGTTGATGCTTCGGTTTTTGACACACCCACATATGAAGACAAACCCGATCCAGGAAGCTCTCTGGATCTTCGTAATGCAATAATTGAGGTAAAAGGCGCCGCAGGTGGAGATGAAGCTGCGATTTTTGCCCAAGAATTAAAACGCATGTATCTTCGTTATTGTGAACGTCACTCAATTCGACATGAAATGATTGATGAAGATAGCATTAAGATCATCAACAAAAATGCTTTTGGTCTTTTTAAATATGAGTCGGGGGTCCATAGGGTTCAAAGAGTTCCCCTAACAGAAAAAAGAGGGAGAGTTCATACTTCTACAGTTGTTGTATCTATTCTTCCCGAGCTGGAAGACATTGACCTTCATATTAGGCCAGATGATATCGAATTTGAAGCATTCCGCGCAGGAGGACATGGAGGTCAAAATGTTAATAAAGTGTCAACAGCAGTAAGAATAAAGCATGTACCATCAGGAATTATTGTTACGTGCCAAACTGAACGATCTCAAATTCAGAATCGAGAGAATGCTATGGCACTGCTCCGTTCAAGGCTGTGGGAAAAAGAAGTTGAGAAGCAACACCTTGAAGTAGCCGAGTTAAAATCAACTCAAGTTGGAAAAGGAATGCGAAATGAAAAAATTAGAACATATAATTTCCCTCAGGATAGAGTTACCGATCACAGAATAGGCAAGTCGTATCACAATTTACCCACATTCATGGACGGTGAAATTGATGAAATGCTTCATGATCTAAAGACGTCAGAAAACGAAGAAAATGGCGTAGAATAAAAGGTATCCATGTCGGGACGCAAGGAACATACCAGAAGAGCTATTATTCAAGGTGGCGTAGTTATTCCTGCTGCTCTTGCTACATCAGCATTTTTTCCCGAAGATATGCTATATACAGAAGTAGATTTATCTACACATAGTGCATACACAATTGCACACAATGCTTCATCAGATCCCAGAACGCTTGAGAGAGCTCTTGAAAGTTCTGTAGACCTAGTTGAAGCTGACATAACACTCGATGGCAGAGGTCAGACACTTATCGGACATGAAACGTCGACCGTTGATGCATTATCAGCAACTAAAAAAGAGCTTCAAAAACCAAACCGGATAATTCCTAGAATACTTCATAGCGGCAAAGGAGTACTTCTCGATTTTAAAGATGAAATCAAAAATATTGATCAGGCTGAAGAAGTTGTAAGTGCAACCCGCAGAAATACTAAAATCATTGCCTCTTCAAATAATCACCAATTACTTCAACAACTAGATGATACTGGGGAATACTTCGGAGACTTATTTTACTCCATTGGATCAAATGCGACACTATTGCGATTTTTAGCTGAATATAGGGGGCATAAATTCGGACCACGCGAAGGTGTATCTATAAGGCATGATTTATTAACTCGTGATGTACCTTTACAACTTTTAGATATGAAACTTCAGTTGGCTGCATGGAGTCCAAAGAGTTCGAGGAATATCGCTCAGGCAATTAAGGTTGGAGCAAACTACGTAACAAGTGATAGTTTTGAATTATTGGGACAAGTTGGAAAGCCAGATAGTTCTCTATCTATTTCAGGACCTCAATTACCTGTTCAAGGGTGAGGGAACTCCCCTTCATTTCAGGGTTCTTTGAAGAGCCATTAAGAAGCATTCTCTTTGAGGCATGCAAGAACCATGATGCCTCGGGATCCATTTCTTTTAGACGCTCGTAAGGATCAGTTAAGTCTATTCCAAGTCCTTTTTCTGTATTTCTTTTGTCCGGCATTGCCTTTATTCGTATAAATCCACCCTCTGGATCTTTTCTCACTGCGATTTTATTTCCCATCATCTGTGCTAGCTTCAATACTTCATCATTGATCGTTTCAACTCCTATTGCCTTACCCCACCTACTCTGAAACTCTACGCCTTTTTCCTTCATCTCACGCTCCGCCCAAATTTTCTTTTCTAAATTCTGGAGTACAGCATCCAAACACTCCATTATGAAATTCACAAGAGAGTCATCATCTTTTTGATGATTAAGTTTGTATCCTTGTATTAGAGCTACTATTCCAAATTCATATACATCATGATTGCTGTCAGGATAATAAACTTCCTGAAAATGATCGTCATCGATTACTAACTCTACAATTCTTCTTACCGCTTCTAACTTTATCGCATGCCTGTGGATATTGCTTTCTGAATTAGAAAGTATAAATTGAAGAGTAAGCGATGCTCCACACGTATTGTTATCTGCAGTCTGATGATGATCTAAAGCCCCCAATCCCGTATCAACGTGTATAGTCTCAATGCCATCCAAAATCTCGATAGCCTCACCTTCATTTTCATATACACCCGATAGCTTCTCTCCGGCATTTACAAATTCCACTTCCGCTCCATCCCAATTTGGGTAGAATCTTTTTAATAACCATACGCTTGATATGGCATCTATGTCACAAGACTTATGAGTAACGATTTTTCTCATTATAATACTTATTCTAAACGCTAAACGCTAAAAACTAAACCCTTCATTCTAAAGTTAAGTAGTATACCCCATCCCCATTCTCTTGACAAGAACTTTACATTCAACCTAAACTGGATAGGTATGGATTCTAAGAAAACAAATCTAACCCCAGAACTTAAGGAAATATATGATAGGGTTATGAACACGAAAGGTACTCCAGCTCCAACGACACCGCCTGTACCAGCACCAACTGCAATCCAGACACCACCACCTGCTCAAGCTACGCCACAACAGCCCGCAGTACCAGCTATGAATCAAGTGCCCCCTACTCCAGAGATACCACCTCTTGGTGGACTGAATACACCGCCGCCCTCCGTTCAACCAATAGGTGCACCTCCTCCAGTAGCACCAGAAATGCCATCTCTTGGTACAAGTGCAGAACAGGCCCTCACGAGCACGCCAGCTCGTCCAATCAGCGAGGGTAACACATTCTCTTTCAATGGGGGGAATATAAAACCTACCGCTGCGCCAGCCAATGCTGATGCCACTAAAAAGAAATTTAAGATATCATTCCCGATACTTGTTCTCCTGGGAGTCGTTTTTATAGTTGTTTGGGGAGTTTTCTGGGCGATCGTTCTGGGTATCATTCAGAGATAGCTAGAATGACTCCATGAATTGCTTAGCGCAGCCAAGGTTCTTAAGCAAAGCGAAAGGTTCTTAGTGTAGCCAAGCTTATTTTATTGAACATCATTCAGCTGTATCTAAAAAGACTCAATAAATTGCTTAGCGCAGCCAAGGTTCTTGAGCAAAGCGAAAGGTTCTTAGTGTAGCCAAGCAATTGCTGCATTGCTAGAATGACTCCATAAATTGCTTAGCGCAGCCAAGGTTCTTGAGCAAAGCGAAAGGTTCTTAGTGTAGCCAAGCAATTGCTGCATTGCTAGAATGACTCCATAAATTGCTTACATGGCATAACAACAACATCTGATTCATTTCTCTTCTTTACTTCCACATCTCCTTCGCCAAGTTTTGATGAAAGAACTACTCTAATTGGAGCACCCATCAAATCGCAGTCTGCAAATTTCTCTCCAGGATTTTTAGCTCTATCATCATAGAAGACTTTTATTCCGCGTTTTTTAAGGTCTCTATATAAAGTCTCTGCCTCTTCGTCCTTACCTATAGAAATGAGGTACACAACAAATGGCGCAACGTTTTTTGGCCAAATAATTCCTCTCTCATCATTGCTCTTCTCAACAATAACCCCCATGATTCTTGAGATTCCAATTCCATAACAACCCATTATTGGATATTGCATTGAACCATCTCTTCCTTGAAATGACATATTAAAATCTTTCCCATATTTTTGCCCTAGATCGAATACATTTCCAACTTCAGAAGCACGAGCTTTCTTCAGACCAGAAGCACTACACCTCGGACATACACCATTTTCTGCAACATCACCTGCAACTTCAACATTTACGCAAAAATCACATGAATCGCAATATAAGATATCATCTTCGCCAGCATCAGTCAGAACCATAAATTCATAAGAGATTTTCTTACTAAATGCACCGCCTGATGCCTCAGTTACCTTGGCTACAAGTCCAAGCCGTTCAAAGATATTTTTATAAGCTTCTTTTACTTCCTGGTAATAGGAATCAAAATCCTCTTGTGTCTCGTGGAATGAATACATATCTTTCATAAAAAATTCTCTTCCTCGCAAAATACCAGATTTTGCCCTCAATTCGTCCCTGAATTTCCAGTGTATTTGATAAACACTAATGGGAAGGTCTTTGTACGTATTTACCTTTCCCATAACAAGAGGAGTCACGACTTCTTCTTCTGACTGACCAAGGGCGTATTCCTTTTCTGTTCTGGAGTTGATCTTAAAAAGAACATCAATATTATCCCAGCCTCCTGTTGTTACCCAATTGTCTTTGGGGTGAAGAACCGGCATGAGAATTTCCTGACCACCGATCTTATCCATTTCTTCTCTCACGATATTTTCGATATTTCGAAGCACCGAAAGACCAAGAGGAAGGTAACTATATACTCCTGCCATTAATTGCTCTACAAATCCTGCTTGGGTAAGTAATTTATGATTTACGGTGTCTGCTTCCCGGGGAGGCTGCCTGAGGGTTGAGGTAAACAATTTTGAGTATCGCATACCCCAGTATATCCTCAAGCAGCCTGATTTTCAACGATAGGGCTCTGCTTTGATAGGCCCTTTCTCAAAAGTACCTTCTTAAATTCTTCCATATCAATCGGTTCATGGCTTTCACTGGTCTGCCCTGCACGTCCTGCTGATGGCAATCCTTTATAGTTGCTGTCTTCTGGTGAAGCAAGCTCAGCAAGAATGAACGTCATCATTTTTACAAGTATTTCAAGGACACTCATCTTTTCTTTTTCAGTCTTTGCCTTCTTATATTCAGCGAATAGTGATAGGACCTCAAGAAATTCTCTTTTGGACATATAATCTTCCTCAATTCCTTTAAATCTACTATCGAGCTGTTCCATTTTTTGATTTAAAAGCTCAGCATTTCCTTCAGCAACTATTGGCTGTTCCTTGACCTCTTGCGACATTTCGTCGTCAATTATTAGGTCTTTCACTTCATCCACAGACTCCTCTTCTTGATACTGTAGTTCTTCTTCAATAGACTGATCATCGAATTTCCCCTCAGCTAGGTCAAAAAGTGTTTGCTCAAATCCCTCATTTTTAGCTGAATCAAGAATAAGATTTGCATCAAAAATAGATGCATCTACGTCATTATTAACCTGTCGCCTTGTAATATCTAAGACCTTTGCTACTTCAGGTTGATAAAAAGATTCCGGCTGTGCTGCACTTATTACAACACCTGATGTCATTGGCATTTCAGTTCCTTCCATATTTTTCACCTCCTTTCATTTCACCTCTTACATTGATAAGACCTGTTGTTACAACATACTTCTCATACTCCTTCATGGTTACCAAGAATGCTTCCATAATTTCAGGATAAAATTCACAAAGCCTAGCATTCTTTGCAATAAATGTATCAGCATCATCTGAAGTTAGGGTGGGTACAAACGCCTTAGCAACAGTCTTGGCATCCTTCTTCGTAAGCTTCTTTCTTTTTATATTTTGTATTATTTGAAAAAGAAGCTCTCTTTCAAAATTTGTTTGTAGTGTTTGGTAATCCATAGTTTATAATTATTTTGCTTATCCGGTCATCTCTGTAATCTTCTCGCTCGTTTCTTTTCCTTTCCTTTCGGCTTCTTCTTTCGATTCATGAGCAGCTTGTGCTTGCATCAACTCTAATTCAAGACTTCGCGCTTCCTCTTCTGCTTCGTGTGCTTCTTGTGTTTCTTCGGCAACCTCTCGCCTTGCTTCAGACAAGAATTCTTTTAGATCTACCCCTTCTGCTTTGTTTGTTTTTAGAATTTCTGCGTTGTTCTGTTTCATATTCTGCTTGCAGTTTAAGCCCAAATGCTTAACTAATCTTGACTGCACCGTCACAAGAACCTAACAATCGCCTGACATTAGCACGGGTGAACGCGAATGCATGTTGTGGAACAAACTGTATAATGACTTGATTGTTGGAAAAGAATCGATAAAAAGAGGACTATCTAGCCTAAGAAGGTGAGGATAATTTTTATGCGGCCGGCTTTAGAGCTGCAGCTGGAGCAGGCACGACGGGAGGGGGAGTCGCTGCCTTTGGCTTGCTACCTATTGGCGTAGGCTGGCGTTCTCCAGGCGAGCTTTTCCCATTTACTGCAGAGGTGTCTACACCCAGTGCTCCAACTAATGCCTGGAGCAGCATCAGCAATAAGGATAATTGTTTTTTTTGTTCGGGAGGCGCTTCTTCTATTGCTTGTTTGAGTGTATCTTCAAGTCCATCTATCTTAGACATAGCCTCAGTTATTTGGCCTAATATTTCCTCTTGTTTCGCTTGAAATTGTTCTTGGAACGCTTTCATTTCAGCTGTTAGGTTATTCACTTCGACAGATAGGGCTTCTGCCTGCGTCTCTATATTTTGAGCCGTTTCCGCTTGCTCCTGGATCTCTTGAGTTGCTACCGAATCTTCTGCTGCCTCATCAGCATTCCCCGATTCATCTTCAGTAGCATTCGGATTGTCCGACCCAGGTTCGGTTGTTCCTGGTTCTTCCGCTTGTACACCCTCTTCAACCTCAGTGCTTGCGGGTACAGCATCAGCCTCAACACTATCAAGAGTTCTATCTGCACTTTCAGTCTGATTTAATGCTGATAAATTGTCAGGAGCTTCCGATGCTCCACCTAAATCTGGTTGAAGCATTCCCGATACCTCAGCAAGACCCTGATCAGGAATCTCTCCTGCACCCGTTTCGGCAAGACTACTCAACGCAGCTCCTGCGCCCTGAGTGCTGCCCATTCCTTCGAGAGTACTTGCTAATCCCTGTGAGGCTGTTTGGATAGATTCTGCAGCTGCATTTGTAGCTGTCTCTGTAACATTCTTTGCAATCTCTGCGGATGCGGCAGCTGCCATACCACCTGCTAATTCACTCATTTTTGCTGATCCTCCTTTGCGACTTGGATTGCTTGCTCGATCTGCCCCTGACTTATGTGTTGTGCCATCAAATTTGCTTTTTCAAGGTCCTCTCTCTTCTGAGCAATTGCCTCGTACTTTATAAGAACTCCTTTTGCCTCGTCGTATTGACCAGACATCTCCCTCAGTATCGCAACCATTGAGTTAAAATCCTTGGGTGGAAGATGTGAAAGAAATTCTTTTGCAAGTGCCTGCGCTTTGGCAGGCTCCAGTTTGTTTCTTTTTAGATTAGCAACTATTTCAGCCAATAAATCCTTTTCTACACTGTCGACAACCTGCGAAACTGAATTAGGATCCATATCCTAGACTATCATTTAAAACATAAATATTGCAAGAAAAATAAGCTCTTGTGCTATCATAACTACAGTGGAAGAATTTAAAAAAGTTGCAATAGAATTAGCCAGAGAAGCAGGTGGCATTGCGCTTAACCTCACAAAGCAAGAAATAGAATTTACTTCTAAGGGTAAGTATGACATCCTTGCAGAGGCAGATCTTAAGTCAGAACAATTAATAGTTACAAAGCTTAAAGCCTCATTTCCCACCCACAGCATTCTTTCTGAAGAAGACAGAGATGTTGAGAACAAGTCTTCCTATCTATGGGTAATCGACCCTGTTGACGGCACAATAAATTATGAAAGAAGAATCAATGAATACTGTGTATCTATTGCTCTTGAGGTGGATGGAGAATTAGTACTTGGCGTAATTTATCAGCCATCTTATGACAATTTATTTGTAGCATTAAAAGGAGAAGGAGCGACATTAAATGGCAACACACTATCTATTTCAGATGAGGATGAGCTCATTAATTCTTTGTATGCAACTGAGAATTCATCAAAAATGGATGTACGAATAAAAATATTCGAAACAATCCTTAGGATTTGTCAAAAAGTACGAGGAGTAAGAATTTTTGGGAGCGGAGAACTCCATCTAGCCGCTCTTGCTCAAGGCCATATAGATTTTTACTTCAAACCTAAATTCAACTATTGGGATGTTGCCGCAGGAACTGTACTAATACGAGAAGCTGGTGGAAAAGTAACCGACTTTGAAGGAAATGCTTTTACAAGAAATTCAAATGGAATTGTAGCTTCAAACGGGATTCTCCACTCAAAGGTTCTAGAGTTGCTTACTAATAATATCTGAGAGAGTTAATACCTCTAATTTTTTAAATCTCTCCCCTCGTGTTACTGGGATACTATCCGAAACTATTACTTTCTCCGCAAAAGAATTTTGTAAAACTTCAGTTGCTTTTCCTGAAAATACCGGGTGAGTTGCCATAACAAAGACTTTTTTAGCTCCCTGCTTCTTAAGCTCACTAAGTGCAGTAATTATCGTCCCGCCACTGGCTATCTCGTCATCAATAAGATAACAATTTGAAGCAACTTCTTCCTCAAGCTTTTCCATTTTTACTTTACCTGTTACATGATCGCGCTCTTTCTCAAGAGAAATAAAAGGTGCGTTATTAAGATGCTCAGAAAGAGCTTTTACTCTTCTTAATCCTCCCATATCAGGACTAACAAGGACAGAATCTTTAGGATCAAATCCCAAATCTTGAATTTTTGTAGCAAGCAATGAAAGAGCTGAAATATTCACAACTTTTATCTTGAACATTTCCTGCATACGAATTGTGTGAGGATCAACAAATACAATTCTGGTAAGGCCTGCAGACTCAAATGTGTGTATTACAACTTCTAGAGGTACTGACTCCCCGTCCCCGAATAAATGATCTCCTCGACCATACGGAAAATGCGGCATAATCCCAGTAATTGATTTTGCACCACTTCTTTTCAGAGCATCGATAAGAAAAGCTGTCTCAATAACCTGAGAGTCTATATTGGGAGTAACGGAAGCAGTTTTTAAGAATACTACGTCCTGATCAAGAACCTTTTCAGCAAGTCTTACTCTTCTTTCTCCATCAGAAAATACAGTAATTTCTGCATAGATAGGAGTGACGGCAAGATTTTTCCCTATCCCTTCGGACAGTGATTTATTCTGATCATCGCCAAAAAATATCATTATTGTCCAAGGCCTCCAAGTAAGTCTTGAAGTCCAGCTCCCATTTGTTGCATTTTAGCTGCACTCTTTTTTTGAGCTTTGTCTACTGCTTCGTTAAAAGCTTCACGAGCGTCTTTCATCTCTTCGCCATTAATTTCGACAGACTTAACTTTCATATCCCCTGACATAACAACTCTCACTCTTCCCTTTTCACTTTCTACCTCAATTTGCGAAAGTTCATCCTGAATTTTTTTTGCTTGATCTCTTAATTTTTTAATTTCCGCTGCTTGTTTGAATGGATTCATCATACGTTAAAAACACCCCCTTCTTACATTAAAGTAATATACTATTGCTTTCAAGCTTTGCTAAAAGTAATTTATTATACACATTTTTTAGAAAAGATGACTATCAGACAAATGTGCTCCGCTTGAAGCTTTGTTTTCTATTATCTCAAGGACATTAGGCAAATCTCTTAGTTTCTTGACAACTTTTGCAGTATTTTTTCCCTCTACTATCAGGTGAATATTTTGCCCGGTATTTAAGGTGAAATACACTGGCAATCCCTCGATTCTCCATCTTTTGACCATTCTCATAATTCGCAGTGTCTCAGGTAAAAGATAAATAAGAGACGGGTGAGAAGTAAGCATTATCGAATGGAGCTCAAGAGCCTCTGACTCAATCAATTCCCCCAACTTCTCAAAATTTTTCTCTTTTAAAAACTTTTTACAGTCCTTAATTTTTTTAGCCATGGCTGCCTTGCGTACCTCAAAAAATTGGCTTCCCCGTGCTCCCTTTTGGCCTTCAGATGTTGCGACCTCTTTTTTATCAGTACTTACAACCACAACAATATCCCTTACATCCCAATGGTCTTTATAAAATATACTTTTTGCATAAGATGTCTCGCTAGTATCCCCATCAACCCATTCCACAAACCCATTTGGAATCGAGCGGCATGCGGATCCTGATCCTTGCCTTGCAAGAATAGATAGTTCTTTTTCAGAAAGTCTCAAACCTAAAGCTGAAACCGCAGCTAAAGTTAATGCTGCAAATCCAGATGCTGAAGATGAAAGACCCGTACCTGATGGAAAATTATTTTCTGTTACTACTTTTACTCGTAGTTGAGATTTAGCTAGTTTTCTAATCCGATCAACGTGATCTATGGCACGATTGTCTCGTACATCTTCTGGAACACCGTTGTAGATAAGAGTATCTTTTTTAAAATCTTTAGAAAATTCTACGGTCGTAGTTGTCAGTAAATTTGAAAGATTCATTGAAATACTCCCATTCTCTGGAAGCCTTAACTTTTCATCTTTCTTCCCCCAATATTTAATGAATGCTATATTTGATGGCGCAATTGCTGTTGATTTCATAATATTCCAAGTCGCTCAAAACACATAACTGAATACGGAGTGAGTTTATTTTTTATGAGCTTTATCATCGTCTTTGGCACAAATTCAATTGACTCAACCTCGTATTTATTGAGATTAAAAGGTCCTTCATGGAAAGTCCTATATAAGGTGTCATACTCCGTCTCTTCAGGCAAATATAAGAGTTTTTTATCAACTAGAATGAGAGGTGCAACTATTCCTATTTCCTCAAACATCTCACGTCTGGCAGCTTGCTTGTATTTTTCGCCTTTTGAAACATGGCCCGCTGCTGATAGTGCAAAATAACCGGAATATAAGTCTTTTGTTTTACTTCTTTTCTGAATTAGTATGTCCCCATGCCTATTAAATACAGCAACGCCAGAAGTACGATGAATTAGGGTTTTATCTTTATGACAATCTGCTCTTGTCCTATATTCAAGGAACTTGTCTTTTTCATTCACCACAATGAATAATTCTTTTTGATCGTCAGTTGTTTTCATTTATTCTTTTCCACTCTAACTCCCTCTGTATTTGCTTTTACTTTTATAATTGTTCCACCAACACGCTCAATAGCTTTTGCAATTTTTGAAACATTTTTTGCTGGAGCAAGAGCAATTATACAATCTCCCCCACCTGCACCCGAAAGCTTTGCACCATAAGCACCGTTATCTCGGGCAGCGTAAATCATCTGAGACAACTTGTCTATGCTAACACCCATCGATTCAAGCATGCCTTGATTGATATTCATAAGTAGCCCGAGATTTTCAAAATCTTTCTTTTCAACCAAAGGCTTTGCTTCTTTTACTATCGAGTTGATTATTTTATACATTCCTTCAATTAAATGAGGGTATTTTACTGCGCGGTCAGCAACTTGATTAATAAGCGTAACAGTGTCAGCTTTTACACCGGAGTATCCGACGATAAGAGGCAGTGTTTTAATACTAAGAGGTTCGATTACTTTTCCACCGGCTATGTAATATAAAGTTCCTCCATATACTCCTGCTGCAACATCAAAGCCGGACCCTTTTCCTTGGATATCAAGAACGGTTTTAAATGCTACATCAAATAATTGCTTCTCTGATAATTTCAAATTGAGAAGTTCTGACAAAGCCTTTACCACACATACTGTGGAAGCAGATGATGAGCCAAAACCAAATTGAGAGGAAAATTCTGATCTTGTTGTGACAGAAAGGCCAGTCAAATTCGGTTTATATTTTTTAAGAATATTTTTAGTTGCAGCCTCTATGAATTGCGCACCTTTTGGAATTTCACCATTTCCAATTTCTGAAATCAGTTTTTTATAAGAACTTACTTTGACATCGGGTGCTTCTAATTCGAACTTTCCTGTATTTGTTATTTCCGCTGTTACAAACATTCGTTGATCTACGGCAGTCACAATGCATGGATGTCCATATACAACAGCGTGCTCTCCAAAAAGCATTAATTTTCCTGGTGCGCTAACTGTAATTTTATTCATTTTCACTTTTAACTCCCGCTTGCTCCAAATTAAACTTTAAATACTCCCAATTGTTTTCTTTGCACAATTCTATCATGTCATTTTTTGAATCACTAATTGCAATGAGCATGCCAGACCCTTCTTTTATTCCTCCGCCACCCGACACTTTTACATACCCCCCGGATCTTTCAATATCCTTTATCATTCTCTTTGCTTGCTTTCCAACAATTCCCAATTTTTCTAAGTTATAACCAGCTTGAGAAATAGTCTTTTCAAAAAGATTCTTGTCATGATTAAGCATTGCGCTAGACATTTCTTTTGCAATTTTTTCTTGTGAAGAAAGAAATTTCTCAACCAACACTTGTTCTTTTTTATAGCGTCTTCCTACAACATCCACAACCATTTCATATGTCCCCTCGACGGGCTTTCCTGAATCAATGAGAAGCATATTTGAGAATAAGGATGAGGCAACTTTTAATTTTCTAACAAGCTTTATATTCTCTGTTTCCTTTCGAAACCAAATGACTCCCCCATATACGCTAACAGCTAGGTCACCACCAGATGGATTACCATGGAAAACTTTTTCACCTAAATATGCTGCCTCATATATTTCATCAAGACTTCCTATTAAGCCATTCAGTCCAAAAAGTGCATACGAGACCGCAGCACAAAATGCAGCTGAAGATCCCAGGCCTCTTCCTATTGGCAATTGAGAGCTAACTACTAATTCAAATTTGGGTGTTTTTATTTTGTACTTTTTATCAATGTAAGATCTAATAGCAACAACCGATTCCATCGCCTTGTTATCTTCAATGAAAAAATTGTCGGAATCTTTCTCTTCTACTGTAACTTTAACTCTCTTATTAAGTGCGCACAACATGGCAGGTTTTCCATACACTGATGAATGTTCTCCGACTAAGTGGAACTTTCCAGGGGCAGATGCGGATATTGTCTTTTTCATAACACCCTGAATTTTATAACGTAAGAAATGGCGTCTTTTTTCCCCTCTGTCCTTGATCTACGTAGAATCGCAATAACTTTTTGTCCAATTTCAAGGCTATCTGTCTCAACAACTTGACCGATCATTTTTTGGCCGTTTTGCAATCTTACAATAGCAACTGGAAATGGAGTGTATTGAGAAAAGCCTGTTGGTGCAACTCTCACCATAGTATAACTTTCGATTATTCCTGTTTTACCAATAAGTGAGGATAGATTTTGTTTTCTTCTCCAAATTTTAACTGGTGTATTTACGATACTCATATTCTTAAAATGTGGACTGCTGCTATAGCACCCGATCCACCAACATTATGTGTAAGACCTATTGACGCATTCTTAACCTGCCTCTTCCCCGCTTTAGCTTCAAGCTGTTGAGTGATTTCAATAACTTGCTTTATACCGGTTGCACCGACTGGATGTCCACATGCTTTAAGTCCACCAGAAGGATTTACGACGATTCCACCGTTTCCTAATGTCATTTTTCCATCGACGACATCAAGAACCCCTCTTCCCCTTTTTGAAATCGAAAGATCTTCAAGCGCAATTGCCTCCGCAATAGAAAAACAATCATGTACCTCAGCAACATCTACAGATGACACTTTAATACCTGCTTCTTTATAAGCTTTGCCTCCTGCAGTAACAGCTGAAGACAGAGTTGTTAGCTCTTCTCTCCCAGAAAGTCCTACGCTTGCAGTCCCAAGTTGGCTCGCGACAATAGCAACGGCACCCTTCTTAAGAAGCTTTTTATTTGATGTAATAATAATTGCCGATGCTCCATCTGAAATTGGAGAACAATCTAATAGCTTGAGAGGGTCAGCAATTTTTGGACTCCTCATTACATGGTCAATTGTAATTAAATTTCTAAATTGCGCCTTGTTGTTAAAGCTCCCATGATAGTGGTTCTTAACTGGAATACTTGCTAATTGCTCTTCTGAAATATTGTATTTTGCAAAATATGCTCGTGCCATAATTCCATATAGCCCAGCAAAGGTTACACCACTAGCACGCTCTTCATCGCTACCTGCGGCCATCAGCCCAGCAACAACCTCATCTTGAGAATGATCTGTCATCTTCTCAATTCCTAATACCATAACGGTCTGGTAGGTCCCTGCTTTGATTCCCTGAATTGCGTTATGCAAAGCAACACTTCCTGATGCACAAGCCGCCTCAACCCTAACGGCGGCTACACTTTCACCGAGTTCTTCTGCGTAAAAACTTGCAAGATTTGCTTGATTACCTAAAATTCCCGAAAGCATATTGCCGACAAATAGAGCGTCAATTTCTTTTGCCTCAATCTTTGCCATTTTTAATGACTCCTGCATAACTTCTTTAGCAAGACTCTTAGGGGATCTCTCCCATAGCTCTCCAAATTCGCTTGTTGAATATCCAATTACACCAATGCTCATAATAAATGTAGGTATGTCTTCCGTAAGAAATCAATATATGAAATGTACTCTGCTTGATCTATATAATGGGTAACTGTAGTTATTTTTTCTTTAGATTTTAGGATACCTGAAGTTGCTTCAAAAATAAAAGCATCTGATCCTGCTCCGGATCCATAAGACGCAAAAAATATTTTGTCTTTTGGTTTTGCTATATCAAGAACCGCTGCAAGCCCCGTAAGGGCTGATGCAGAATATGGGTTTCCAATATGATCAACTATAAGAGATGGTGCGAGTTGTGCCTCTGAAAAACCGAGCTCCCTTGCAACAACGCGTGGAAATTTTCCATTTGGCATATGAAAGACACAATAATCGAAATCCGAAGACTTTACATTATTTCTTTGCATAAGAAGTTTTGCTGCTCCCATAACATGAGTAAAGTACGCTGGCTCTCCCGTAAATCTTCCCGCGTGAGATGGAAATTTCATGCCCTCTCTTCTCCAAAAATCAGGAGTGTCAGATGAGTAAGAGGTTGTATCTATAATTTTTGCTATTATTTCTTCAGTTTTTCCGCCAATTATAAAAGCTGCTGCTGCTGATGCAGCCGTATACTCCAATGCGTCATGTGGCTTTGCCTGCGCTGTATCACTTCCTATTATCAATCCGTATTCAATCGATTTACTTTTTACAAATCCACTCGTTAACTGCATTGCAGCAGTCGCAGCTTTGCAAGCAAATTCAAAATCGGCTGCAAAGAATTGCCTACCTACTCCCAAAAAGTCAGCAACTGTTGTTGAAGTTGGATTTACTACATACGGATGACTTTCAGAGCCTACAAAAACTGCTTGAATTTTTGAAGGAGCAATCCCTGCAACTTTTAAAGCATTCCTCGATGCCTCAACAGCCATAGTTGCCGAATCTTCATCTTCGCTGGGTACTGCCTTTTGCTTTACTTTAAGACCCGAAATTATTTCCATTGGGTCTTTTTTCCATACAGATGCTATATCCTCTACTTTAATTCTATATTTTGGAATATATACTCCGTATCCTACAATACCGCTCATACTTTTTTCCTCCCCAGCGCTTGGTGTGCTTTTCCTAAAGTCCTTGTAGTTATTGATGCGAGCAATGACAACTCCCCCGCAAGCACACCTGCTGCAACAATTTCAGCAAACATAGGTGACTTTGTATTTGAAGTAATCTTCATGATCGATAAAGCTGTTTTTTGAGATGGAAGGGCTGTTCCCCCACCAACTGTTCCTACAAGAAGTGATGGCAAATTTACTGAAATATACAAGTCGCTTCCCTTCACTTCGCATGTCGTTATCCCATTGCTTCCTTCGACAACATGTGCAGGATCCTGCCCGGTTGCTATAAAAATTGCTGCTACCATATTTGCAAAATGAGAGTTAAATCCGAGCGATCCCGCTGCGTAGGACCCTATCATGCACTTTGCTATCCAGACATCGTATAAATCTTTCGCGGTCGTATGCAATACTTCCTTAAGAACTTTCTTGGTAATAACTGCCTCCGACCATACCTCAAAGCCACGACCATTAATTGCATTCATATATGAAGGTTTTTTGTCAGTATCAAAGTTGCCCGCAGTAGCAATGCATTTAATTTTTGTCTTTTCTTCAATGAGTTCTGCAATTGCTTCCGTTGCAATTGTTACCATATTCATTCCCATTGCGTCTTTAGTGTCGAACGAAAATCTTACGAATGTATAATTACCTATAATTTTTACTTTCGCACCTTTGTAGGAAATGTGATTGGATGTCGATTGAGCTTTTTTAGCGATTAGTGCGACATTTTTTACTATCCAATTTTTTAAATAAATTCCTTGTTCTATATTTTCAGTTCTAAAAACTGGACCTCTTGTCTGACCATGATTTACTGAAAAAGAAGTAGCACCACCGCTTAAAGTTATTGCCTTGCACCCACGACTAACAGATGCCACCAGAGCTCCCTCTGTAGTTGCTAGTGGGATAAATCTTTCAAGAGAATTAATAGTCACAGGACCCGCAACACCCAAAGGTATTTGTGTGCTTCCTATTAAGTTTTCGCAGTGAACAGATGCATTTTCCTCCAAGAGTGGGCTTACCAATTGGGAAAGGTCAGCATTTATTTCGTTCTCCAAAAACTTTCTTCGATCTTTGACTGTTGGAAAATTTCGTAAACTCACAATGACTCTATTTAGCGTCCGCATAGTATAACATAACCCACCGGTGGTATAATGTCTTGCGTGAAAAAAACAATTGCTGACTACTATAAGAAAAAGATAATGATTGCCACTTGTGACAAGAAAGGTAATATTACGGGCGAAATCGAAAGATGGGAAGCGCATGAAAAAGGAATACTTCACAGAGCTTTTACTGTTGCTCTTATATATAAAGGGCAATTCATCATCCAGCATCGTAAACACCCAGTATTTGATGGTGTTCTAGATGTTACCTCTTCATCTCATCAAATTTATAGCAATGGTCAACTTCAAGACACAATAGAAGCTACGCATTTGACTTTAGAGCGAGAATGGAATTTGGGCAAAAAAGATCTCATTGAAAGCCCAAAGGATCACGGGTGGGTTTATTACAAAGCCAAAGATAAATACAGTATTTATTGGGAACACGAGGTTTGTAATATCGTAACAGTTAAGGTTAAAGAAATGCCCAACCCTGTTCTTGATATTGCATATGGAATGTCTTTGGCAAGCAGAGAAGAGATTTCCAACAAAGACTCACAACTTTACCAAGATCTTGCTCCTTGGGTAAAAGTAATGATAGATCAAGAATTCCTCTAATTGCCTTTTTTTACACGTATACTAACCTTAATTGAAGAACTTGAAAGGCTTTCTGAAGCCCTTTGAAGATCTGGAAGGACTTTTTCTGACTTTAGTCTATCAGCATGAATTGGAAAAGGGGTTACTATTACAAACTCTTCTCCTTCAATAAATGCCTCTTTTGCAGAACGCAATAACGCTGCACCCGGTTTATTGAATGTATTAACTTCACTTATTAAGGCGGAAAGCAGATTAGTATCAGCTGGTGGCTTGCGATTGGAGGATGGTGATTTGTGAAGAGAACTTGCAACTTCGGAATCTGGTAGTTGCTGGCTGAGAGATGTTGGTTGGGCAACTACAGACGCTACATCTTCATTAAGTATGCAATATTTCACAGTCATTAACTCTAAAGGGAGACTTGGAATAATAGACATCTTAAGTTCACCATATGCTTCGTTTGAAAGTTCTAGAAGCTCTCTAATCTCAGAAATGCCTAATCCTTCTACATCTTTCTCATTACTTACTATTCCATTGCGCTTCATAAGCAATCCTCTTAAATAATCCACTAATCGTTCAAGAACTATCCTAAAGTCAGTACCTCGAGTAATTAATTCTGAAATTGTTGTTAATCCCTTTTTTGCATCACGTGCTTCATAGGCTTTTAACAGTTCGTACACTCCCTCGTCAATATTTCCTGTTTTGAATGTATTGTCAAAAAGTTCATTAGTTATTTCTTTTCCTTGGGAAGCCAACACAAGCTCTTCTAAATTTTTTGCAGCATCCCTAAATGCCCCATCTGAAATAGTGGCAATTTTTTCAAGTACACCTTTTTCAACTTTCAATTTCTCCCCCAATACGATTCTTTCTAGACTTCTTGTCATTTGAGAAACGTTAGGCTTTTCGAATTGAATTTGAAAAGTTCTAGAAACCACAGTAGCTGGCAACTTGTGAGTTTCTGTTGTTGCTAATATAAAAACTGCATGCGCTGGTGGTTCTTCTAAGGTCTTTAAAAGCGCATTAAAAGCCCCAGTTGATAGCATGTGAACTTCATCGATTATGTAAACTTTCTTCTTTAATGAAGATGGTGCAAATTTTACTCTTTCTCGGAGTGTTCTAATTTCCTCAACTCCTCCATTCGATGCTGCATCTATTTCAAGAACGTCTATATTAGAACCGTTTGTAATAGTTTTACATGCTTCACATTTATTGCATGGCTCATAATTATTTGGGTCAGTACAATTAATGGCCTTTGCTAAAATTCTTGCAGATGAAGTTTTGCCGAGTCCTTTACTTCCCGTAAAGAGGAATGCATGAGGTAGCTCTTTCGAAGACAATATTGATTTCAATTTTTCAGAGACAGTTTCGAGATCAAGTTCTGAAATAAGTTGAGGACGATATTTGCGATAATAAACCATACAGATAGCGTTTAGTTAAATAGGGTTTAGCGTATAGTTTATAACTTAAATCCACTAATTTAGCAATCTAAACCCCAAACGCTAATAACTAAACCCTTCCTACACGAAGTGAGCTCTAGCTATCTGTGGTGGAATCCGAGAAGGTGCATAAGACTATGCTCTACCAATTCGTTAACCCTATCATCAATTAACATATTATCCCGAGCACACTCATCAACGATTACAGGGTAACAAATAACAATATCTCCCAAATAAAGCTTGTCTGGTGGCTGCATTACGGCATCCCCTTCAGTTTGAGAAAAAGACAATACATTTGTAGGTTTATCGATTTCTCTGTACTTTTTATTTAGTGCTCTCATTTTTCGATTACCGATGACAGCAACCGAAACCTCAACCGCGCTTGTGATGTTTTGTTTTAAAAGCACAGTAATAATCCGCTCCTTTATCTTTTTGCGGCTAACCTTATACCGACTTTCCACATAAATAGGAATAGAAATACTGTTCATACGAATAAAGCACTAATTACTCTAATTATTCTAATTTCCAAACTAAAATACAATTAGGTTAATTAGGAATTAGGGTTTAGAAATTACCCAATTAGTAGTTATTGTGTTTGTTCATTTTTCGCGCGAGTTCTTTTCTGAATTTTTTAGCCAAAGATGGCTTAAGATGAAATTCTCTTTTCTTCATCTCGTGAATAATGCCTTCGCTCATTACTTTACGCGAAAATTTTCTAATCATTTGGTCGGGACTATCACCCGGCTGTTTTTTAACAAAAACCATAAATTAAAAACACCCCCTTATCAAAATACCTAGAATTACTCTAAGATGGTGTAATTATATATCAAATCTTGTTATTTTTAAACACGAATTGATATAGAGGCCGTAAGGACTCATATCGAATTTCTTTTCCTTTTTAAAGCATAAATACGATAAAGCACGTCAGTGCTCATATTTCATTTGCGTTATTTTTAAACACGAATTGATATAGAGCATGCTAATGCTCATATCTCATGTATTTCCCGTTTTAAACTGCAATGAGATATATACCTATTTAATTGGAGCGTTAAGACCAGTTGGCCCTATAAGATGAAAATGAAGATGATTAATGACTTGTCCACCGCCACCATTTGCAATTACCTTATACCCTTTCCCTACCAAATTATTTTGCTCAATTACTTTCTGGATACCTCGTCTTATAGAACCCAGAACATCGTCATCCCTTAATTCTTCAAAGGAATTGATATGTTCTTTGGATATAAAAAGAACATGAACTTTGGCCACTGGATGGATATCATCAAATGCCAAAACGTTCTCATCCTTGTACCTGAAGTCTTTTGGAATATCTCCCCTTACTATTTCGCAAAAAATACAATCACCCATAAAGATACATTACACTTCAATCATTAACTTTGCAACAAATATTAATTTTGATATGCAAAGGTAAGCTTCTTAAGATGAACATAATACAAGCTGTTAAAGCTCTCAAGCCTTTCTGCCGTAATAATTACTTTTGAAAATTCCGAATTATCAGCAATGGTCGCGGTCGATTTTACTTCTTCATTCGCATATACATCTTTTGCAAGGCTTACAGGAGATCCATCTTTTTTGACACCGTCAATATTCCATCTATAACAATTGGTGCTTTCACAATTTGTAAATAGTGTTGTAACTGATTTTATTTTTTGTGGAACTTTGAACTCAACAACCACCATGATGGGCCTGCTCTCGTAATTTATTAATCCAGACTCTTTATTGTCGCTTGAGAAAAGACCTGAGGGGAAATTTGAATAATATATTTGCGTGGCGTCTGTTGTAACAGATTTTATATTAGCATCCGCTACTTTGATTGCAGCATACATATTGTTAGACTCCAGATTTCGACTTCCGAATAAGGAATAGCAATATTTTCCTTTTGGATGCAAGAATTTCTTGTCCAAATAAATAGCAGTAGGATTTTTACTATTATCATCAATTGTAGAAGTTGCAAAATTTCCACAAATTTTATAAATGCTTCCCACTCCCACTTCGTATTCGTACGGTTTTTTTGTTTCGGGGTCTACAATATCAAAACTTGAGTAACTACCAGTCTGCTTTATGTCAGCAAGGCTACTTGGAAGCACTTTATTCTTTTCATAATAATTTTGAAGTTCATAACTGATAGATGAAATATCCGTAATCCTTTTCGCATCAAACTTTTGCATTCTCACATAAAATGGAGACCCCGTGCTTGTAAAGCCATATACAATGGCCCCAATAACCATAAGACCTATCACTATCATTGCAATAAAATATTTAATCATGATTGTTTTCTGTCATTCCAAACATCAATTAAGAAATAGACAAAGATAGAACCAGCTACAAAAAAGGTGATACCAAGATGTGCGATAGATCTTGTGGTCACGCTACCTCCTAAAAATCCATACACTGTCGTTATTAAATGTCCCACCAATAAGATGAATGTACCAATAAGGGTAAGGTACACTAATATCTTTCTTGATTTTAAGTTCTTTACCAATGGAGTTTTTCTCATCTGATTTTTTAGGAATAAGAAGAGTCCTGCAAATATGGGAAATCCTACAATCAGACAGGCAAGATAACCCTGCATAAGGTATTGCCCAAAATAATTACCATAATTCACCTTATCTAAAGAATCAGAAATTTTTTCATCAACTGCAAAATGAAGGATTCCAGCAAATGCAGTTGCGCATACATACAGAGATATAAAAAGAATTACATACAAGAAAGCTACCCACATTCCAAAGTGAGTTTGCGGTGGAATTGGCACCTCTATCTCGTCGTCAGACCTAACAGCAAATCCCATATCTATTTCTTTCTTGCTCCACCCCTTACTGACAAGAAGCTCTGAAATTTTTTTGTCAGAGTCTCCCTTTTCTCTCCTACTTTCTATGAATTTTTGTAGCTGTGTGTTAGCCATAAATTGAGTATATACACAAAACTATAAAAGATCTATATGACCTACTGGAAAATTGATCCATGAGGCTTCTCTAAAAATTCCTGGTACGCTTTAGTTCTTTTTCCACCAGAATCTTCAAATGAAGTATTTATTTGCTTAAAAGATCTGGCAAAATCTGGCTTTCTATTTTCATACAACTGCTCCAACAATTCCCTTGTAACTTCTTCCATATCCTTTTGCCTTATCGAAAGCATAATCGCCTGATTATCTTTGGCGGGTGCTATTCGAGAAACCATTTTGCCAAGGGACTTTAGAAGATTATTTTCTTTCTCATTCGGATTTATGTCATCAAATAATTTCGAGTACTCTATGAACGCCTCTTCAATAGAAATTGCGCTATCCTGATCTATCGCAAACCAAACTATTTTTTTATGTGAAAAATATGGATCTTTATCAGGAAAAGATTTCGTAAGACTGTAATCGTATTCATTTTTAAGTCCTGCTATTAGCTCGTCGGCATTTGGTATAGCAGACATCTCTACAACTCTATCCATTGCTTCGATATGAGAAGGTAATATACTAGTCTTAACATTTGTATTAATATCGCCTCCATTTCTATACACATCAACTAAATTGTCTGTAAGCATCCTCCCTAAAATACTAACAGAACTCCACGTATATCTATAATCATTACCATAAGAATCGGCTGAATATTCAGGGTCTGTATTGTCTATAAAGCCCAACACTTCACCAACAGTGCTTTGGGGAATTTCTATTTCTACAGCAACATTTTGCGCAAGCATCGTCTCAACTCGAGATGCAATGCCTCTTTCTGAAAAAGCCATAACGCGAAGTATATCAAATAATATTTCTGAAGCGTAGCGTTTGATGATTACGTTTCAAACAAGAATTTCACTTTATGGAGGCGGCTACCTACTGCTATACTGTCTTTGCATGACAGAAATTCCTCAAAGTAATATACAAGAAACAGCACCTATAACAAGCGATAATTTTACTCAGTATCTTATAAATCGTGTCGACAGGGACAGAAGCAGCTTTCCACTCACCCTCGATCTTAGTCCTTTTTCAGAAACTTTCAAAAAAGTTTTTGCCGAAAGGCAAACAGTATCCATGCTTGATGAAGAAAATCAGGAAAAACTGAGAACAGCACAAGCCTTAAGCAAAACAGGCCCCCTTCATCAAACTATGGAAGATTTATTAAATCTGGAAGGTGAAGCTGAACGTGCTTGCGTGATATACCTTGATCCCAATTCGGACACTATTGATACAAGCCCGATTGTCCATGGCAACCATACATCAGTACAAGGACAAGTAGTACCAGTAATAATTGAAGATAAATTTCCATTAGTTGATATTCATACGCATCCCAATGATGATACGTTTTCACCTCAAGACTATGACACTCTTCTTAGAGATCTTTTTTTATCTGGCAGCGATGTTCATGGCAGGATGGTCGGTGCCCTTGTAGTTATTGCCAAAAATTTTCAATACCTTGCAGTGCCGACAACAGATACCCCTCTTGTTCCTTTGGATGGAGATCTAGATGCAATTCTTGGTCCACTAGCAACACCCACTGAAGCAGAAAGTGTCCATCTGTCGCATTTAGAAAATCGTGCTAAAAAAATGCGAGAACATATGTCGCAGGCGCCTACCCTTGCTATGAACCAGCATATGGAAAAAATAGCTGCATTCGATGGAATGATAGCAAACGGAGAAATATCATTTGAGCAAGCACTTGAAAAGGCAAAAAGGCTTGAACCGCAGTTTGTAGAAAATTTAAAAAACTACATGAACAAAATAACAAATGTAGTTATTCGAGCAAATAATAGCGCTTTGGATTATAACTCAGACTTGATAGATAAAAGTATAAAAAAAGCTCCAGGGGATTTAAATATTGTTCTTTATCGGTCGACTGATTTTAATCATTTTGAGCAATTTAACCCACTTGCGGTTACCGACCAATCTTGAATTCGACGGTATCTCCGTCATGCATGATGTATTCTTTGCCTTGAAGACCAGCTTTTCCTTTTTCACGAGCACCCTTCCATCCTCCACACTCAATAAAATCGTTATAACCAACAACTTCTGCTTTTATAAATTTAGCCATAAAGTCAGTATGGATTTCGCCAGCTGCCTCAACAGCAGTTGCACCAATTTTGACAGTCCATGCCCTTACTTCCTTTTCGCCACATGTCAAAAATGACATAAGTCCTAGCTTCTCGTATGCTTTTTGAATTAGTCTTTCAAGTCCTGATTTTTCAACTCCCAACTCTCTGAGGTATTCCTTCGCGTCTTCATCTCCAAGTGATGCAAGCTCTGATTCTATCTTTGCACTTACAACTACAAAATTCTTTGAATCAACCCCAAGCATTTCTGCATATCGACTTATATACTCACCAAATTTAGCCTCCACATACTCGGCTTCACCTACATTTAGAACTACTATTTCTGGTTTTGAAGTTATCAAAGATAAGGTCTTTGCAGCCTCTTGCTCTTTCTCGCTAAATTCAACAGTCCGAGCTGGCAATCCGCTATCAAGTGCCGCCCTTAACTTTGTAACTGCTGAATTTAAATTTGCATCCATCCGAAGTGCTTTTTCATTCATTTTCGAAAGCGTTTCAATATCAGACAACATTAACTCCGTCTGAATAGTTATATAGTCATCTGCAGGCGTCACACTTCCTTCTCGTATTACGTCCCCATCTTCAAAAGCTCTTACAACATGGGCAATAACCTTAACTTCTCTAATGTGAGACAGAAATTTATTTCCAAGCCCCTCTCCTTCAGATGCACCTTTAACAAGCCCTGCAATATCAACGAATTCAACCATAGCAGGCTTTATGGGTGGAAGCTCTGACATCCCAACTTCTGTCATTGTAATTTGGGCAAGAGTGGTGAGTCTGTCATCCGGAACCGCAACTACTCCGACATTTGGTTCTATTGTTGCGAAGGGATAATTTGCAGCCAGAGCAGCTTGCTTCTTAAGAAGAGCATTAAATAACGTAGACTTACCGACATTTGGCAATCCAACAATTCCGACAGATAAATTCATATGGGATATTTTAACATAATAGCTCGTACTTTCAGATCACAAATACCTCTCTACCCCAACGTTCTTATGTATTGCTGCTCTTCTGCTGAATACTTCATGCCAAGGTCTATAGCAAGACCTTCATATCGAGATACCGTTAGATCTGAAACCACAACCTCTACTCCTTCTATCATGTCTATTCTTGGCATATAAAGCTCTTTATAAGGACTTTCTGGATGACTTACTATTTCATGTATTTGAGACGCAAAAAGCCTAGATATGTATAACCCTGAGGCAGTTCGATATCCTATTCGTCCTTATCTTCCTTGAAGTTGAATAATGCCAAGCGCTTCGCCTTGATCTGCAAAACTTGCTACATATGCCTCTTTTTCTTTATATGAAAGTGCAAGACTCATATCTCCAGTTATTACTGTTTCAAGTCTCGCCCTCTCTTCTCCATACAGTAAATCAAGTCTTAATTTTTCAGGGTTGACTGGAGGATCCACTTTCCTATTTATATATGGAGCAAATTGCTCTCCTGTAGGCGGTACGTAATATTGATCTGGTCGCATCGGCATAACGAGAAATTATATCATGGTAAAATTACATATGGCATCAAGTCAGTCAACGGTAGACTTTATCTCTTCTCAAATAGATCGAGCGGGAATAATGACCAATAAAAAAATGTTTGGAGAATATGCTATGTATTGTGATGGAAAAGTTGTGGCCTTCGTATGTGATGATTCACTTTTTCTAAAACCTACAAAAGAAGCAAAAGATTTTTTCCCGGAGGCAGAAGACGCTCCAGCATATCCTGGATCAAAAATGTATATGTTAATTCCTGAAGAAAAATGGGAAGACCGTGAATTCATGTCAGAACTTATAACAATTACCTACAACGCGCTACTGGCTATTAATCCTAAAAATTAAAGACCCATATTGCAGGCTATTTATCTATTGGGAACATAAGCTCCATTGTATTCGTCAAACGCCAATTGCCACAATTCATCAGAGGCATCACCCGTGTAAGCCAATGACT
>CAZHDZ010000008.1:0-11112 GCA_964531275.1 uncultured Gammaproteobacteria bacterium
AAAATAAATCTTGGAATTGCTGTTCCCGTTAGTAGGTTACCAGCAAGACGACAATGAAGTGCTAACTACGCTTGTAGATGTTTTTGAATATGATTTTTGGACGGGGGTTCATAGCCCCCCATCTCCACACATAATTAAGCTTGACAAGCTAGGCATCTTATACTTATTCTTAAGAGGATGCTAAATCCGTCTCAAAGACAAGCCCTCCTTCAGCAACTAGGCATATCCGATAATGAGGGTTTTGTTGACTCCGTAGAAGAATTAGGCTCTGTAATCCTCGAATTCACCATCATGGAACAACTTGAAAGCGACGCTCTACGTTCTAGTTTCTTGGATCTCATCGAATCAGACGAGACCGGACAACTAGCATTGGACTTTGCTCGAGAACACATTTCAAATCTTGATGATCTAGTCACCCAACGAATACGAGAACAGCTTGCTAAAGCAAGCTCAAAACAACTATGAGCGAACAGGGAGAAGGACAACCACAACAACAGCCGCAAGAGCAAAAAGATCTACGCGTTCCTGCTGAAAACCCTTCATATAAAGCGTTCATGGAGAAAAGAGATGCAACAATTGCTGCACGTGAAGCAGAAAGCGCCCCTCAAATAATTGAAGCCTCCCCTACTGAAGGGGCGCCCAAAGTAAGTCGGGAAAGAACTCCTGAAGCAGAACTCACAACCAATCAAGAAAGAATCAAAAACAATCTCGGCAATAATATTGACCTCTTCCTGGAAGGAAAAGCAGATGCAGTAGACTTTTCTCCCGCAGGCGCTATGGTTCCTTCCGAGAAGGGAAAGGTAATTGCAGAAAATCTCTCAAGACTTATTAGACGAGAAGCTGCTGGTAACCTAGGCGATGTTGAGACTGCCGCAAAAAGACTGAGACGCGACTACAATAAGCAAATTCGAGATGCCGAAACTCCTATTCGTCAGCAGGTTAAAAAGACTCTCAAGGCAGCTGGCGCAGAATATGACGTTAAGATGGTCGACAAAGCAGCCAAAGGATTGTCATCAATCCAGACAAGTGAAATACGGGCAAAGATGACGATGCTCGATACTGTCGTTAAGAAAGAACGTGCTGAAGCAAGAAAAGCAGCTGCTGAAGCGAGAAAAATAGCCGTAAAAGATATTGCTTCCAAGCTTACTTCGGATGAGATAGATGTATTCAAAAGAGATTTAGCACGAGAAGGCAAGAAAGTCCCTGCTTCAAGTGCGCTTCTTAAGAATATGCTTGCTCAAAAAATAAATGCGGGCTACTCTATCGACCCAATAGCTATAAAATCTGTCAAAATGGATAACTTGATACGAGATGCTCAAGCAAAACAAGCAGAAGCAATTCCCCCACAGAGCCAAGCTGAACCTGCAGAAGATGGTGTTGCCAACCCAGCTCTAGAAAAACAAGCTGAAGGATTTATTCCAGGCCTTTCAGACAGTGACGTCGCAGAATTACAAAAACAAAATGCTATGTCTCCTGAAGATAGAGCCGTCTATAAAGCGGCTGAAGTTAGCAAAGCTGAGGAGGAAGCCTTCAACGCAAATAGACCTGAAGATGCATGGATAGGTGAGACATTCGCAGACTACAAAGAAAGAACCAAAATTCCAGCAGAACAACAAGAGAAAAAAGCGCCAACGGTTGGAGGGTTCGTATCCGGTCTTACCACTGCAGATACAGAAGAAATTCAAAAACAGAATAAAATGACGCTTGAAGAAAGAGCTGCCTACAAAGCAGATGCTGTAAGCAATGCAGAGGAGGAAGCCTTCAACGCAAATAGACCTGAAGACGCAATGATCGGTGAAACCTTTGCTCAATATAGAGAAAGGACAAAAGTTGTTGAGCAACCACAAGAACCAAAACCAGCAGAGGTTGGAGGATTTATCCCTGGTCTTTCAACAGTCGACACGGAAGAACTTCAACGCCAAAACAGAATGACACCAGACGCACGAGAGGAATATAAAGCAAATGCAGTTGCCCAGGCAGAACAACAAGCTTCTGGTATTTCACCTGAACCTCAAGAACTAACTGCTCTTGAACAGGCTCGCGCTGAAATACAAAGGATTCAAAATGGTGGATCTATGAGAGATGATCTCCCCGAAGAGGTAAGAAATCATGTTATTGAGCAAATGTACGCAGATCACGAAACTGGCAACACACCTCCAACCCAAGCAACTCCCGAAAGACAGCAAGAAGCGCCAGGACAAGCAATAAAAGCTGTTGTTATCGACTTTGAGCAGAGAAAACAGGAACTAATGGAAAAACAAGACAAGAGTAAGTTTGGCAAACTTAAGAGTTGGGGACGAAAAGCTGCTGCTGCTGCAATTATTGTAGGAGCTGTTCTTGGAGCAACTAGGGCTGACGGCAACAATGATTCTTTTGCAGACCAGGCGCCAATCGCACCTCACACTCAAACCGTCGATTCCGCTCCTCCGTCTTCAGAATCACCATTTAATGTTGTGCAAGACAATGGCTCATCAGACCAAGACTCGAAAGAGCCTAATAAGCAAGAAATTGTCACAGCCCAAGTGCAAGAAGGTGAAGGCTTAACGCAAGTTCTTAAAAGGATAAATGGCAACTTTGACAATGAAAACCCTTCTGATTGGGAAAAGGTTGGAGAAATGCTTAAGCTCAATGAGGATGCTCTAAGAGACAAAAATCCAGAATTATATAGCAAGATTGACCAAGCAAAACAACAACAGATGGCTGCAACGGGAAATGACGTACTTTCAGGCGAAAAAATAAAAGAGCTTATCCGAGAAGGTGGAGAAAATTATCCAGTTCTTACGTTCACAGGGCAAGAACTTAAGACGCCCTCCACTACTCAAGCAACAACCTAACTATCCTTCATGAGCAAGAGTTATTCCCAAGACTTTTTGAATTCCATTTCTTTTTAGAACTTTCGCACATTCACGCATCGTAATTCCTGAAGTAGCTATATCATCGACGAGAATCGCATTCCTCCCTTTTGGGAAATTTATAAACTTTCGATTTATTGCAAAAGCGTCAGAAATATTTTTCCCCCTCTCTTCTTTTGTTAATTTGTACTGAGGTTTTGAATCCTTTGTCCTCATCAAGAGATTCTTTACCGGTACTTCTAGCTTTTGAGAGAGAACATTTGCTAATAATTCTGCCTGATTGTACCCTCTTTTCCTCAATCGACTTGCATGAAGAGGGACAGGAACAAGCACTAGATTTTTATTTTCAGTGAATTTAATAAATGCTGCTTGCTGAATAAGCCCCTCGTACAACAAGGCTCCCAAGACGGTTTTGAGGTCAGATAAATATGGCGGATACTTAAATTGATATAAAAGCCTCTTAACAATACCCTTGTAGGCAAGCACACTTATCAATCCGTCCATGCCATATCTCTTTTTACATTTTGGGTGAGTTAATCCATCAAGAGACCCCTTGCCACATTCAGAACAAACTTGATATTCCAAAAAATTGATCTGGGCAAAGCATCGAGCACAAATATATGCCCCACTGCTCTTACATTTGACGCATTTTTTTGGGTATAAAAGTGAGACAAAAAAATTCAGCACACAATTATTGTATACAGAATTAGCACGCCACATCTGAGCTTCCACAATGGAGACATCGAGGCAATAGTTGATTAACTGGCCGTATATTTTCCTTCTTACAAGAAGGGCAATTGAAGGATCTTTCCCCATATGTGTCACTTGCATACTCCACTACTCCAAAGGGGGATATTATTTGAACGTCATATCCGCCAAGAGTGCCGCATCCTGTTTCTACATCCCTAACTGGCTGGAATCCATACGCCTCTACCTCTTGCTGAAGAGTTGCTAGCCCAGAAAACTGATAATTATAATTACCATTCTTTATTTTCTCAGAAATATCATCTGCCTTATTAATAATTGTGTTGAAAAGTATTCTGTGCAAAGTATCATTTCCGGGCTGCTCTATGATTGCTCTTGCATATGCATTCATAACTCCCTTACACTCTTGCTTGATAACCTCAAATTCATCGTCCTGCATGAAATCGTAATCCTCATGTAGGAATGCATGTAGATCATCTGGAGTAAGTCCTTTTGGCAAGACTATTGGGTTAGCAAGAAAATCCTCAGCACTACCAAAAACCCCAAGCTTCTTTTCGTAGTCCGAAATGCTTAGTGCTGACGCGTACCTTCTCGTCTCAACATACATTTCGCCGCGTTCATTTTGCTTTATGCTAAATATGTCATAAAAATTACGCTGATATTCTGAATTGGCAAGTCCCCTCGGTGAGATCGAGAGCATCATATCCCCTACCTGTGCTTCTTTTGATGTCAAAGCCTTTTGCACTTTTTCAAATCCAACAACCTCCGCTCCTTCCCGAGCATGATCAATAGCTTTACCATACAATTTTCGATAATCTCTCCCCCTCTTAAGAGAATTCATAAAAGGCTCGTTCATATCCTTTCCCCACATTTGACCATCCTTTATGTCATATGAGAATTTACTAAGACTTACGTTGTAACGCTCACCTAGGGTTGTGTTCATTTGAGCATCAAGATACGAAAAAAATTGTTCCTCAGCAAAAAGTCTTTCCTCGGGATTTTCTATTTGGCTAATTCGTAAGCCCTTTGCCTGGTCAAAGCCAATATCATATGCTCTGACTTGTTGGGTAGATTGCGCCTCTACTGGCGCGTGAGATAACGTTTCCATACGCTTTTTTGCTCGAAAAGACTAAAAGGGGTTCTGACTATATCCCTTCGACAGGCTCAGGATCCTGAGTTTATCGAAGGACAGTTGCGGCACAGCTAGGGAATTACACCCTTCTTCACCCAATATCTATCTTCATCTACGCTTCCATATTGTCTCGGAAACGTGTTCGTTGTGGTTTGAATACCTGCTCATGGTAAATAAAAGGTCTGACAAACGATTTATATATTGGAGAACATTCTCATTAATTCTTGCTTTTTTGGAAAGTGTGACAAGTCTTCGCTCAGCGCGCCTACTTACAGTTCTTGCAAGTTGTAACTGCGCCCCGCCCTTCCCACCTCCGGGCAATATGAAATTTGCTAATTCTGGCATTTTTTCAGTCATTTCATCTATGTATTTTTCAAAAACGATTGTTCTTTGGGGAAGTAAACCTAACAAATTAGCGTTTGCAGGGTTTGATAGATAGGACCCTATACAAAAAAGGTCATCTTGAATTTGGTTGACGATCTCATTAAGGTAACGGGCATACCCTTCTTTTGAATTCAAATATTCAGAACTGACAACCCCAAGAACTGCATTGAGCTCGTCTACGGTTCCGTACGCCTCAACTCGCAGGCTATCTTTCCATGCCTTTACACCGCTCCCTAAAGAGGTTCTACCCTTGTCTCCTTTTTTTGTATAAATTGGCATAAGTATTACCTTGCTCGGGCGGAATGATTTTATACAGTTTTCTGAGTTTGACAGTTGCGGCACACTCACGGATTTACACCGTGATTACCTGTATAAAATTAAAATAAATCTAGCACTCGTCTGGCACGCGTAAGTCTGACCGTTGGTCGTCCTTGCACTTGTTGGCATGCGTCGTTAACACTCCGCATGACCACAAGCATCACTCGCCTGTGTCCATTGCCGAATTAACATTCGGCATGGCCGCAGGCGTAGCACTTGGCGCATCCTTCTTCGTGAACGAAGGCTGCTGCTCCGCATTGCGGACACAAATCTGCATTTGCTGAAGGTGTTGGGGCAGCTGCTACCATAGGCAATGGCGACTGAGTTGAAACGGTTGACTCAGCTTGTGGAGTCACAACCGTCTCCCCCTGTTTTGGAGCATCCGCTAAGACAGGTTTCATGGGATTTCTATCAGAGACATGTCCATTTACCCTAAATTCAAATTGCTCTGCAAGAACTTTTGCGACCGCGTCAGGCAAAGATCTCACTCTATTTGGACCAAATCCGACAGATCTTCCCCCACCAATTCCAGTCAACTGATCTATCATTTCGCGAATTCTCTCACGTGGTTCAACTGCTGATTGCATTCGAAGCACCATCGACATAATGCGTCCCAATGCCTCAGACATAGCCATAACGTCACTTCCGGATTTTCCTGAATTTATGAAAAGCTCAAAAGGTCTTCCCTCACTGTCGTGATTTATCGTAATAAAGGTGTTTCCAAGAGGTGTCTGAGTCTCGTGAGTCACACCAGTAAGTGCCAATGGTCTTTTTCGAATTGGCATAGCCTTTGCCTCCTTTACCTCCTCTTCCTTCTTCTTTTCCTCAACCCTCTCAAGAACTCCTTGGCGAGAACCGTCTCTCATATAAGTAACTCCCTTAAGACCCATGTCGTACGCCATCATATAAAGAGTCTTTACGTCATCAATTGTGTGTGAGTTTGGAGCGTTAACTGTTTTTGAAATAGATGAATCAATATATTCTTGCGCAACGGCTTGGACTCTAACATGCTCCAGAGGGGTTAGGTCATTCGCGCTTACAAAATATCCTGGCTTATCTGCTTCTGGATGAGCTTTCTTCCACTCCTCAAATAGTGGATGATAGATAATTTCCTCTCCTCCGCGCCATCGTCTTAAGAATGAGAATTCATATACTGGCTCTACTCCAGATGAAACGCCTGAGACCAAAGATGTCGTCCCGGTTGGAGCAATAGTCAAAAGGACAGCATTTCTTATTCCTTTTTCTTCAATTTGTTCACGAATCTTTTTTGGTAATGCTTTTATGTGGTACCCTTCCATGTATTTCTCTTTATCAAATTTTGGAAATACTCCCTTTTCTGAAGCTAAATCAGCAGATGCCTCATATGCATTGTCTCGCAAAGTCTTAAATATCTTCTCAATAACTGGAATTGACTCTTCTGATCCGTATGGCAACTGCATTTTAATTAATGCATCTCCAAGGCCCATGATTCCAAGACCCGTTCTTCGTATATCTTTTGCACATTTTTCATTTTCTTTAAAGAAGTAGTAGGTCTGATCGATTACGTTATCCAAAAGTCTCATTGCAACTTTTGCATCTTTACCAAAGGATTCAAAATCAAACCATCCTGCTTTTTCGGAAGATAAATCGGCATCTTTTACGTAAGCAGATAAATTCATTGCTCCCAAATTACATACAGCCCAAGCACCAAGAGGTTGTTCTCCGCAAGGATTTGTTGCGATCAATTGCTCAAAGTACCATGTGTTGCTTCTTTTATTAGAACGCTCCATGAAGTGAAGTCCTGGCTCTGCACTCTTCCATGCCGCATTGCAAATTAAGTCCCACAGATATCTTGCCTTAACGGTTTTGTGAACTTTTACAGCCTTGCCCATAGCCTTCCACTCGTTGATTTCTCCATTCCATTTCAGATCGTATTCAGGATCATCAATGTCTGGATACACCAAATCCCAATCGGAATCTGCCTTTACAGCTTCCATGAATCCATCAGACACGCATACAGAAAGATTGGCACCATTAATCTTTGTAAGATCTTCTTTAACGGTTATAAATTCCTCAATGTCAGGATGCCAATCCCAAAGCATAAGCATAGTTGCCCCACGCCTACTTCCCCCCTGTTGAACAACATCATGAGTTGCATATGAGAAAAGCCCTGCCCACGTAACAGGTCCAGATGACGTGCCATTTACCTTTTTCACACGAGCACCTCTAGGTCTAAGAGATGAGAGATTAAGCCCTACCCCACCAGCCCTACTTTGAATTTCGACAAGCTGCTTAAGGCTTTCCAAAATTCCATCACGTGAATCTTTTGGAGATGGGATAACAAAACAATTGAAATAAGTTACTTGGTAGTTGGTTCCGGCACCGGAGAGGATTCTTCCTGCGGGGACGAATTTAAATTCATCCATGACTCTATAGAATTCTTTTTCCCAATGAGCCTGGTCTTTCTTTTTTTCGTTTTGAGAAATTCCCCATGCAACTCTTTTCCACATTTCCTCAGGTGTGTGCTCTGTAAGATTTCCTTCTTTGTCTTTGAGCGCATAGCGATCAAGAAATACTTTTTGTCGAATTCCTGTTAATTCCATATTTTTTTATTTAAGCAGCTTCTTCACTTCTCTCTCAAAATCTTCGATATCAACAAAATGCTGAAATACGCTGGCAAATCTAATATATGCGATCTTGTCGAGCTTCTTGAGTCGTGCCGCAACCAATCTTCCGATCATTTTGCTTTCAACTTCTACGCTGTCTGATGACAACAGTTCTTTCTCAACTTCATCTACGATCTTATTTACTTGCTCTATAGAAACTGTTGTTTTTTCTACAGATTTAAGAATTCCGCCTCTCAATTTATCTCTTGAAAAACGCTCGCTCCTGTCATCCTTCTTCTTAACAACAAGCATTATGTTCTCCACCCTCTCATATGTCGTAAACCTTTTTTTACAACCACTACAGAGCCTTCTTCTTCGTATATTGCTGCCATCTTCGGCAACTCTCGTTTCAGAAACTTCTGTGTTATTTGAATGACAATAGGGACAATGCATATCTAGATTCTTCTAAGCGTATTGTAAAGGTACTAAGATCTTTTCCCTCTCGCAACCCCTGAGGCTCATGAAGGGTAAAAGTACTAGGTAAAATACTGTACTGTGAAACGTACAAACACAATATTTAGTGTCAGTAACTACTGTAAACCACTAGATTTGTCGCGTCAACTATTAACAAATGTATCAAATCGTAGCAACTCAATTTTCCACCTCAAAATATTTTCACGATATTTATTTTGCGTTAATAAGAACCCTAACGGTTCGTTCTATCTCTATTGTTCTTTGATTTTCTTTTAAGAAAGCTTGCTGCTGATCTTTATTGATTGCAGCTTTCATGTCCTGCTGCAATTCAATAAGTTTTCTCGTTGATGCATCTAGTTGAATAAGAAATGGCTTAGTATCAGGACTTTTTGGATGAGTCTTTTGATATCTTCTTATAGCTGCAATACAATCGTTCAAATAATTATTTCCTTTTGAGAGAGTTTCTACTGCGAGACTGTCTTTATTTTTATCAACCAAAAGCTTTGCTGAAAACCCTCTCTTCTCTGCATTTAAAAGACTGAACCGTGCCATTTTCATTTCGTCATTTATAAGCATCTTCACTATCCCGTCTCTAATAACTTTTAGGACATAAAATGGATTATCGGGAAGCATGCCGGGATAAGGGAATTCATAGTTAACCCGCTCCGGCTTAAGGACAGCACTCTCCGTAGAACTATCCTCAACCCCTACTGGGCTTTCTGTCTCAACGACAACATCTGTCGATTGTGCATGTATATAGGTGACACGAGAGCTAGTAATTAAAAAAAATGTGGCAAGAATAATTGGTATTAACACCCTCTTCATGAGTCCTCATATACTACTCGCTATGCATGAGTGTGTCAACCTTAACTTGCTTCAAAAGGGTTGCATTTCACGTCATTTTTGGCCATACTGAAATTATCTGCCATGCGAAAATTTATTGGTTTCTTTTTTGCTGTTATTCTGACACTTATTTTTACTGGACAGTCATTTGCTCAGACAAGCTCCCCACAACAACCTGCCTATCCACTCAACACCAATAGCAACGTCCCTCAAGACTTTCACGTGTATACCCAAAATGTTTTTATTGAAATCCTATCCACTGCTACATGCTTTGTAGGAGGACAGGATGTTATTTATCCAGACAAACAATGCCTTGGAATTGACCCCAACACCAAAAAGATTGGCTATGTTGAATCAGGTGGAGGCCTAACAGGCGTTGCAGCAGGCATGATTGGGTTCACCTACAACATTCCTGTCTCAAGCACTCATTATGTGGGATACCTTGCTTCTAATTTTGGGTTGTCAAAAAATACATACGCTGCCCCCAATACACCAGAACAGGCAACTACAGGTTTTGGAACCGGAATCGGATTTCATGGCCTTAGTCCCGTACTTAACATCTGGACTACTTTTAGAAATCTTACGTATTTATTTTTTGTCCTTATCTTTATTCTTCTCGGTCTTGGAATTATGTTCAGACTCAATATTGACGCAAGAACTGTCATGACGATTCAAAATCAGATACCAAAGGTTATTATTGCGCTCGTTCTAATAACTATGTCCTATGCGATAGCAGGATTTTTGATCGATATGATGTACGTGATAATTTATCTCATTATTCATGTCTTTGACAGTCAGGGGCTAACAACACTTACGCACATTGACACTAACCCAGTTGTTGCCATCGGTCCCCTAAGAGGTATTAACGGCATAGCAGCACCAGCCGCATCTAGTGTTGGAGGGATAATAGCTTCTCTATTTGAGGGGAGCATTGGAAATATTCTTGGAATGGTTGTAACAGGAATTATCGGTGGATACATTGGCAATAGCTTGTTTAGCGCAGGTGGAGGTATAGTTGGTGGCCTCATTGGAAATGTGGTTGGACTATTTTTTGGAGCGAAAATCATAGGATTAATTGCAACGGCAATTGCTTATCTCATAATTTGTTTAGCAATTCTGTCTGCGCTTTTTAGAGTTTGGTTCTCACTCATTAAATGCTATGTCTATATATTCCTTGACGTCATCTTTGCCCCCTTTTGGATTGTTGGGGGGATACTCCCCGGGGCTCCTGGAGGCTTTGGACCGTGGCTTAGAAGCGTCAGCGCAAATCTTGCAGCATTCCCTACAGTTATCTTGCTTTTCATGCTCGGAAAGACCATACAAGATCAAGCCTCATCAATTGGAGGGAATTTTGTTCCGCCCCTCATAGGTGATCCTGGCACAAATAGCGGAAGCGCAATTGTCTCACTTATTGGTCTTGGAATCATTCTAATCATGCCTGAGGCTGTAAATATTGTGAAGAAAGCATTTAAAGCTCCTGAGATGAAATACTCAGCAGCAATTGGCCGAGCAATTGGGACAGGCTCAGGAGTCATATCCTCCCCTATCAAGGGCGGCTGGGGAAAGCTATGGGGGCAAGATGCTCATGGACATGACAATATATTGACAAGAAAAGTAGGCGAAAGATGGGGAAGAGTTGCAGCGGGCCTCTCTGGCGGAAGTTTTAATAAATACACCAAACACCTTGACGAAGATGGAAATGAAAAACCCACCCAACGAAGACTATTTGGAAGATTTAGGCCTCCAGCTACGGGTTCAGGTGGAGGTTCAGGTGGAGGTTCAGGTGGAGGTTCAGGTGGAGGTTCAGGTGGAGGTTCAG
>CAZHDZ010000008.1:11360-59111 GCA_964531275.1 uncultured Gammaproteobacteria bacterium
CAGGCTCTGGTGGATCAGGAGGTGGTTCAGGCTCTGGTGGATCAGGAGGTGGTTCGCTTCCACACGTCCCTCCAACACCACCAACATCCTCTGGCCCAGACGATGGTGGACCAATTGCTGGAGCTCCCACTGATGCAACTGCTGGTGTGGACGCTACCACGGAAAGCCATGGAGACGGAGAAGCTCCTGAAGGTGGGGGTGGTCAAAACAATGGTGGCCAGACTGGTGGTGCCCCAGGATCCGGCCATTAGAAGCTAGCCCTTTGCTACATCATCAAAAAAGTCTTTCAATCCCTTGAACATCCCACCCATAACACCCATTCCTGCATCCTTCACAACGTCAGTAAGTATCAATCTCCAATTTTCAGTTGCACTATATTTTCGAATCCAAGCGATATCCTCATGCGAAAAGAACATCTCTCCACGACTCAACTGAGTGTTCTCTCCAACGTCTTCCAATTCGGTTTCTCGGATTGTTTCGAGGGCCTCAATAAATTTTGTAACCTGACCCTCATTCATATATGCATAGCCACTGTTGTATTTTCTGTGAGCCTGTAAGTGTGAGGCAATTATTGATCTACAAACATTCTTATATAAAGAACTTCTTTTTTCCCTAAGCTTTTCCTTATCCACAACAGGTTTCCCATCCGGACCCCTCTCCTTCTTGTAAAATCCCTGGAGAGTAACCGGTCCAAACATAGCCTCAGCCATAGTCTTCGTCTCATATTGAGGGATTCCGTCTTTTTCCCCCACCCAGACCCTCACTTCTTTTGAATAATCAATGTTTGAATAGGTGCTAAATGCATAACGGATAGGCTTGATAAATCCCTCTTTAACTTGCTCTTCAAATTTACCCCTATCAAAAACTAGTCCTCTAAATCGGTCATGGGTTACTATTTGATCCAAATTAAGCTCATTTGCTCCCATCATGGAATGAAATATCTGATAGGATCTCGCCAGATGGTTATTAGCGTAATCAAGCTGGGTATACTGCTTAAATTTAAGAAGATCTAGTACCTTATCTTTTTCTAACTTAAGCTGTTCTTCGCTAAGCTCTCCATTCTTTTTCTTCTCATCAACGTCATCAAGCATCCTAAGAACTTCAAATGGTGTAAGTTCTTTATTATCTTCTCCAATCGGTCGCTCAACGAATATCCCATTAAAAAAATCCAGAGCAAGGCTTTTTATTACAGGTAGATCATACTCGTTTCCATGAGGGGCTCCTCTGCTCGCCTTAGACTGACGGAGTCTATATTGCTGAAATCTTTGGGGCTTTGTGAATGCGTCATACCCAATTGCTCCTGTATCATTTCTTGCAGCAGCACCGGTCCACCTCACCATTGTATTTGCCCACATTTCAGCATATTCCAAGTTCTTTCTCTTAACAGTCCTCTCCGCCCCGGTACTGTTAAGCCCACTTTCAAGGCCATGCTTTTGTTCCCCAGCAAGGCGAAGAGCCTCTCTCACAAGAGATATCTCTGTTTGTTTTTTGCCAGTGTCATTAAAGAGGTTGACGAATTTTAAAAATTCTTTCTTAATTGGCTGTCCTGATGCGTCAAACATCGAATCAAAAAGTCCTTTATAGTCTTCCGGTATTGGCTCGTTATTTGGCTTGTTATGGCTCAGTCGCCAGGCATCCTCAAATCCTTTCCTTGTAAAAAATACCGAATCTTTTCCCAGCACCCTTTGCAATTCATCGTAGTCAGAGATGAAATAATAAGCCTCATAAATTGTGCGTATGGTATCCCCCACCTTTGTGTCTCCTTCCTTTCCATAATCCGCAGAAAATGAAAATATTTTCTTCATCTGTGCTCCTGTTGTAAAATCACTTTTCTGGTGAATATTTTGAATAAATTTTGGAAGACCTTCATCACTCCACATCTCAAATCTGTATCCCGCGTCGTGATTTCTTGAAGTATTAAATAAATACACCTCGTTAATAATGTCATCTGCCAACTCTGAATAAACAACGCTCCTACCCTTCTCGTCAGTACTCCCCTCATCCTTAAAATACTGTTTTTTATTATTGATCATAGTAATAAGACCAACTGTTCTAAATTGCGTCTCAATACCGATTGATCCCAAAAGATTAACACTAGGATTATTTGGGTCTAAGTCCTGGAAATGCAGCATTCTTTCTCTTACCCACTTCACAAAGTTTGCTTTATTGAATTTTGCACCCTGCTCCCACTTGTCTATAAGCTCGTTAACACCACCTGGCCCCCATTCGTCTCCCTCTTTTTCAATAATCCATCGACATATTTCCTGTATGGACTTTGGCTGGTCATCAAGACGCCTTTCGGATCTTGAACCAGCTGTCGCTTGTGGTTGTCTTGCCGCATTAGTCTCGGCAACTTTCGATTGAACCTCCCTATTGAAGGAATCTAGCAGCTCCTGCGTAACACCCTGCTGGCCCAATAATCCTTGCGCCTGACTTACGATTCTTCCTAGAGCCCCCTCATCAATTTTTTTCTGTCTTCCCAGCTCAGCAATAGCCCGTGCAAGTGGTTCAAGGCCGGTACCTTCATATCTATATACCTCAAATTGAGAAAATATTCCGTCGCCCTCCACCCCATCCTCATCCCCCCCTGTTTCTTTTCGCTCAGCACGAAGCTTTTGAATTTCTTGATTCATGTCTTGAATGAATTTATTACCTTCCGGCTCTGGCACCCCCAGACTTCCCATCAGCCTTATAACTCTCTGCGAAATTTCTTTATATTTTTTCTCCAAGTCTGGATCATTTTTATCCAAGTCCTTAAGCTCTTGGGCAAGACCATAGAGAATTTTATTTTCCTTATACTTCTCGGCGTCAAAACCATCAAAGGCCACATCTATCGCTCCCCCCGCTATTGTAGGGGGTTCTCCTTTTTCGATTTTTTTCTTAAAACTCTCAAGCTCCTCAGCAGTAAACTTCTTTCCACTATCCTCACTTTGCTTTATTAATTTTTTCCACTGTCTCTCGTTGCGAATGTAATCGATTGTTACATTACGTCGCACAGCCTCCGCCTCATCCTGCTTTCTTTGTTCTGCAACGCGCTGAGCTTGTTCTTTTGGAGAGCTTTGTACCGTCTTTTTTACCTCTAGTTCTTCATCCATCCTACTTCCAGGATACGGGAGTTGAGCTCTATGTGTCAATTCATAATCCATGCGTGCATTGTAGGAAAAAAAGAGCAAGTGAACTTGATATCTACATTACAGCTTCCTGACAAACCCCTCTTATTCGTTGTATTATTAAGGTATGAGCCTTGAACCACTTAAATATTTCGATTCTCTCTACCCTCCCACAACAAGGAGCCGTGAGATCCAGATGCTCATTCCTTACCTTGAAAAAGGATTATCAGTACAACTCGTAGGACTTCCCGGTGCAGGAAAGAGCAATGTCATGAGACTGCTTGCCTACAATAAAGAAGCGCGTTTTAAAAATTTCGGAGAATATGAAAAATTCCTTCACTTTGTCTACATTGACTGTGCCGAAATAAAAGACAAACCCCTCTATGACATTACAAAATTCATACTCATCTCTCTTTCATTTACCCTTGGTGAAAGACGGATGACAGAGGAGTCACAAGTTATTAATGACTATTTAAAAGAGGGTCTTGAAATGCAGGATGAAATGATGCTTTTTCAAGCTCTTAAAAGAAGCCTTGACTACCTATCTATCGAAAAAAAACTAACTATCAATCTTTTATTTGATCGCTTTGACTCAATTGTCTCTGATGTAACCCCTCAATTTTTTACCAATCTAAGAGTTCTAAGGAATCACGTAAAATATCGCTTTGGATGCATCTTCTCTCTCACAAGACCGCTTGAGGATCAGGTCGACCCAATTCTTCTTTCTGACTACCACGACCTTGTCGCAGAAAATGTCGTGTACAACAAGCTTTACGACGAAGACTGGATAAATTTTAGAGTCTCCTATATTGAGCGTGCGGCAAGGAAAACGCTTGAGCCATCTATGAAAGACGAAATTCTAAGACTCACCGGTGGACATCCAAAACTTTCAAAGCTATCTTTTGAAGCAGCCATTACTGAAGAATCAAAAATAGAAAGCCTTGAAGAGTATCTTCTAAAAAGGCCGACCATTCAAAAGGCCCTTCAAGAATTGTGGTCTGGCCTCCTCCCCTCAGAGCAGCTTGCCATCAAAAAAGATGTGTCATATAAAGAAGCCCAACAAGATTTCCCATATCTTGTAAATACATATCTTGTAAAAGAATCCGGAATAGCAATTCCCCTATTTGCAGCATTTATAAAAACCGTACCAATTGAAAGCACCGAAAAAATTACATACGACGAGGATAAAAATGAAATAATGGTTGGAGACATGCCAATATCTGAAAAGCTATCCCCATTTGAATTTAAACTCATGAAGTATCTTATCCAGAACAAAGAAAAACTCTGCACAAAAGATGAGATTATCAACTCAGTCTGGGGAGATCAAAAATCCCTAGAGGGAGTAACAGACCAAGCGCTTGATCAAATTTTCTACAGACTCAGAAAGAAAATAGAAAAAGATCCTTCAAACCCTCGATATATCCACACAATTAAAGGTAAAGGGTATAAGCTAAATTAATTCATTTTGTGTATTATTAAAATACCATGAAAAAAATACTGCTCACGCTTCTCCTCCTGCTCTTCTCATCCTTTACCCCGCAAGCAAATGTCCAAGCACAGGGCGTGGGTTTTGAACTATCCCCACCCCCACGAGAGATAGACGATGCTATTGAAAAAGTAACCATTGGCTTTCCAGACCTTGAGGGTGGCGAATATAAAATGTGTCTCCGCGGGGACATGTGCATAATTGGGTGGGAAATGCTCCCAGACAATGCAATTACGAAATTTATCGAACAAGGCATAGACAAGGATAGGGTTAAGGGTCTCAAGGATTTTGACGGCAGCCCTCTTACAGTATGCGCAGCAAATGAAGGTAGCCTCAAGACAGACTGTCAAGATGACCGTGACTATTTTCACGCCGGACACATTTATTTAGCAACCATTTATCAGCAGCAGGGAGATACCTACCAAGTAAAAGGAAGAGCTGGCTTTTATGTCAACCACCACATGCCCATAGCCACAGTTACTCCGAGAAAGAACAATGCACCTGAAATGTTTGACTTTAGTATCACCCTTGATGCTCTATCGAAAAATGGGAAAAAGAATAGTAATAATTTCCACATTTCATTCGATGGACCAGGAATTCACGAGGAGATATGCACGCCGGATTTAAAAGTTGGAGAAGCCAAGAAGATAACTCTTCCAACAGACGACTGGCTGAATGACAAAGACAATTGGAGCACCTCCAAAAGACCGGAAGGTGTAATTGCTGGCAAATATACAATCAAGCTTAGCGAACAAATAAATGAAGGTAATCGCTCTCTGAGGGCAGATGACTGCCAGGGGGGGTTCACATACATAAAGAATGTTTGCACTGTCGATGCAAAAAAGCATGAAACAAAGTGTGAGGCCATAGAAGATCCCAATCAAAGTGACTCAAAGAAATTCTCAGACCTACTTGAAGCAATCGCATCTGTAGGAGAAAGCGGAGTCCCTCTCCCTTGTACAAAAAAGACAAATGTCAAAAATCCCCTCGATTGCCCAGAAATAGAAACCGCAATTGGACCGATTGCCCTTGATCCCATAGGCTTTATCATGCGAATATTTTCCATAATATTGTATTTTGCGGGTATCGGCGCACTCTTCCTTCTTATCTTCTCTGGGTATAGGCTCCTCACATCCCGAGGCAATAAAGAACAGATCCAAGGAGCCCGCCAAACGCTCACCTCTGCAATTCTTGGACTTATTTTTATAATATTCTCTCTTGTGATACTATCGGTAATAGCAGCGGATATTCTTAAAATACCAGGCTTTAATTAATGAAAAACCTACTTACGCTTTCTATTCCTGACGGCAAGGGAGGAACCCAAGAAATACAAGCACCAACCAATATTCCAACGGGGGGATTGGATGGGGATGGCGGGCGACTGATCAGTAATGGCATTGCAATATTTTTAATAGTCTGCGTTATAGTCTCTTTTGGATTTGTTATTTATGGCGGGCTCAACTACATCATGTCAGAAGGAGACAAGACAAAAGTTGAAAGTGCACGACGCACAATTACATTTGCGGTTATTGGGCTGATTATTGCACTGCTCTCTTTTTTCATAATCAATTTTATTGGAAAATCACTAGGGGCGGACTTTTTCAACATATCCCTCTAGACCTTGACAAGGGATTTCAAACCTGATAACAATTAACTAGACATGAAAAAATTAAATTCTAAATTTTATTCTGTCTTCAACATGAAAAAACTTTCTGCCATCCTAAGCTCTTCATCCGCATTCCTTCTTTCAGTTCCTCAGGCTTTTGCCGCAGAAGGAGACCTTAACCCTTGTCAGGATGCCAAGGGAGTTCTTAATGCTGCATGTGCAGGACAAGACCTTACTCTTGGACAAGTTCTTGGATTTGTAGTAACCATCGCTTTCGTTATTGCTGTTCTTATTGCACTATTCTTCCTACTCTGGGGAGGTATCAAATGGATAACCTCTGGAGGAGACAAGGGCGGAGTTGAAGCTGCAAGAAATCAAATTATCGCAGCCGTTATTGGACTTATAATTGTCTTCTTGTCATTCTTTATCCTCAATCTTGTTCTAGGACTTTTCAACCTCAACCTCTTTAAGCTTGAGCTTCCTACCCTAACGGGCAAATAATCTCTATGTGGGATTCCTGTCTTGAAAATGGCGTAGCAACCCTCGCCTGTATCCCAATAATAATCACGAACATCATTAACGCAGCTCTTGCCTTTGCTGGCCTTGCTGCTCTTATTCTTATCATCTACGCTGCTTTTCAATACACCACCTCTAAAGGTGATCAGGCAAAAATCGACTCTGCAAAAAAGACTCTGACCTATGCAATCATGGGTCTTGTTGTTATCTTCCTTTCATTTTTCATAGTTACCCTCATCTCTCAGATCACCGGGGTAAAGCAAATCGCCAATCCCACTCTTTAGAATGCGTTGACAGCAAGCCTCAATTTGCCGTATTGTGTATATATGGATAACTCAGCGCTTGTAACACCAGAACAGAGAGACGCTGTCTATGCAAAGCTTGCTGATGCGATGATACGAGCCATGGAAGCAGGAGCAATGGATGACACGGGGTCTCAACAATCCTCCCAATTCGTCCTCGACAGGCTAGAAACACTATCCTCACGAGAAGAATTAATGGTCTTTCTTGAGGAACTGTCTAACAGGTGGCCAGTATACAAAGAGGTATACCTCTCCTTTAAGGCAGAAGAGGTAGCAATCCAAGACAATACCCAACTACAACAAGCACAACAACAACTAGGAGAAATCCAACAACAAATACAACAAGACCAACAACCATAACTATGTCAGACACAGGATCAGGAGAAATAGCCTCCCAAATAACAAAGGAACAAGTACTTCATCGCAGAACCGAAACAAACTTCCTCCCATCATTGGACGCCTCATCAAGAGCACATCTGGCTCGGCTACAAGAAGTTGAACAGCATGATGGACTGACGAAAAAGGTCTTTGATGCTGCAAAAGAAACTGGAGCCGGATCATTCAACTCAGGAAGAGCCACAACCATGGAGCTTCGCTTTGGAGGAGGAAAAGCAAAAGAGATAGCAGGCACAACGACCTCTCCCCCATCAACGGAATTAGACACCACAAAAACTCCGGATATGGCCGAAACGAATTCATACAATACTGCAAAGAACGCAATAGATGGAGTTAATTCCTATATTCAATACATAGATATCTACATGGAGGCCAGAAGACGCGGGGGAGGATCGTCAAACCTTGATCAAGTCATCCAGGAAAGAAGGTCTAAAGGAGATTTGAGCATCAAAGACGCAACTGATTTCGACAAGGCCAGGACGAAAGGACTTGAAATGCTGGCAGCAAGTCGTGCCATGCAGCAGATGTTCCCAGAGCTATCGTCTCTCTCCGAAACGCAAAGAAAAGATCTCCTAGAAGAATCCCTAGGCACAGATGCGGTAATGAGGAATGAAGTAGTAAAACGCATGAAGCTTCTTGCTGCAGAAGCAGAAAATCTCCCCGGAATAACCACAGATGAAGACTACAAGAAGGCAAAAAGCGAAAACGAAGCAAAAATACTAGAAGTAAATCCCCTAGTAACCGATGTCATTGCTTCAATTGATGCAGACATTACCCCTCCAGCTACACCACTTGATGCTGTACGAAAAGCTGCTATTGAAAAAATGATAAGAGACGGCCAATCCCCAGAAGCAATCATGAGATCTGTTAGGGCTGATGTCATAAATAACACAAACATGCCAAAGCTTCCCTTTTTAACAGAAATAGTAAAATTAAGAACCAGTCTTGATCTTATACAACAAGGGCTTGCGTCTCCCAAGGCTGATAGAGCCAAAGTTTTAGACGACATGCAAAAAGCTAGTGACGCAATTACCGCCTACAAGAGGGACAATAATGTCAGCGATGACGAAGAGAACAATTACAATGCTTTATCAGCAAAATATTCAACAAGCAAGGACGCAAGCGGGACATCTTATGTCAGCGGCTTAACCCAAAAATTGTCTGAAGGAAACACTCTCATAAAAGATATTAAAAAGAATGAGGGAATTATCAAGCAAAAAGAGGCAGATGCTCTTAAGAGTGAACGGGCAAGCAAGGGAGCACGACTCGCTGCAGAGTCAGAACTTATAGACAAATTAGAAAACATATTGGGAGAATCGGCAGCTACCACTCTTGAAAAGAGATACGATGAAATGATCGAGCTTGAGAAAAAAGCCACGACCGAAGACGGGGAAAAGCAATCAACTGCAGACGATAAGCTTATCAAGGATGCGATGAAAAACAACTGGATAAAATACGACGAAAAGGATCGCTCTAAGGGAAATGATCCATTTAAAATGAAGGATGACATGCTAATGCTTGCGTACCAAGGAGAAGAAGGACTGAAGAGGATCATGATGAGAGAGCTTGGTTTTCAGACAGAGCAGCCAGTCATAGGAGGCACACCAGTCATGGTAGATGTAGACTGGAGAACGGTAGATCTTTCCAGTCTCACCGATGAGCAAAAGAAGCGACTTGACGATGTCTATGCAAAAAATAGCAACGCATACAGAGATAAATTGTTTATGGATACCTTTCTTGCCCGCTCTCTTGGCAGCAAAATTAAAGACAGAATTCCAGGAACCGACAAGCTAGGATTCCAAAAACATGAATGGATGTTACTTGAGCAAAATTTTTCAGGAAAACTAACTGAAGCCCTAAGCAAGTCCAAGGAAGGTTCTCGCATGCTTAAAAATCTTGAGGCACGAGGCGTCAGACCGGACTTTAAGATGAAATGGCTACTCTATGCTCTTGCCGCAATGGGGGTTGGGGCTGTAGGAGCTGTGGGAATTCTCCCGGCAGCCGCGGCCGTTGCTTCAGCTGCTCCAGCAGTTGGAGGAGCTGTGCTTCATGGCATTGCATAGAAAAAGACTGTCAGTGCACAGATTCTTTTCACAACAGCCTCAAATTCGTATCACTTTTGACCCACTTTGAGCTCCTTGCACCTAAAATTTTCACGTTATACGCTTAGTATGAGCGCGTTTACCTTACGCGAATGTTTTTATTATGGAGAATCACCCTATTCCTCAAGACGTCACTGGATTTAAATTCAAATTAATAGGCAGCGTTACAGTCAAGCAATTTCTCTACATTTTGGCTGGCGGGATATTAGCTGCTGTCTTATTTATGATTCCCATTAGCCCTTTCATTAAATTTCCCTTGTGTGCATTTTTTGGCGGAGTTGGTGTAATGCTTGCATTTGTGCCTATTGATGGCCGCCCAATGGACGTTATGATTAGGAATTTTGCACGTGCTTTCCCTGCTGAAAATCAGTACATCTATAAGAAAAAAGGGTCCGAAGCTTTAATTGGAGAATTTTTTGCTGCTCCAATAATAACATCAGCAAAACCCTTACCTCAAGCGCCAACCAATGAAAATAGCCTCGACTCAAAAAGAGCCCTTCTTCGGGGTGCATTGAGACGATCGTATAAGCCTGATGAAAAAGAAGAAGCAACTCTTTCAACTATCAATAGCTATCTTCATGAAGATTTTGCTCAACACTCTGCATCCCCAACGGTACAAAATATTGATGCGATGCCATCAGAGGCAACTAAAATTGTTTCTCCAACCCCTATGCCACAGATCAATATTTCAGAGGCAACAAAAGTCGTAGCCCCAACATTTACACCCCAACCTGAAATCCCAATCTCAAAACCATCACCCCCCATTCAAAGCGTGGACACTGCGCCTGGCATACAACCACAATTTGTACCCCAGCCAACTCCAGTTGCTCCAGTCCCAACATATCAAGAAGCCCAACCTGCCCATATTGCGCCAACCGTAGCCCAACAAGCACCAATAGCAGCTGAACCCGTGCAAATGACAACAACACAACCAACAACATCCGCAACACCATCGTCTGTGCCAAACGAATCAGCTTCTGTTACTACCGTAGCTCCCCAAGCATCTCTTAAGGCGGGCTTCCCACAGCTTCCAGACACCCCAAATGTAGTTATGGGAATAATAAAAGATCCAAGGGGAAAAATTATTCCGAATATTTTAGTTGAGATAATGGACACCCAAGGAATTCCCGTTAGAGCATTCAAAACAAACGCATTGGGACAATTTGCAGCGGCAACTCCACTATCAAATGGCGAGTACAACGTTCTTCTTGAGGATCCAAGAAAACAAAATGAATTCGAACAAATACACATATCTCTCGATGGAACGATTTTTGAACCACTTGAAATAATTTCTCTTGACCAAAGAGAAAAATTGAGAAGAGAACTTTTTGGAGCGAACAAACAACCAACGGCATAACATGGCAAAAAAAGAAAAAGTACACTCAACAACTCAGGATTTTACGGATATTCTAGATATCGTAGACGATATTGTTCTTTTTAAAGGAAAAACTGCCTGCTGCGTTCTTGAGATATCTTCAGTTAACTTCTTCCTTCTTTCGGCCGACGAACAAAATGCAAGAATTTATGGTTATATGTCACTCATCAATTCTCTTTCTTTTGCAATCCAGATCCTAATCGTCTCAAAAAGAGTTGATATGGGAAATTATCTCAAGCTGCTAGATCAAAAGATTGATAACCTCCAAAATCCAAAAATGAAAGACCATCTGGCCATGTATCGCCAATTTATTGACGAATTGGTTAAAAACGAGGGACTGCTGGACAAAAAAATATATATTGTCGTCCCCTACTCCTATCTTGAATCGAGTATGACCGCAATGGGTGCTACACCATCCGCCCAAAAACAAAAAAAACCAAGTGCAGGAGGAGCGTTTGCTGACCAAGCAAAAAACGCACTTGTCTCAAAAAGAGCGGTAATTCAGGCCCAGGTTGAAAGAATGGGACTTGCCGCACGCCCTCTTTCGCACGAAGAACTTATAAAACTGTATTATGAATTATTCAATAACGACAGTATAACCGTAGATTTTGACTCTCAAGACATAAAGAATGTCATTGTATAAATATGTTCGGGAAAAAGAAACAGCCACAACAACCAACTCTACCACCTCAGGGACAGGGCCAGACTACTCCTGTGGCAAATTCGCAGCAAAAACAACAAACCCCTGCCATACAGAAGACTACTAGCGCAAAGGCTACCGAGACCTTAAAGTCGGGATCTGTTGGGATTGTTGACATCATTGCACCATCTTCAGTGGAGGTGGATTTTAAGCACATTCGAGTTGGAGATACTTTCTATCGCACCTTCTTTGTGGTGGACTATCCGAGGCAGGTTTCCCCAAACTGGCTGTCTATTCTTATCGACTACAAAGAAACCATGAACATCTCGATGTTCATATATCCGGTTGAATCCAAAGATGTTCTCTCAAACCTACGAAGAAAAATTGCGGAAATGGAGGCAACAATTGAGAGCGACACCCAACAAGGGCTTGAGCCTGATCCCAAGATTCGCGCGTCCCTAGAAGATGCAATTGCTCTTCGAGAAGAACTCGCTCGCGGACTAGAGCGTTTTTATCAATTTGGCCTCTATGTAACTCTTGCCTCACAAGACATTGAAGACCTCAACCTAAGATCAAAAGAACTTATGTCTCTTCTCTCTTCAAATCTTTTAGTAATAAAACCAGCCACTCTTCAAATGGAAGATGGCTTCAAAACCACGCTACCCATGGGCACAGACAGACTCTTTACAACAAGGAATATGGACACAACTTCAGTTGCTTCTACTTTTCCGTTCACTTCTTATGAAATTTCTCACCCAAATGGGATTTTGTACGGCATAAACACCCTCAACAACTCTCTGGTTATTGTTGATAGATTTTCATTTGAAAATGCCAACTCCGTTGTCTTTGGAAAATCAGGATCGGGAAAATCCTTCCTCATCAAGCTCGAGGTGCTTAGACAAATGATGTTTGACGCTGAAGTTATGATTATTGATCCCGAAGATGAGTACAGAGTCCTTTGCGAGTCTCTTGGTGGAGAATATGTCTCCTTCTCTAAAGATTCTGAGATAAAAATAAACCCCTTCGCACTACTTGCCGATGACCAATCCGAAGCGCAGCTTGGCACTAAAATCCTAAGCATACATGGGCTGCTTAAAACGATGATGGGAGAGATGAGTGCCACGCAAGAAGCTATCTTGGACCGTTCAATCGTACTTTCGTACAAGCAAAAAGGGATAACTCAAGATCCGGCTACTTATAAAAATGAGCCTCCAATTCTAGAAGATTTATACAAAACGCTTCTTAACATGGAGGAGGCTGAGGCTAAAGACCTTGCCTTTAGGCTTGAAAAGTACGTTAAAGGAGGGTTCTCGGGCCTCTTTAATCACCAAACCAACTACGACGTGAAAAATCAACTTACCGTTTTTTCATTAAGACAACTTGAAGATGTTTTAAGACCAATTGCGATGCATGTAATTTTAGATTTTATTTGGACTAAGGTAAAGACAAAGATGAAAAAAAGACTGCTCATTGTTGATGAGGCCTGGTATATGATGCGCTACCCAGACTCAGCTGCTTTTCTACAAGGGATAGCAAAGCGTTGCAGAAAATACTATTTAGGACTCACAACACTTACACAAGACATAGAAGACTTTCTATCCTCAGATTATGGAAAGGCAATTCTTTCAAGCTCATCTATCCAGATCCTACTCAAGCAGGGCTCATCCGAGGTTGAGGCGCTTGCCAAAACCCTTAATCTCTCTGAGGGCGAAAAACAATATCTTCTTACTGCCCAGGTCGGAGAAGGCCTCCTGTTTGCTGGCCAAAATCATGTAACAGCACAATTTGTAGCTTCACAATTTGAATATGACCTTGTCACATCAAGACCTCAAGATACAATACAAAACGTTCCAAAAGAAGAACCGCCCGCTCCACCACCCCCACCGCCATCACTTACGCCTCAACCCCCGATGTCTCAATCTGGAGCGCCGCCCATGCAACAAGCTCCCAATCAGACGCCGATGACGCCACCCCCGATGCCCTTCCCAACTAGCGCCCCCGTCCAATCTGTTGCTCCGCAAGTTGCAGATCCACTTGCGGTAAAGCCGTAATATGCCTTCTTTATTAAAAAAAGGTTCTCTCGGAGGAATATTTTCTTCCCAAGATAATCCCAACGAGGATGGTGAAAAGAAAAAATCAACCCTCAACGAATTGTCTCAGGCAAAAACTCTTGAAGACGCCAAAAAATACATTGGCTATGTTCAGAAACTTGGAACAGGCTGGGTAGTTGTTATCATCGTTGCTGTTGCAGTAATAATCCTGATGCAACCAGGAACCCCTGCAAAAGCCCTGAATGGCGGCAGTGGATCGACAACAGCCCCAACAGGAGCACCCGTCGTAACAATTCCTGGATTAAATCTAAAGCTCACTGGACCCATCAAGCTGAATAACGGTGACCTACTTCAATACACAATTGATGTAACGTACACAGGAACAACACCCCCTCTTTCAAGCATAGTTGTTTACGAAGTGATTCCCCCAAACACTGTTTTTGCGGACGCCTCTGGGGCCTATACTTATGAGAACGGTCAACTCATGTGGCCAATGAGCCAGAACGAGAACGCCTTCACCTTCACCCTAAAACCAACTACCCCAGACATTGAAATAAAGAATCAGGTGTATGCCAAGCTGCTTCCCGGCAGCTCAACAGGTGGAGAAAATGTCCCACCAACTTATTCTGACTGCGGCAATTCCTCATATGCAATGCAGATGGAAAAAAACCCCGATAAAAGCAATTTTGGAGATCCTGAATGCAACTTCAACGAAGCAGTACTCTACGAAACGTTAAAAAAAGAAGACCCTCTTAATGCTGATTTCTGGTACAAATGCGCGCTGCTTGAAAGTAGCTACATCCCAGTTGCCTATGCGCCTCCCAGTACGGGCACGCCAGACTCGGGTGGCGCATGGGGACTATATCAAATGGGGAGAGGAAAAAATGGCCCAACGGATCATGGAGATGTAAATTGGCCCAATCAAATAGTAAACGCAGTTGGGCACAGCAGGCTAACAAATTCTTTCAAGGATTATTGGCAATGCGCTCGTGATCTAGATTATGATGGAATACAATAAGAACATGAAGAAAATAATTATAATAGCATTGGGGATTGTAATTTTTATAATAATTCTTTTGTTCATTACATTCCTTGAAAGCCTAAAAAGAACAGAACCAATCGCTAGTCCTATCCAACCCTCCCCTACTAGGGTTCAAGTTGATACCTCAAAAACTATTACAAAGAGCTCAGCAAAAAAAGCACTTGAAATCGCAAGAGAAAAGCCGAGCCTGTCGCAAAAGGATCTTTTGATCAGAAATTCTATGATTTCAAACATAACAGAACCTGTTTCGGTGGTATACAAAACAGAGCTTGTAGAAATTAAATATATCAAGGGCCCAGATGACTTCGAAGCAAAGATAGTAAGCATAAATGTTAATGAGGCAAAAAATCAAACAGTTCAATACTTTAGAGAAAAGGGTTTAAGTGATGATGGGATATGCAAACTTCCTCTTGTTTTTTATCCAAGCATTGAACTCAAAACCCAACTAGCAAGCGAAGGTAAGACCTTTAGTCTCCTGCCTGATTTTTGCTTATGAAAAAATATATCATTCTCATTGTCCCATTTTTTCTTATCTCCTTTTTAACCTATAAGGCCTATGCTGTGGACCATTCATCCAACATTGTCGTAACCAAGATTGGTAATCCTCCAATAAGCTCTGGAGGGGGTGCTGTGACAGATCCATCCTCCTGCCCTATTCCTGGCGGCCAGATATCCTGCGGAAGTGAAAATATCCCGGTTGGCGGTTGCGGTCACTGTGGTGTAGGTTATGGCAACTACACGTGTGGGTACCCAGGCATTCATTATGCTATGGATGTAGGTGCAAAACCAGGTGACCCAATCTTTATGCCCCTCGTAGATGGAAAAAATATTCGTTGGACTTTTAGTCATCAACAACTAAATGACTCTCTTACTGCAATTCAATATTATGGGGGGATAAATGAGGAAACCCAAGAACAATTCTGGATACAATTTCACCACACAGCGCCAGGCAGTGGAGGCGGAACCCTCTCTTCCGGAGACCAAGGAGCCACAATCTGTGCTACTGGATGCAGCACCGGAACAGGACCCCACGTTCACATAGAGTTTGCGCTAATCAATGAAAACGGAGAAAGAATCTGGCAGGATGCACCTAATTATTTTTGCAGATGAACAAAATACTACTTATCATATTTTCGATTGGGTTTTTCCTACTCTTAATAATCCTTATTTTATGGCTCTTTAGAAAAACTTCCATCAATATACCTACAACAACCACAAGCCCAACAGTAACGCTAGTTCCCACACCCACACCAAACACAACTGATCTTTTTATATCAGAGCTACTACCCCCTCAAGATTCAAAAGAGCCCTATCTTACAATCCAAAAAGTTACAATCAGCTTTAGCGAAGAAGTCGACCCAATTGCTTTAAAATATGAAATAAGTCCAAAAACGGAAGTTATAATAAGAGGTGATATTACCAAGAAAAAAATCTACATAATTCCAAGAACCAAATGGGAGCTCGGAAAAACAACAATAACAATCCTTCAATCAACAATATCTACAAGGGGGAAAGCTCTATATCTACCTTTTACCTATAACCTAACAACAGACATTCCGAAATCGCCAGAAGGAGAAGGGGAATTACCTTAATTTTCAACCTGAATCGGCATAATTACGTGAGAAAAATCATGCTCCTTAACCTCAAATAGTGCTGGTTCCATGCTTGAGTTTAATTTCAAAACAAGACTTTTGGCAGAAACGTTTTTCAAAATATCCATAAGATATCTGATGTTAAATGCTATTTTTACATCCGGTCCAGTCTTTCTACAATCAACAACAGCCTTACCCTCCCCAACACCCTGAGTCTTAGTCTCTATAACAACACTACTACCCTCAACACTCAACATGGCAATATTACTACTGTCTTTTGCAAAAACAGAAACCAGCCTAACCCCCTGAAGTAAAGCCTCTTTATCAAAATCCACAACCGTTGCGCTCTCTCCAGGAAGAACCCTACCATAATCAGGGAAAGCCCCCTCTATCATTCTTCCAACTATCAATACGTCCCCAACCTGAAAGACAATCTGACCCTCTGCCTTACCCAGATAAAGAACAATTCTTTCATCACCCTTAAGAGACATAACTTCATTAATTAACTTTACCGATACAATAAGGCCATCTTTTTCTTCAGTCTTCCTACCCTCAACCTTCTTGATAGACATCCTATATCCATCCGTCGAAACAAAATCAACACCACCCTCGGTTGGTTTTATCAGAACACCAGTCAATTGAGGTCTAGAATCTTCAACCGAAACAGAAAAAGTAAGACTTGAAAATATATCTAAAAATTCTTCCCTACTAAATTCAGCAACCCTAGTACCAATATTTTTATATAGAGTCGGGAATTCATCTTTGGAAATTGTATTGAAGACTACCTTAGTATCTCTGCACCTAACATTTAATATATCCTTCTCTACCTCAATGTCTATCTTATCTTTTGGTAATGAGTTGATTGCTTCCAAAAATTCTTTCCCCGGTATGGTTATTGCTCCCTCCTCTTCTATCTTTGCGGGTATTTTTATTTCTGTTCCTATCTCTAGATCCGTTGCCTTAAGAGTTAAACCGTCACTTTTTGCCTCAAGATAGAGGTTAGATAATATTGGTACTTGGGAGTGGGAAGGTAAGATTTTATTGAGTAAAGGTATGTAGTTGGTTATATTTTCCGGCAAGATTGTAACCTTCATATATTAAATAGTAGCAGTAGTAGTATAGGTGGATAAGTGTATAAAAGCAATCGGCCGAGCGTGCAAAATTGTTGATAACCCTCTTATAACTTTGTGGATAAAATGTGTAGATTTTGAGCTTAAGGCTAACGCCTGTGTAGAACTCGACACATATCCCAAGCTATCCATTATTTATCCACATTTATTTTTATAATTATCCACATTTTTATTCCTTAGTTATTCTCCAGCCTCAAGCTGTTCTTTTATTTGTTTCAATTCTCCACGTAAGATTGAGTCTTCCTCAAGTAGAGTTCTTATTTTTGAAACACCGTGCATAATCGTTGTGTGGTCTCGTCCTCCAAGAAGGTTTCCTATATCAACAAGAGTTACTTTTAGATCTTCTTTCAAGATATACATACTGATATGACGGGCTTTAACGAGAGACGCATCTCTACGTGTTCCTTTGAGTTGTGTTGGTTTTATGGAATACATGTCGCACACCACCCTAATAACATCATCTGGGTGTATTGTGGGTCTGATTTCTCTAATGTTGCCAAGACTCTTGTCTATAACGGCTTCTGTTATTTCTGTTGCTCCCGACATTGAAAGGATGGTGTTAAGTTTTAGAAGAAATCCTTCAAGGGCGCGTGGTTCGGTTATTTTCTCTGCAGCCCTTTGTGCAAGTGCGGATGTTAAAGGTAGGCCATGCTTTTTGCTTTTTATAAGAAGTATTGCTGTTCTTAGTTCAAGGTCAGGGGATTCGATATCTATGGTAAGGCCAGATTCGAATCTTGAAGCAAGGCGCGCTTCTATTTTTTTTATTTCGCTCGGGGGTCTGTCTGAGGAAAATATGACTTGACTATTATTATCCACGAGGGTGTTAAATGTGTGGAATAGTTCTTCTTGGACTTTTTCCTTGCCGCTTAGAAATTGTATGTCATCAAGCAGGAGAAGATCTATGCTTCTAAATCGTTTTCGAAGTTTTGAGGTACTTTTTGTTTGAATTGCTTCAACCATCTCATTGGTGAACTCTTCGGTCGATAGGTACAGGATGCTTGCATCATTGTTGTTGTCAAAAATAGTATTTGCTATGGAATGCATTAGATGTGTCTTGCCTACGCCAACGCTTCCATATAGAAAAAGCGGGTTATATTTTCCGCCAGGCTCGGTTGCAACGGCATAAGAAGCCGTATATGCGAGCTGGTTGGTGTCGGACACGGCCAGAGTGTCGAACGTGTAGTCTTCTCTGATTCTTGGGGGTCGATTTTTGGTGAGGGTTGGTCTTTCAGAAAACAGTGGTCCGGCGTCTTTCCGGCTCTCCTCAGCGGGCTTGCTAATTGCAAAAACAAGGCTCAACTTTTCGCCTGACTTTTTCTCCAAAACATTTTTGATAAGGGCGTAATAATTTTTTTCCAAAAGGTCTGCTGTCATAGGGTTTGGTGCCCCAATCGTTGCTACATTATCCTCAAGGGATATTAATTGTGTGGATTTAAAAAAAGCAATAAATCTCGGTTGAGAAACCTCTATTTGGAGCTCGGCTAGTACTTGTTTCCAGAGTTCTTGCATAAGAAAAAAAGAAGCAGTTGGGGGCAGAGAATTGGCAAGAGAATAACAGTATGAAATGTGGATAAACCCTTGTCAAGAAGCGGATTTAATATGGGATAACTCTACTTGTCTTGTTGTTCTAGGTTCTTTGAGATGAGCACAAGTAGAGATATAAAAGGGACAGACAAAAGAGCTCCCGGTATTCCTAGTAGCCTGTCTCCAATGATAACTCCGATAATAACAATGACCGGATTAAGACCAACTGCTCTTTGCATAATTCTTGGTACGAGCAAATGGTTTTCGATCATCTGAATTATTATGTAAAGTGTCACAATAAAAAGGGCCATGTTGGGTGAGATTGTCAATGCAACAATGATTGCGGGAACAGATGCAATAATTGGTCCAACGGTTGGAACAATCTCAAAAAGGCCAGCAAGTACAGCAAGCGGCAGTGCATACGGCATTTGAATGGCTGTAAGACTGAGCCATGTGATAAGCCCTATCGAAAGAGACAATACGAATTGTCCACGTAGCCAAGCGCCCAATTTGTCGTTTACCTGGTCTATGGTAGTTACCGCCCTTTCCTGATATTTTCTGGAAAAAAGATTTGCAACCGCTGTCTTCACCCTGTCATAAGAGAGAAGAAGATAAAAGCTTATCGCAATGGTTGATACAATTGTGAAAAATCCTCCAAATACCCCACCCGCAAGCGCAAAAGCATTCTGGCCGAGCTGTTGAGGGGTAATGAGTTTTCCAATTTCTCGTGTGTCTAACTGGACTCCAATTGCTCCCGCTGCTTGTTGTACGTATGAGGGGAAGCTTTTTGCAAGTTGTTGAATCTGAGAGATAAAAAATGGAACAAGGGGTGCAATCAGCAAGACGAAGAAGATAAGGGTTACAAAGAATGTGAGTAAGACAGCGATCGTCTTGGGCACTCTTCTCCTTCTCAAAAACTCAACAACTGGGTTAAGGGCTGCAACAATAATATATGCAACAAAGACAACAATGAGGATTTCTCTTAGATGATACAAAATTAATGCAAAACCCACGATAAAAAGCGCCGCAACTACCTGATTTTTTGAGAGATATGAGAAAAGTTGTCTAAGCATGCCCTTATTGTATTCCAATATGTTTCTTTTTCAAAACTAATTTTTAAAAGAAGCTGTAATTTCAAGAATGTCCCCTCTTACTTTCGCCTCAATAGTGTCTCCGGGTTTTATTGAACCATCAAGTATCTTGATTGCAATTTTGTCAATTAGTTCATCTTCTACCATTCTCTTGAGTGGTCTTGCTCCGAAGAGAGGGTCGTAGCCAACTTTTGCAAAATAGAGAGCAAGCTCCTTGTTAACAATAAGAAAAATATTAGAATCTAAAAGTCTTTTTCTTACTTCTTCGAGCTGAAGAATAGCTATCTTTTCGACGTCTTCCATTCCCAGATTGTTATATATGACGGTCGCATCTATCCTATTGAGGAACTCAGGTTTGAAAAAGGTGTGTAATAGCTTGTTCACTTTTTGAGAGATATTCTCCTTATTTTTTTCTTGGAGAATTATATCGCTTCCAAGATTGGATGTCATGATAATTATTGCATTTTTGAAGTCAACGGTTTTTCCGGAGCTGTCAGTTAGTCTGCCTTCGTCAAATATCTGTAGAAAGAGGTTAAATATTTGAGGGTGCGCTTTTTCTATTTCATCAATCAAAATTACCGAATATGGTTTTCGCCTAACAGCTTCGGTAAGCTGACCACCCTCTTCGTAGCCTACATATCCAGGAGGCGCTCCTATTAGTCTTGCAACGCTATGTGATTCTTGATACTCACTCATGTCTATTCGTGTTATTGCGTGCTCGTCTGAAAAAAGAATTGATGCAAGGGCCTTTGCTGTTTCAGTTTTTCCAACACCTGTTGGTCCTAGGAACAAAAAAGATCCTATCGGCTTATTCTTGGAGCCCAGGCCGGTTCTGGATCGTCTAACTGCGCGAGCTAGTGTTTTTATCGCTTCCTCTTGGCCAATTACTCTTTTTGAAAGTTCTTCCTCTAGATTGGAGAGTCTTTCAGACTCAGTGGATAGAAGTTTTGTTACGGGAATTCCTGTCCACCTTGAAACGACTCGAGCAATATCATCCTCATCGACTTCCTCGCGGAGTATCCTCTCCCCCTCCGGGATAGAAGACCACTTTAAGTGAAGCTCCTCTACTTCTTTTTCCAATTGGGGAATGGTTCCATAGGTTAATTCAGCCGCCTTTTGAAGGTCTACCTCTCTCTCTGCTTTTTCTAATTCTACTCTTGCGGCATCAATTTTTGCTCTTTTACCTTGTATTTTTTGTATTAATTCTTTTTGCTCTTTCCAGCGACCTTCTATCTCCTCCGCTTGTTTTTTAAGATCTGAGAGTTCTGTCTCTCCATTCTTTTTGCGAAGCTTTGCCTTGTCTCCTTGATCCTTTTTTAAAGCCGCAAGCTCTATCTCCAGGCTTGTTGTCTTCCGCTTAAGCTCGTCAAGACTTGTGGGCATACTCTCAGCTTCAATTTTTATTGAAGCTGCGGCTTCATCAACAAGGTCAATTGCCTTATCTGGTAGGAATCGTTGGGGTATGTATTGCGCCGAAAGCTTTGCTGCTGCTATAAGAGATTTGTCTGTTATTCTTATGCCGTGGTGCAGTTGATATTTGTCCTTAAGGCCTCTTAATATTGAGATTGTATCGTCTATCGTAGGCTCATCCACAGTAACTGGCTGAAATCGTCTTGCAAGCGCCTGGTCTTTCTCAATATATTTTTTGTATTCTGCGTTCGTGGTTGCCCCCACTACTCTTAGCAACCCACGGGCAAGAGAGGGCTTTAGTATATTGGCGGCATCAACTGCTCCCTCAGATGAGCCTCCTCCGACCAATGTGTGAAGTTCGTCAATGAAAATAATAAATTTGCCATCCGACTCTTCTACTGCTTTGACAACCGCCTTTAGGCGTTCTTCGAATTCTCCTCTAAATTTTGCGCCTGCAAGAAGTTGTGCAAAATCAAGAACAAGAACCACTTTGTTGAGTAATGTTGTGGGAACATTGCCCGACACTATTTTCTGTGAGAGACCTTCCGCAATAGCCGTTTTGCCCACGCCTGGGTCTCCTAATAGAATTGGATTATTCTTGGTTCTTCGTGACAAGATCTCCATGACTCTGCGGATCTCATTCTCTCGTCCTATGACGGGATCTAATTTATTCTGGGATGCCTGCTCGGTAAGGTTGATTGTAAATTTTTCTAAAGCCTCAGCGGGCGTTATCGGCTTTAGAAAGTCTAAGTTTTGGTCTGACATAACGCTATTGTAGACGTATTAGCACTTATTGTCAACGAGTGCTAGAACAGCTCTGTTATAATAGCCTTATGGAGATTGCAACAGTTGGCGGGGGATGCTTTTGGTGTACAGAGGCAATTTTTAGAAGACTTAAGGGTGTTGATGAGGTCACTTCTGGATATGCTGGCGGAGTAAGAAGGGACCCGTCCTATGAGCAAGTAACTACGGGAGCAACGGGTCACGCAGAATCTGTCCAGGTCGAATTCGATCCTTCAATTATCTCCTACGCAAAGCTTATCGAGATATTTTTTAATCTCCATGATCCCACCACTCTTAATCGCCAGGGGGCAGATGAGGGAACACAATATAGATCTGTAATTTTTTACCACTCAGAGAGTCAGCGCGAAACTGCAGAAAAAGTAAGGGGTGAAATTGCTGATTCAGGGATATACAAAGACCCAATCATTACAGAAATAGTTCCTTTTGAGGCTTTTTATACTGCTGAAGAATATCACCAGAATTTTTACGAGACAAATAAAAATCAGGGCTACTGCTCTTACGTTATTACACCAAAGATACACAAGCTCTTAAAAGAATATTCAAAAGAAGTGAAAGAAGAATATAAAAAAGAAGATTAACCCCTTTTTAGTTTGTGGCCATTTATTTTTAAAGATAAAAAACGGCCAAAAAATCTACTTTGGTTGCTACGCAGCCATAAAAAGCTCCTCGCCGAGATGGCTTGAGACTTCCTTGAAGTTGATCGCAACTTCGGCATACGCTCGAACAATTCCCGTCTCGTAGTACTCGAATTCTTCAAATCCTTCAGCGCGAAGTTCTTCGAGGAAGGCGATTACGAGAGGCCGGACCTTTCGCAGATTACAGCGGGGCATGGTCTGGAAGAGGTGATGCTCAATCTGGTAGTTGAGGCCTCCATAGAGCCACGTCACGATGAAATCGAGGGCAATGCGAGAGCCTCGAATCGTTGCGCGCCCAATGGTGCTTTTCTGCAGAATGGCCTCAAGAGGTTTGATGTGGATCCCTCCACACCTTACATTTCTTGAGCTGAGAACTTGGGCTTCAAACCACGAAGGAAAGTCTGTTACGAGAAAGAACTTTCTCCCTTTGTGGTTGGTCGCAAAGACAAGGCCGTTGTAAATTCCGTGGCCCGCTTGGTGCGTTGCCGCGAAAACGATTGATGGGCCAGGACCGGCGTTCATCCAGATGTGGGCGAGAATTGCGCCGTAAATCAGGAGATGCAGTGCGATCCCTCCGAACTGAGCAATGAGAATCCTCTTGCTCAGCTTGACGGAGAAGAGATAGCACACGCTTGAGTACCGAGCGTTGATTGCCTGAAAGGGCAAGAGGCAGAAGAACATCCACGATTGGTGCCGAAGCACGAACTGGACGATCTTCTTTTGCGATTTCAGTGCGAGCTGGGAAGGCGCGAAGGCAAGCATCCCAAACCATGTGTCGGGGTCGCCTCTTTTTTCAGGCGTTGAATCCTGATTTGGTTTCCCGTGATGTTGGTTGTGCTTGTCCTTCCACCACAGAAGGCTAAATCCCAAGCTGAGATTGCCAAGATACCAGGTGGCAAAAGCCATAAGGATCGCGCTTCTCTTGGGTGCCTGTTTGTGGGCTGCATCGTGGCCGAGGTGGCCTGTTAGTCCAGAGACAAAACAGGCAAGCAGTCCTGCAAGGAATGCGTCTCGGTATCCGGAAGTCCCCTGAATGAACCAGAGGTCTATTGCTCCAATTGTGGCGATGACTAGGTAGTGAGCGTAGAAGCTCATATCTTGGGGGTCAAGATACCCCGCCTTAGAGATTTCCGTTTGGAACTCTCTCCAGCGCTCCATGATTTGTTTTTGCCGAGGCGTTAGCTCGACACTTCCAGCCACACTGCTGGACGCAATTGACATTGACAAGCGAATGCCTCCTATTGGCACAAAGATTGATGAGCGAGGAGATCCTCGCCCGGTCGTATGGACATGGGCGCCAAATCTCCTTTCGGTTATTGTCCCAAGCCTTAGGACATTAGAAATGTTCGAAGATTTAGGACAACAACTTAGTTAATAGCAACCAAATTGTTAAAGAACAATTTTTGCACCATAAAAGCATGCAATTCGCTTTCGGGTGCACAGGTAGTATATCAGGAGAATATTTGAGGGTCTTGGCGGCCAGACACATGTCTAAACCGCCTTACAGTTTCTTTGTCTATGCTCTTACTCCGCGTCGTACGTAGCGCTTCCAAACAAAGAGAGACAATAGGGCTCCAATTACAGAGATAACTATTGATCCGAGGTCAAAACTATTAGAGGCTGTAAGGTCTAAAGAACCTGTTGTAAGAACCCTATAAAGAGTTCCTCCAACAACTGACCCAACAACACCTATCACAACTCTTTCAAGCCAACTTAGGGTTACTGAGCGATCAAAAAAGTCAGCAACCAGTCCAATGATGGCTCCAAAAATAATCCACATTAACAATCCCATATTATTACACCTCCTTCCTTTTTCATATGAATACCATTGTCTCTTTACGGAATGAAGGAATTAACAAAGATTTGTAAGTAAGGTGTAATATATATGGTTATGGAAAAAGTTGTAGCTATTTGGAAAAAGATTGGGCAGACACCCCTTGAAGCTATTGTTGAGTTTAGGAAAAAAAACGAAGATTATGGAAACGAAAAAATCTCATACGCAGGAAGACTTGACCCAATGGCGGAGGGAGTACTTCTTCTTCTGATTGGAGAGGAAAATAAGGGAAGAGGAAAATATGAAGATTTGAAAAAGAGCTACGAGGTTGAAATCCTATTTGGAATAATGACAGACACGTACGACAAGATGGGTATTCCTCGAGTGGTCGACTCGCAAATACTTCAAGGAGAAGTTGAGGGGTTGCTCCCTTCCTTCATTGGAAAAATCGACCAAAAATTTCCGCCCTACTCCTCAAAACCGGTAAATGGGAAACCATTATATTGGTGGGCAAGAAAAGAACGACTTTCCGAGATCAAAATTCCAAGCCATGAAATTGAAATTTATTCAATTGGCGTTCTTGGATGGAAGAAGAAAAGCAACAAAGATCTAGTTGGGCAGGTGGTGGAAGACGTGCAGGGAGCCAGTGGGGATTTCAGACAGGACGAAATTGTTGGTAGTTGGGAAAAAATTAGAGGCCTAGATAAAAATTATGACGTCTTAGCTCTTTCGATTGAATGTTCTGGCGGAACATACATGAGACAACTAGCTCATGACTTAGGTGAAAAAGTTGGATCCGAAGCAATGTGTCTTTCTATTAAGAGAATCTCGGTTGGGGAATTTAAGATCTAAGTAAAATATTTAACCTTCCCAAGGAGGCATTAGTTGGAAGAAATTGCCATCTGGATCTTCAAATGTCGCAATCATCATTCCCTCCCCTGCGTCATAAGGTTCCTTTATTACTTTAGTACCTAATGCTTTTATTCTCTCAAACTCTTCTTCTATTTCTTTTGTTTGGAAATTAAAGATAATTCTAGCTGGCTCTTGTGACTTGCCCTTTACTTCAGAGTGGTTGCCAATCGAAAAAAACATTCCCTCAAACTGCCATCCATACCAGTTTCCATCGTGCATGTCTGGATCCTTATCAAAAACTTTTTTATAAAATTCGGAAAGCTTCATGGAATCTTCAGTCCCGATCATTATATTGTTCAGATTAAGCATGCTCTAAGTATACCCAACTATTGTAAGAAGGCAAGCATAAGAGATTAAAAATACGGACAGCATGCTATGATAAAAGAAGGTTTTATGAGTACTAAATTCAAGATTGTTTTTGGCTTTCTTCTATTTGTTGAAATTCTTCTTCTTGCCTCCCTTTTCTTTGGAAATATAAATATTCAAGTGCTTAATCCTCAGGGGCCAATTGCAAGGCAGGAAAGAGATCTTATCATTGTTGCGACACTTATTATGCTTGTGATAGTCGTGCCTGTCTTTTTCTCGATTTTTTTTACCGCAAGAAAATATCGTGAGGGGAATAAATCGGTAGATAGATCCAATAAATTGAGAGGCAACAGGCTGATTGAGTTTTCGTGGTGGATTGGTCCAATTATTATAGTTGCAGTAATAGCTACTATTACTTGGAAGGCAACCCATAAACTTGATCCTTATAATCCTATCCATTCAAATGTCGAGCCGGTTAGGATTCAGGTGATCGCGCTTCAGTGGAAATGGCTATTCATATATCCAGAAGAAAATATCGCTACTGTTAATTTCATACAATTTCCAAAAGGGGTTCCGGTTAATTTCGAATTGACTTCAGATGCGCCCATGAATTCTTTTTGGATACCCTCACTCTCTGGGCAGATCTATGCAATGACAGGTATGAGTACAAAGCTCCACTTGTTAGCAGATCGGGAAGGTGATTATCCTGGATCGGCTGCAGAGATCAATGGGATCGGATTTTCTGGGATGAAATTTATAGCACGTTCAAGCACTCAGGAGCAGTACGATCTATGGGTTGAGGGGGTAAAGAGAGGCAATAAAAGACTCGCTTCAGCACAGTATGACAGATTAGTTATTCCAACGACCAATCAGCCGGCAATGTTCTATTCTACCGTGGAGAGCAATCTATATAATAAGGTTATTATGAAATATATGAACACTGCCGATTCCAAGATGCATCACCATGAATAATTTACTATTTGGAAAATTAACGATTGACGCTCTACCCCATGAGTGGTTTACGATTGGCGGAACAATAGCGATGAGTTTTATGATCCTTTCCGTTGTTGTCTTTTTGATAAAAATAAAAAGACTCAGATGGCTTTGGAATACATGGCTTACCTCAACTGATCCTAAAAAAATTGGAATAATGTATGTTATTGTGTCAATCTTAATGCTTTTAAGGGGGGGTCTTGATGCTGGGATGATTTGGTTACAACAATCAATGGCTTCAGGAAGCGCAGGATATTTGTCTGCCGAACATTTCCAAGAAATATTTACAGCGCATGGGGTCATAATGGTATTCTTTGTGGCGTCGGGGCTATTGTTTGGGCTATTAAATTTTGCAATTCCGCTACAGATTGGGGCGAGGGATCTTGCATCTCCCTTTCTGAACACGTTAGGTTTTTGGTTGTATGTTGCGGGTGCTGTTTTGATTAACATATTTTTTGTATTTGGTGGTCATTTTTCGGGTGCAGGTTGGCTTGCTGTTGCGCCACTTTCAGGAATTGAATACAGCCCGGGTGTCGGGGTTGATTATTGGGCATGGAGTCTTCAGATTTCCGGCATTGGTACTACGATTGGTGCAATAAATTTCATAATGACAATTTTAAAAATGCGTGCTCCGGGAATGACGTTGATGCGCATGCCAATGTTTACTTGGGCGTCATTGTGCAGTATGTTTTTGATCGTTGCAGTATTTCCAATACTCACAGCAACAATTGCTCTTTTGAGTCTTGATAGATTGTTTGGCATGCATTTCTTTACCGCTTCTATGGGTGGAAATGCAATGATGTACACAAATCTAATTTGGATGTGGGGTCACCCTGAGGTGTATATACTTATAATCCCCGCATTTGGAATTTACTCTGAAGTTGTTAGCACGTTTTCTAGAAAAAGCCTTTTTGGATACACATCTGGGGTAATTGCCGTTATTGGAGTAACTGCTTTGTCTATGCTCGTTTGGCTGCACCACTTCTTCACAATGGGAAGCGGCGCAAATGTAAATGCTTTTTTTGGAATAATGACGATGGTTATTGCAATCCCAACAGGGGTACAGTTCATTAATTGGATATTCACTATGCATAAGGGCAAAATCCGCTTTGCCAACCCGATGCTTTGGTTTTTGGGTTTTGTTGCAACATTTACTATTGGTGGAATGACCGGTGTTTTGCTCGCAATCCCCCCTGCAGACTTTCAATTTCATAATAGTCTATTTCTAGTTGCCCACTTCCATACGCAGGTAATAGGTGGTGTTGTTTTTGGACTTCTTGCAGGTTTTACGTATTGGTTTCCTAAGGCTACCGGAATAGTTCTTAACGAAAGGCTTGGCAAATATAGCTTTTGGTTTTGGTTCACTGGCTTTTGGGTATCATTTGGGCCACTTTACGTGTTGGGCCTTATGGGCGCAACTAGAAGACTTGAAACATACGACGCGTCTACCGGGTGGCAGCCATTTTTTGTTTTGGCGTTATTAGGTTTTGTGATGCTTTCTATAGGAACCGTCTTTTTGATTTTGCAGGTTGGGTATAGTATCTGGAAAAGAAAAGAACATGCAGATCTTACTGGTGACCCGTGGAATGCTCGCACACTTGAGTGGTCAACGTCTTCTCCTCCGCCGTTCTATAACTTTGCGCATATTCCAAAAGTATTATCGCGGGATGCATTCTGGCAAATGAAAAAAGAAGGCATAAGCTCTGTGAAGGAAAAGTTTGAGGATATAGAGATGCCTAAGAATACTGCTGTTGGGATATACATTTCACTATTCGCACTTCTGCTCGGCTTTGCTATGTCTTGGCAGATTTATTGGTTGGCTGTTGTTTCTTTACTTGGGGCTGTAATTATTGCAGTAAGGCGTGCGTTTGATGACCATACAGAATATGTTGTCACAGCCACAGAAGTAGCAAAGATCGAGTCAGATATTCGCAAAAAAAAATAACCTATGGAAAAACATAATCATGACGATAGAGTCTTTTTTGGTTTCTGGATATACCTCATGACGGATCTTCTCATGTTTGCCGTATTGTTCGCGACTTTTATTGTTCTAAGAGATAGTACCTTTGGGGCAATCACAATGAAGGAAATTTTTAATCCACCCTTTGTGTTGGTTGAGACAATGATTTTACTAACTAGCAGTTTAACTTGTGGACTTGGGGTGTTATATCTTCATAGGAAAAAGCTAAATCTTGCACTAACGCTCTTTTCAACAACTGTACTGCTAGGGTTGGCCTTTTTAGCCATGGAGGTGTATGAGTTCAGGGAGTTGATTGTTGAGGGAAATACGCCGCAAAGCAGTGCATTTTTGTCCTCATTCTTTTCCCTTGTTGGGCTACATGGGCTGCATATTTCAATCGGGGTGATATGGCTGATTATCATGATTTATCAGTTGTTGAAAAAAGGTTTAACCCATTCAAATGTGCGAAAATCTGTCATGGCGAGTATCTTTTGGCACTTTCTTGACGTTGTGTGGATTTTTATCTTCACAATAGTTTATTTATTTGGAGCTATTTTATGAAAAAAACTCAGGGTTCAGTAAGATCATATTTAATTGGGTTTGGTGCGTCTCTCGTTTTAACAATTGCGTCATATCTGCTTGTTGTGGGTGGTTGGCAGATGCCAATCGAGATACTGATAGCCTTGGTTATATGTTTTGCAGTAATGCAGCTTTTTGTTCAGCTTATCTTTTTCCTTCATCTTGGATTTGAAAAAGGTCCAAGGTGGAACTTGGCATTTTTCATATCTACGGTAGCCATTATTTTGCTTATCGTGTTGGGGTCTCTTTGGATTATGTATCATCTCAATTACAATATGATGCCAAGGCAAATGAATGAGTACATAATCTGGAAAGAAGGAATTCATCATTGAGATTAAGACAGTACTATTATTTAGTAAAGCCTGGCATCGTTAGGGGTAATCTAATTGCAGCAATTGCAGGGTTTTTATTCGCTTCAAGGGGAGACTTTAACTTTCTACTTCTTCTTCAAATGCTTGTTGGGCTTGGTTTTGTTATTGCTTCCGGTTGTGTGGTCAATAACTTTATTGATCGTGGGATCGACGGCAAGATGCAGCGAACTAAAAAAAGGGCTCTAGTTACGGGTGAGATTTCCGAAAGAAATGCTCTTATTTTTGCTTCAACTCTTGGTGTTGTAGGTATAATCCTTCTCATTCTCATAAATCCCCTTGCCTCTCAGGTCGCCGCTGTAGGATTCTTTTTTTACGTCGTGGCATATGGCTATTGGAAAAGAAAATCTGTACACGGAACCCTTGTGGGAAGTGTCTCCGGTGCGGTTCCTCCTGTCGTTGGGTATGTTGCCGTTACAAACTCATTTGATATTGGGGCCTTCATTCTCTTTCTTGTGCTTGTTTTTTGGCAGATGCCACACTTTTATGCGATTGGTATCTATAGATTAAATGATTATAGAGAAGCGCACTTGCCAATTCTTCCTGCAACCTCTGGCGTAAAAGTTACTAAGCATCACATATTCTTGTATTCAGTAGGATTCCTCATATGCACACTCCTACTCACCCTTTTTGGGTATACAGGATTTGTATACCTTTTTGTTATGGCCTGCGTTGGAGGTTACTGGGCATTTAAAGCACATGCGGGGGAACAATTCATAGATGATGATAAATGGGCAAGGAAATTCTTCTCACTTTCTCTTGTTGTTCTTTTGATTTTTTGCGTAATGATTTCAATTGACTTTCTTCTGCGTTAGAGTTGATAATAGTAATATGATTATACTTTTCCATGTGATTGCAGCGCTTGTTAGTATTATTCTTGCAACGCTTACATTCATCCATCCAACGAAGAGTAAATTAAGGGCGTCATATATTCTTGCTGCTTTCACTCTCACGACAGGGATATATCTTATTGCGACGACCCCTACCCATCTCGCACAGTCATGTATTATGGGAATTACGTATTTTGCAATTGTCGCAACCACTCTTTTCGTAGCACGTAGAAAATTTACTCATGAAAATAGCCTCGCTTGACAAGAAGCTTATACGCCTTTTCCAAAAAATCTCAATCCCTGCTGCACGCCTTGGATTATTTGTGGTTTTCTTCTGGTTTGGCTTATTAAAGGTAGTGGGCATGAGTCCTGCAAGTGATCTTGTCCAGGAACTTTTTTCAAAAACTGTTCCCATAATGCCCTTCTCTGTATTTTTTATACTTTTTGGTTTATTTGAGGTTCTAATTGGTTTGCTTTTTCTCAAAAAAGGAACAGAAAGAATTGTGATTCCATTACTTTTTTTGCATATGGCAACAACAATGGGACCTTTGATTTTTCTTCCCGAAACTACCTGGTTTGGGTTTATGGCCCCCACTCTTGAGGGACAGTATATTATTAAAAATCTTGCACTTATTGCTTGTGCGGTCGGGATTGCGGCAAAGCTCCATCCCATAAAATCTGTATGAGGATTTGGGATGTGTCTGTTGAGGATCTTTGTCGTGTCCATCTTTTGGGAGAGCATCGAGAGCTTCATGCAATTTGGACAATTTTAACTACCGGTAAAAAAGGGTACATCAATCATCCTGAAACAAAAAGATGGATCGGAAAAATGCCTGCTCTATTCAAAAGGCACGAAGATGAGGTTTTGGAAATGGAGAAAAGGGGATATAAACACTCCTCCCCTCTTGATAAGTCGTTTTCAGTTGGAGAAAGTGACCAGGACGATTTTATAAATACTATTTCAGAGCAAAAAATACTTCTAAAGAAAAAGCCCTGTGAGTGCTATGTGGGCATATAGGTAAGGAGAATATTTCCATTCCCAAATTGTTTTAGGCTAACCAACTTCAGGTTTTTCTTTTCAAGATTTTCAAACATATTTTTTCCTTCACCTAAAATAATTGGATTAACCATTAATCTATATTCATCAATAAGATCGAGCTCTGCTAGTTGTTTTGCAATGGTCCCACTGCCAAATATCACGGCATCTTTTCCCTCCCGCTCTTTCCACGCTTTAATATTCTCGGGGTTAATTTCGTTAAATATTTTTGAATTATTCCAGGACGATTCTGTTAGGGTCTTTGAAAAGACTATTTTTGTTGCATCATCAATTGCTTGTGCAATTTGGCGATCTTCTTCGGAGGTGGCTGGATCTGTCAGGGCTTTTGGCCAGTACTCCTCAAACATTTTAAAAGTAGTTCTTCCAAATATTATTGTGCCAAATGTCTTGGTTTGCTCTACTGCGAATTCATTGAATTCATCATCTACATTATGCCAGGATATGTCTCCATCAATACCTGCAAAATATCCATCAATGCTAATTAGATTAAAAAGGACTATTTTTCTCATTGTGTTTGTTTTATTTCTTTAGATAATAGCTTGAAAGTGCTCTGTAGTATTTAGAACCAAAACAAAGAAGTGTCACAATTAGCCCAAGTATTCCTGTGAGTGTAAATACTAAAGCCATACCTCTATCCGCCCCTGTTCCAAACCAGCCTCCAATCAGATCCACACCCTCTCCAGTTGTCATAAATGGAATAAATATAAATTGCGTTATTGGTCCAATAAGAAAAGCCGTTAGGGGTGAAGCGGCCTGCTCTACGCTTTGCGAGAATCCGAAGACTCTTCCTTGTCTTTCTGCAGGAACGACTTTTTGAATAATAGTCTGCTCAGCCGCTTCGATATACGGAACGACACATATGTAGATGAACATGCCGATAACAAGCAAGATAATTGATGGATACAAAGTGAATACAGACGAAATTGACCAGATAACGATATTTGCAAGAAAGAGTGCTTTTAAGGGATTTTTGCCGAGACCAAACCTTGTAATTATAAGACCACCTAAAATAAATCCAGTACTTAAAAATCCCCACAAGAGACCCCATACTTGAACGGACACTAAAGATAATCCGTAAGGATCCATAAGGGCCATGAAAACTCCTCCAAGGAAATTATTAAAAGTAGCAAAAAATATAAGTGGCATAAGTCCTGGAATTTTCCTTATTACTTTTATTGTCCCTCGTATATCAATTTTTTGATGAGGTGCATTAGTATGTGCTATCCCCTTTTCTGGGATTTTTATTGGAAGAAGGTGAAGTATGGTCAGGATTGTAACAATCACTGCAAGAATAAGAATCCAAAACATTCCTGAGTATCCAACTAAAAATCCGCTGATTACTGATGTTATTAGAAATGAAATTCCCCCCGCAGTACCCGCTAGCCCGTTTGCTTTGTCATGTACCTTCTCATCAACCAGAAGAGTAACAAGTGTTGGCTGGACAATCATTCGCAAATTCCCGGCAATAATACCTGTCATAAGCAGTGGTATAAATGCCCAAAAATAAGGGCTTTCAATATGAGAAAAAGAGCCTGGAGCTGCAGTTATATATAGCAGAAAGCCAATGATGTATGCGGCTAAAGAAATAACACTTGAAACAAGCATTATGGTCTTTTTTTTGTGGTGGTCAACAAGACTCCCAAACCAGATCCCTGAAAGCGCAGTTGCTGTCAGATATATCCCCGAAATAATAGCTGTAGCAAATACAGATTTTGTCTGGAGATATATATAAAACGTTATGCCAAACCACACCGTGAAATTGACTACTGAGGCGATCGTATTATTAGCTAGTAAATGGTAAAAAGTTTTCATTCGGAGGTCTCCTCGATTCTGAATTTAATGATTCTGTCAATAAGATCGTAAGGAATGGTTTCTTTGAGGGTGAATTGTGCAGTTCCTTTGCCCGTTTTGTATGGTTTTAGGTCAGCTTCAAATGCATCCATTCCACCTGGTGTTGGATAAAGACTTATGTGCTCTTTCCATCCAGCAAAGTATATTAAAGGTTTTTTCTTCAATTTATATCCAGGCATTCCATAACTCATCGATTCAATTGCATCAGGAGCTAGTTCTTTAACTCTTTCTCTTAGTTTAATAAGAACTTCTCTAGTCTTCTCAGGTTGTGCAGAAATATAGTCGTCTACTGTTTCGAATTTTTCCATTTTCATAATTTTTTAAAATCTAAGCCCTTCTTTTTTAAGGCTTCTTTGAGTTTCGGTATTGATGCTGGCCCCATTCCGTGCAATTGTAAAATTTCTTTTTCAGAAAATGTTGCAAGCTTTGTTAGCGTTGTTATTTTTGCATTGAGCAGTGCCCGAAGTGCTGGTGCAGAAAGGCTCTTTGGAAATTCCAAGTCCATTTTATCTCTGTAAAATCCAGACCAACAAATTGGACAGATTGGGCAATCGCTACCCTTTTGAAATTCGTGGCCCCTAGTACATGTCTTAAGCGTTCCCTTCATAAGCTTTTTCAAGATCAGAAATTATTATCTTTTTCATCTGAAGTATTATCATAAAATTATATCAACTCAGATTTTAGGGTTAGTGCTAATTTGTTAAGAGAAGAACTCCACCCTTCCTTCATACCAGATTTTAGCATTGCATCCATCTGCTCTTGAGTTTCGGGTTTTGGATATATGATAGACAATTTTGTTTTGCCTTCTTCTACTGTTTCAAAAAGCACTGTGACTGTTGATACTTTTGGAAAATTCGAATCCTGCCCCTGCTCTGATGGTTCCATCATGTTCCCTTCTGCATCTGAAAAGTAGTCTGTGACGACTAATTTTTCGTTGGGAATAATTTCAAGATATTCTCCAGCACTATACATATATTTATCCCACTCAGTACCTGCTGGTCCATGCATCGCAAAGATGTATTTGCCACCCACTCTTAGATCTATCTTGATTGACGGGGCGGTAAAACTTTCGGGTCCCCACCACTTTTTAGCCATTTCTTCATCAGTCCATGCTTTCCACACTGTTTCCTTTGGTGCATCAAATATTCTATCAATTGTAATTCCGTCGTTATTCATATTATTTCACCTCGCTTCCGTATAAATTTTGAAATTATTAAGAATTGCTTGCCAGCCTTGTTTTTGCATATCTATCGAATTTTCATTTTCAGGGTCAAAAGCCTGTGTAATTTTGATGCCCTCAGGTGTTTCTTCAAATTCTATTTTGACGTGGCGGGCTTTCTCTTCTTGGGGTGCTTTTTCCATGTTATATTCGATGAGTTCGTCTTTAATAACCTGTGTATATACGCCGTTAAAATCAAAACCTTCGGAAGGATTAGCCTTTGCCTGCATGCGGGTTTTAAATATCCCACCCGTGCGTAAATCATTCTCAGCATGAGGAGCTTCCCAGTCTTCTGAAGCAAAAGCCCATCCGGAAATATGTTGGGGAGCGTTCCAGAACTCCCAAACCTTTTCGATAGGAGCTTTTACTGTCGTAGTAATTGTAATGGGTTGATTATCCAAGTTACTTTTTTTCCTTTTTCATCTTCTCAAGTAGGTTATCAAGTCTGTTAAATTTTTCTTCCCACATTTCTCTCATTTTATGAATCCATTTCTCGAGTTGATGTAAAGAATCTGTGTTGATTGTATAAATCCTGCTCTGCGCCCTTCTCTCCATGTCGACAAGCTTTGCCTCTCGAAGAATCTTTAAATGCTGGGAAATTGCGGGAGCGGAAACACTAAATCTATCTGAAATATCTGTGGCAGAAAGACCCCCTCGAAGGGCTAGGAGTTCCATTATCTCTCGACGTCGTGGTTCTGCTAGTGCCTGAAATGTGTCCATGCATCTATACTAAAGTATAGACTTAATTAAGTCAAGTATTAAATAACAATATTTAATATGGCTTTTTACCCTGTTCTAGCATGGAAATAAATTTTTCTATTCTTTTTGTCTTTGTCTCTTTTTTTTTCGCGGTGTGAATTTGCCAAGATATCGCGAAGGTGTTCGTCTTATTGAGCGTTGCGTAAAAGTCTTTTGCTTTTTTGTTCTTGGAGAGCGCATCTAGGAATTCTTTTGGTGGAGTCATGTTAGAAGGTGACTCATATGCTGCGTCCCACCTTCCGTCAGATTTAGCACACTCAACTTCTAAAAGACCTGAAGGTTTCATCCTACCAAGCTTTGTGAGTTTTTCTATATGCTGAGTATTGATCTTTGACCACACGCTTCTTTTTCTTCGGGGAGTATATTTTTGCAAGAACGAATCTTTATCGTTGCTTTTTCTTTGTCCGTCAATCCACCCGTAACAAAGTGCTTCTTCTAAAGCTTGAGGACAGTTAAAAGTTTGAAGACCAGAAGATTTTTTGTAGAATCTTATCCAAACTCCATTGGAGGTATCGTAATTATCTTTAAGCCATTTGCTCCACTCTTCCTGAGAGGTAAATGATACTGTTGGCTGATTCATACAAAAAGTATATCATCGGTTACAATAGACGTATGATGAATGAATTTTTTGAAGATGCGGGTGACTTTTTTGAAGATATATTTGAGCACCTTTTTGAAAAGGATGAGGAAAAGAAGAAGAAGGGAGCATCACTTACTGAGAGAACTAAGCATGCATATCAATTCACTGAGCGCGTTGATAGCATTATGAAGATGATTTTTGGTGGTTCAATTATCATATCTGCGGTAGTAGCATCTGCTTGGGGTTTTGCAAGCGTTGGGGATATTGTTGGGGCATTTGTTGATAGCTGGCCTGGGAGAATTCTTCTAATTATTATTGGTGTGAGTTACTTTTTGAACGGATCGTGGAGATTTTTCCATTCGAAGAAATAGCAGCGTTTTTTTGTGATCTACATCACTGTAAACATGCTACTTGTTTGTTTTACTGATATTAAGTTGGGAGGTGATATTTATGAAGTCTTTGGTCAAATTTATGGCTAGTCCGACAGGGAGAGGCTTGAGAGTGCTTGTGGGAGTAGCAATTATCTATGCCGGATATGGAACAGGAGGCTTGCTAGGTTCAGTCCTTATGGTGATTGGGGTCGTACCGATATTGGCAGGAATATTTAATTGGTGTTTTATCGCACCTTTATTTGGGTTTCCCTTCAAAAGTGCTAAAAGCAAGGGTGGTAAGTAGCCCTTGTAATCTAATACTTTCACGGGAGGTATAGAGATTGATGAATTGATCTTTTTATCTTGATGCTTTTTTGTCCCAACCGAATTCTGAATAGGATGTTCCATTCTTATACCATTCAATAGTCATTCTTGAAATTTCCGTTAAGTTGTCTGGTAGATTGTCGAGAGAAAACCATCCTGCACTTCCTGCTTTATCTGGTTCGTTATTTATTGCTTCTCCATCCCACTCTTCAGTAGCAAAAGAAAGTTGTACCCGTTCCGTATTTGAAACTAAATGACAAACATTAAAGAACCTTAGCTTTTCGGGGCTTACGTCGACATTCGTTTCCTCCTTTGCTTCTCGAATTGCCGCTTGTGTTGCGGTTTCTCCTCCATCTATGTGGCCTCCCACTATTGAATATTTTCCGTCTTCCCAACCGGTATTCTGCCTTTTCGAAAGAAAGATGTTGCCATCCTTAATAAGTAAGATAAAAACTGCAGAGATTAACTGAAATCTTTCAGGTTGCATAGGGAAATAATATCACACCGATGGAAATGGGGTTTAAGGATTGTTTTTTGTGACCTTCAGTCTTTCGTTCTCTTCACTAAGTCTTTTATTCTCATCGCTCAATTTTCGGATTTCATTGTCTGCTCCTTTTATTGCATTATCTTTGGTGCGAAGCCTAAATGCAGAAGTAACAATGTTGATTACATTAAAGTATGATGCAAATATAAGCCCAGTCAGAACAGAAACAACAATAATTACCCATAGGGGTACATCTGAAAACGGAATGTTAGCAAGGGTAATTGTCACCCGATTAGTGTTTTGCAGGGCAAAGAATGAGAGAGCTAGACCAAATACTACCGCGAAAATTAATGTGAACACTGAGTAAGTATGCTCTTGAAGTTGCAAATAAGCAAAGGGACTTATGCTTTATTGTTTTTTGTGTCTTCTCTTGAATGCTAAAAGCTCAAGCATTTTTTTCTTGATCTCAAGTCTCTTTTTTGTTTTTGGAGAATGGACTCTTCCGCGCTTCCCTACTCCTGTTGGTCTTTTTGCCATAAATAAATTCGGATTAAATTAACCGTGAGGATTATTATATACTACTTTGAGGGTAAAGGCTAGTAATCTTTTTTACTTTGACAAAATTTATCCATTCACGCTAGAGCCTCCATTCACATGAATTGTTTGACCTGTTATATATGAAGCGTCATCACTTGCTAGAAATAAAAAACACGTTGCTACTTCATAGGGTTGTCCTACTCTTCCCATCGGGGTATCGGTTCCGAATTTTTCAACTTTTTCAGGCGGAAAAGTAGAGGGAATAAGAGGTGTCCAGATTGGCCCAGGCGCAACTGAGTTAACTCGTATTCGTTTTTTTGCCAAGTTCAGCGCTAGCGATCTTGTAAAACTCACAATTGCACCTTTGGTAGATGCATAATCAATGAGTTGTTCTCTTCCTTGATAAGCGGTTACTGAGGCCGTGTTAATTATTGAAGAACCCTCCCTTAAATGAGGTATTACCGCCTGCGTCATAAAGAACATTGAAAAAATATTAGTCTGGAAGGTTCGTCTCAATTGTTCTTCTGATATGGCTTCAATATTCTCTTGTGGGTGTTGTTCTGCAGCGTTATTGATGAGTATGTCTACACGTTCAAAAGTGCCTACTGTATCGGCAACTGCTTTTTCACAGAAACTTTTACTACCCACGTCCCCTTTTATAAGTAGGCATTTTTGTCCAAGCTTCTCCACTCTGTCTTTAGTCTTTGTAGCATCATCATCTGACTCGTTGTAAATAATTGCAATATTTGCCCCTTCTTTCGCAAATGTAATTGCGCATGACTTACCGATTCCACTGTCTCCGCCAGTAATAATTACTGTCTTGCCAGCAAATTTATTAGCGGCTTTATAATTGGTATTTTCACTTTCAGGGGTAGGAGTCATCTTTGATTCTTCTCCCGGTTCTTCTTGCTGCTGCGGTGGTTGTCCTTTTTGCATAGAAATACCAGAATAGCCCACTACCAATAGTTTGAAATAAAATAACCGTATGAGAATTGAAAGAAAACCAAATTATGAACGTGAGTGTTGCTATTGGTGATATACTCAGAAAATGATCGTTCTTAAAATATTTTTAGCAGGTTGGGTGATCCTAATTGTAGCAATTGGACTGAATGCATTAGCAGGAAGAGTTGGAATTCTGACATGGTACCCATTTTTTGAAGAAGCCGCAAAGAATGGCCTCTTAAAAGCTTTTGAGAAAACCCCATTATTATCTAAAATATTTCTTCTCTTTATTTATCCTGGTCTTCTTGGATTAACTTCTTATCTTTTTCTGAAATTTTTTAAGTAGTCTTTGGGGGATGCATTTTTTTCATGTGATCAAACGAGGTTTTGATAAGTTTTGCGAGAATTTCTGTATCAGCATCCGAAAGTTTATTAAGATACAGGCATCCTCCTCCCTCCTTGTGCTTTCCCAATTTTTCCATCAATCCGTTGTTCTCATTCCCATGTCTTATGTAGAGAGTTAGGTTTTGCTTTCGGGGGGAGAATCCTACCAGTGGCCAGTCGCCTTCCTGAGTACTTCTTTCAGATTTGTAATGGTATTTTCCAAATCCTACAATGCTCGTGCCCCACATAACTGCCTTTTCGCCAGTTACTTTTTTAAATAACTCGAGAAGTGCAAAGCCATCCTGTCTTTTTCCTTCAGGCTCTATTGTTTTTAGAAATTCCTCCGCTGGCTGATTGGTTGCTTGTGTTTTAAGTTCTGCCATATAGATATTCTATTTCTTCTTTCCAGTCAGAATCAATGTGTCTGATGGATCGCTATGCACACTGTCACTCCCAACATGCTTGTCGGAAATCTTGGGACCATTTTTTATAACATACACTAGTGCCATCGCATGCCCTCGGCCAAGGTCATATTCGTTCTTTAGCCAATCAACAATTTCTCCTGCTTTTGTTTTGGGATCATCAAGGCCTTTTTTCTTCGCTTCATCAATAAATTCCTGGGGGGTTTTGCCTGTTTTTTCCTCAATATTGTCTAAATACGCTTGAAATGACATATTAGTTACGCTTTATAGAAATGTTTTTCCCACAACGTTTTAAAGTATGGAAGCGTTAGTGTTGAAAGCAGGAATCCAACAGCTGGAACTATTGCATTTATCCAGGGGTCGATTCTTACTACAAATTTCAGATAAAGAGCAATCGATGTATATGTAAATGCTACAATTAAAACCTTTCTCGTGTTACTCGTCTCCCACGCCTTGTCTCTTTCAACATGTCTATTTCTTGACTCAATTTTCTTTAAACGATTATTTAGTTCCTCTATTTGCATCATGAAGGAATTATATCAAAAGAAAATTTATATAAAATTAGGAGGAAGCAGGCTGAAATACCTAAAATATGAGGTTGAGGACGATTGTTAGAATAATACTAATTACAATTGATGGAATGATAAGGAATTTGACCATTCATAGATTATGTAGGCGTAAAATGGAAAAGAATTGATAGATCGGTAAGGATAACGTAAGGCCTCATGCTACAATTTGGGAAATGGCTTTAATTAGAATCTTCAAAACCAGAAAGGATGCTGAAAGAGCTCGAGAAATTCTTAAAGAAGGAGGCATAAGTGCGGATGTAAATGAAGACAAATTTAATAATGTTCCCATCCAAAAATTTGGGATTCCGGCACGATTTAGATTACAAGTATCTACGGAAGATTTTTATAAGGCAGCTGCTTTCCTTGCTCAAAAGCTAAAAGCTGCTCGATCAAGATAAGTTAATTTCTTCGAACTCTCCTATCTCTTTATTCTTCCTAACATTATCCCAATTAAAGTACTTTCCATTCATTGCAACGTATATTCCTGTCGGAAGGGTTTGAGCAAACGCTAGTGCAGCGCCTAGGTTGAATAATCCGTCAGAACTTCTAAATACATAGGGAATCATGGCGCCCGTAAGAACGATTGTCTTGTTTTTGATCTTGCTAGCGAGTACTTCCGCAGTTTTCACCATTGTGTCGGTTCCATGAGTAATTACTATATTATTCTCTTTTGCTTCCATGCAACTTTGGGCAATCTTTTCCCTGTCCACCTCACTCATATCCAAGCTGTCAATCATCATTAGGGTTTGTGTGTCGATATCTATGCGAGATCTTCCTAGCTCAAGCATTTCATGTAAATGGGTGTCCTTAAAGAATAGTTGGCCAGTTTGATCGTTGTATTCTTTATCAAATGTTCCACCAGTTATAAATACTTTTATTTTCATGTTTTCAATTATATCAACGTTCCCCTGTTTCTGAAGAGACTGCATAGCCCAGCACATCATGATTTGGATGCCATAGTTCGACCATATTCTCTCTAAAAGATCGAATAAAAGGTGACCTATCGGTATGTTCTCTCTTAAACTTTTCAATATTTCCTATTTCAAAATCCCCGCACCCAACTTGCAGACGATAGGGGTCAACAATCCGGACTCCTAAATGTTTAATATCATGCCCGTTTATCTTCAAATTTACTTCCACATACAGACTTGTATCAGAACTTAATGAAGATTCTGGGCCCATTTCAGAGACCAATTTGTGTAAATAGTCATACTCCTCTGGATGATGCGCAAAAACTTTTAAGGTATTTATTGGAAGAGACTTTTTAAGTAGTTCTTGTGAAAGTCTTTCTAATTCTATGGTTAGATATTCTAATACTTTTCTGAAACTTTCCTCACTTTCGATGGGGCTAAAACGATATAAGTTATTCATGACTGGAGTATTTATTTTGCTAATAATTCTTCTAGCAATTCAGGGAACTCTTCCGTTTTTAAATCGTTATAACAAAAATGTCCGTGATTTTTAAATTCTCTATAACCACACCCTTTTATTTTCTCTCTTAATATACCAACGGACTTTTGAATTGTTGTCATATCATTATCAGAATTAAATATGATAAAGCCTTTAGTTCTTTCAACAAGATTAGGGTCGATTTCAAAATCAAAAAAATCAGCAGTGTCTGAAACAGGATTATTTTCTGGGTTAAGCCATGGAGCAACTAACACTACTTTACCAACTTTTTTGTCTTTATTTTCACTTAACCATCTGACGATAAATCCTCCGCCACAACTATGTCCTACAAGAATTGTTTCCGGGGTAATTTCAAACCTCTCTAATTCCTTTTTCCAGATTTCGTATCGTGGTTGCCAGGGAGTAGGAATTTCTGGTGCAACAGTAAATATGTCATTTACCATTAGTTGTTTTGTGAGCCATGGGAACCAATGGCTATTGCTTGGGGAAGGATATTGAGGATCGTAATACTCTTCTCTGTCTGGTCTTCCGTGGATTAATATTGCATTTTGCATAAACGCATTATATCAAAGGCTCTTCACTTGTTTGCGTCTTACGATAAGCATTATCGAGAACAGAATATTTGCAACTGTCCATACCAAGAGCCATGAAGTGGATAAGAAAGTATAATTTTGGATTGCAGCAAGTCCTAGTGAAAATCGAAAACCATTAGTTATATAAAGAGACAGAGTTTCGGAGTGTGGTTTATGCCAAGATTTTCTAATTGTTGGAAAGAAAGCTAGTATGTCTGCAATTATTACTAAAATGATTGACAGTACGGGTTGATCTGCTATAAGCCAAAACCCAATTGCTATCAGCGATAAGATAGCCGTTATTTTATCGGCCATTGTTATATCTTTGTTACCTTTTTTCAGGCTGAGAATGACAACTCCCACGCACAACAATCCTGCTGCTGCAGTGACCCAGATTGCCGGGCCTGCTCCGCCCTTGATCTGAAGAGCTACTATCAAGACCGTTAGTAATGCCCATAACGACCAGCTATAAATATGCGGGTGAGTTTTGCCTTTTAGAATGTCACGGTAATACGGAACGTATGCGATGAAGGTAAGAAATACTGCGATACTACTAAATAATTCTTTCAATAAAGTAATTATATCAAGTCTCTTTTCGCAAGGTTTCTCTTTTGAATCCAACTGACGAAATAAAGTATGCCTACTACGAAGCTGGGAAAAGCTATTCCCAGGTACCAACTCAATGGACGCGTAAAGCCTACGCTCCATACATAAAACAATGCGAACCCAAGGAAGAAAATTGCACCGATCAGTTCATGCTTCCAAGCAATGATAGCAACAGTTAGTAGAATAAATGATGGCAAGAGATGCATAAAAAGGGGCAAAATAACTCCTAATCCAGAACTTTCCGAGAATACATCAAGGGCAAAAATAGAAATAAAAACAACAAACCCTATACTTAATATTCGAGGCGCCCATAAAAAGAATTTATTTACACTCATCATGATTTCATAATATTCTCTTGAAGAATGAATAGATGTGACAGAAATCAATATAAGGAAACTAATGTCTAAGGAGATAATAAAAGCGTGGCTTTAGATAAGATTCTTGGTACGAAGAGTATCAAAATAGTATTTTTTCTGCAGTATGATTGCACCCATCCCAGCAAGAGTTGCAACTGCTTGTGCGAGAAATCCTATCACTGGAATAAATCCTACTACATAATAAAGCAAAAGACCCAAGACAAACGTCCAGAAAGGAGATGTTTTGAATTTTGCTACCTTTGTAAGATATGTACCAATTGCCATTGAGGCAAATATTTTCGATATATAAAGGGTTGTGAAATAAAAGAAGCCCAAAATTAAACCCCCAGGAAAACCAACCACTGTAATGAGCAGGGATACAGTTAATACTGGAACAAGAATAAATGCAGCCAGTCCAACCAAGATAGTAGTCCCCATCTTATTCAGGATAAGGTTTGTTGCTTTTTGTGAATATATTGGAAATATTGCCATAATAAGAAGCCCCAAAATTAACGATGCGAAGAATGAAATTGTCGTAAAGAAGATAGCCATGCCTGTTAGTGCTCCTGCAGTTTTTCTTGATACATCTTTTGCTTTTTCGCGGTCTTTTGTTATGTGGAGGGTTGTCTTGCCCGATATTGAGGCACCATTTTCTATTGTTGCTTTGTGTTCACTCCAATAGTTGAGATCCCCCTGGATATTTGCACCACTTCCAATTGCAAGGCTCCCCACTCCTGCCATAACATCTCCCAATACTCCGCTTGAGATTTGTACATTTCCGCCCGCAACACTTAAGTTCTTTACTTGTGAAAGAATGTCGATATTTCCTCCAGCAACAACTGCATTGCCAGCAATTCTTGCGTTAGGTTCTATTGTTAGATTTCCTCCGACAAGCGTAACATTTCGACCAACTGTGCCTTGCACCGTTATATTGCCGCCAGCTCCACGAATGTTTTGTGCGATGGGTCCTCTAATTACTATCTGCCCTCCCGCTACAAGAAGATCTCCATTTATAGTGCCATTAATATCAATTTTTCCACCGGCTATATATGCATCTCCATTTATTGTCCCATTTATGGTAACTTGGTCACCCGCCGCAAAATAATCATGATTAATTATCTGATTCTCTCCTAGAGTCACTATCTTTTGTTCTTTATTAGTAGATTGTGCAAATGCGGAAATTGGGGCCATAAAAAGCGTTAAAAAACTTAGGAGAAATAGTGAAATAATTTTAAACTTAAGACTGTTCATGAGGCTATTGTAGTTTGCGAAACAAATAAGGTAATTGATTTATATCACACTTTGCTTAGCGTGCGATCTACCTGCAATTGCGGGAGTAAAGCCAAATACTATTTTAGAAGTGGAGCATTCAAGGTAGTTAGGTTTGAGGTGCAATAGACATCTTCCTTCGAGAATTAGCTTTATTCGCCAGCATTTCGGATTGTCTCAAGATCAATTTTCTTCATCGGCATGAAGGCGGCGGTTACTGCCTCTGCTTTTTCAGGGTCACGCATCATTTCATCCAAAATCCTTGGGACTATTTGCCAAGTGACACCGAATTTATCCGTGCACCATCCGCATTGCTCTGCTTCGGGAATGCTAGATAATTTTCCCCAGAAGTAATCAATTTCTTCCTGGGTTTCGCATTCCACAATATATGAAGTTGCGCCATTCAGCTTGAATTGATCAATGGGGCCACCATTAAGGAGCATGAAGCTAGTTCCATCAATTTCACATTCCGCTGTCAAAATAGATCCTTCAGGTCTGCCCGAGACTTCTTCGGATGCTTTTGGCGCCTTGGTGATATCTCCAATTTTTGCAGTGTGATCACCTGGCGCAGAATTGAAAGTGTCTATGTAGTAATTTACTGCGTCTTCTCCGTCGTTGTTGGAGAACCAGATGCATGTAATGAGTCTACTCATATTATCTGTTAGAAAATTCTATTATCCATTCAATGCCATATTTATCTCGAAACATCCCTGCATATGAGTCCCACGGACTGTCCCCCATAGGTCCTTCTACTTCTCCACCAACTGACAAGCCATCAAATAATTTGTCTGCTTCTTCCTTGCTTTCGGCATTTACTAAAATTTTGCTTCGATTTTCGCGCTCATTTACTTTTCCAAGAACTTCCGGAACATCATTGGCCACTAGTATCGTATTGTCACCAATAGGTAAGGCAATATACATTATTTTATCTTCTTCTTTTTCCGGCACTTTGAATTCATCCGTCGCGATATCCTTGAAGCGTACTATTTTCGTAAATTCTCCACCGAATACTGATTTGTAAAATGTAAATGCTTCTTCTGCGTTGCCGTTGAAGTTAATCCAGGAATTTATTGTTGCCATGCTCTTATGATATCAAATTAAAGCAATTTGATGAAGGGTTTTTACATTGCTCTGCCTTGTGGAACCGTCCGAACCTATCGGCTCACTTCCTGAAAGTATTTTTCCAGCCTATCAGAAACGGAAGTATAAAAGTCAAAGAATAATACAAATACACATCAGCCTTGTAGTAACCGTCAATGGGTTTGAGCATTTTAACAAGGAAAACGAAGTCACAGATTATTGCGATCAGTGGCCAGGCAATTGCCAGCAAGACATAATAACTAAAGGAATACGCCTTCATTTTTTTTAACAACACCCAAAGAGTGATGAATATGCCAATCGGCATAATGATCCACCCAATAAGTGAAAGTGGAATTATCGCAAATAATACAATACCCAATACGTACCCAATGAGCCAGAGAAGAAATCCCCAAAAGAAAGCATCTTTTAGAAATTGTTTGGTCATAGTAATCCTCTCTTCTTTATTTCTGCCAGAATCTTTCCATCGAGTGGTCGACAGGTGCAATTTTTTGAATGAGCCAAATGCCACTCGATTCGTTCATTAAGTGTAGGATTTTTTGGCATTCTATTTTTAACGTGCCATTCAGCATTAATTTTCATACTATTTCACTTTTGCAAATGCAATGCAGTAATTGTGACCATATTTTTTTATACATTTTGGGCAGTAAGCATAATGAAAGTAATATTTGAGAGCTTTCTGATCATTGTTGGCTAGATATTTTTCCATATCTTTAACCCATTTGGGTACATGGCTATATGGACCATCATAAACTTTACTAATGAAAGTTCCGGAAAGTTTTGCCATTTTTCCATTTGGTACATCTTTCGTTACTGTCATATATATTTCTGATTTCCAGGGTGAAGGATCATATGCAAGCATGAGATAGTCTTTCACTTCAGGCATAGCATCTGCTTTCTCAATTTTTGCAAACATTCTATTTACAACAGATGACATATTTACTGGTATGTGTAGGATTTGTTTTACTTCATCTTGTAGAAACAGCTTATCTTTCCAAACATGAGTTTTTTCATCCCACAATGAGGTATCAAGGGGATAACAGCAAATATCCTTATCGCTATTCATTTTCATAGTTTCAGTTTATAACTAAAGGAGCTATATAGCTGTGATGCTGATCACCTTTGAAGGTCTAATCCTATTCAGGGTATGAAAAATTGGGGCTATAAATGTGGTGCTCCCCATACCAGAGAACATTATGCTTACCTTCCAAAATCCTAGTTATATTAAGTAAATAAAACAACAATGGGAAGAGATAAGGAAATTGCAAACTTAACGTAGGAGAAAATGATTAAATTTATTTCTTAAATCCTACATTCATGATAATGACCTCTCCGTCACGAAGAGTCTTATATGCGATTCCATTCTTGTTGAAATATTCAACTTCAGAATTTACAGCCTCAGATTCAGGGTGGTTAGACATGAAATGTGGTGCAATGGCAAAATCAATTAATCCCACTCCTTCCCAAATAACGTCTGGAGGATAGCCTTCTGCAATAAGATTCGGTGAATCAACTGTTTCTAAGCCCTTAAGGTTTGGTGAAAGTACGCAGATACCGGCACTGTAACCTGCATATACGAACTCTGCATCGTCTATGTGTTGTTTTAGCCACGAATCCATGCCAGATTCTTTATAAGCTCTTCGTAGAGTGAATGTGTTTCCTCCCAATACCCATACAGAACCAAATTCTGCCAGTATTTTCCTGAGCTCTTCTTCTTTTCCGAAGTATTTTCTTAAATCTAGTTCTTGCGGATTTAGACCAATCTTAGATAATTCATTCTTTTCATTTTGAAGACCTGCTTCTCTTCTAGCTATATCGCTATCAGCATCTCGTGAGTTTGGGATAATGGCAATTCTTTTATTCTTACCTACTAAATCGGCTAGGGCATGAGGATTGTTCCCAAGTTTATAAGATGAAAGATACAATTTCATTTGCCAATTATAGCAGGAGTAATATTAAGACCAAACGAGGGGATCAATCGAAATATTGCTCTGCGACTAGTCCCACAAGGGGATTCGGTTTCGCCTTGCTCAACATACGATTCGGGCTAAAGCCATTCACCAAGTCTTGTGAAGCCAATAAAAAAGCCGGAATTACCCGGCTCTTTAATTGGCTCGCGCAGTGGAACGATTATAGACAAATTGACTGGCAACAGGCAAGCCTTTACGCAGAACAGGTTAATGAATTAAATGCTATCTACGCAAGTTAATTATGCAAAACCAACTATTTAGTAACGACTTCATAAAAAACCATGTAACGGAAGCCACGTACGAACAAATAATACGGGAAATCTCGACAAGGAAAAAAGGTGTTAGACAAGGTAGAAAATTAGAACTAACCTTACAAATGGTAACAGCTTTTTTATACTGGGTTTCTGTCGACGTAGGTATTGAAAACGCGGCTATAT
>CAZHDZ010000009.1:0-45293 GCA_964531275.1 uncultured Gammaproteobacteria bacterium
CTTCGATGAGTACATTTACTTGTTCTGGTGCTTTATCTCCTGCTGTTAATTTCATATTATTGTGCTTCACCTCCTCCGGGTTGTATATTTTGTATTGTTTCAATGTTGTATTTTAAGGTGTTTAGAAATTCTGGTGTTGATGGTACCACTAAAAATTTCGGATCTCCCTCTCCTGACGACCAGTCTTGAAATTCAAAGCTAAGTCCATGATTTTCTTCATATCTCTTTGAGACCGATGAAACCATCAGGTCGTTAGGTTCTGACCACATGTTGCATCGTAGAGCAAAACCGGCAGGCACAACAGAATCGACAAGGCGTATCAGAAATGAATATCCTTCTTTTTCTGCTTCTGTTCTTTGCATGGTTTCAAGTTTTCCATTGTGGAGTGCATACACCTCCATATTGTCTGATTTTGCACGTCTTTCATCAGTATATCTTTCTAATTCCATTGTGATTGTGCCAAGCGGGCCTGCACTCATTTCTGGACCGTGCAAGAATTCTATAGCCACATCACTGTCCTTCGTTAAAGTATCTCCATCCCGAAATAACGGCGCGCCGTTTGCTGGAAATCTACCTTCGCCTTCATGATTATCAATACTCATATTTTATATATCTAAATTTGCTAATTTAGCATTCTCTTGTATGAAATGTTTTCTTGGTGGTACTTCTTCTCCCATAAGCATAGTAAATACCATATCACTATCTTCAGCATCTGCAATATTAACCTTTTTTAGAATTCTATTTACTGGATTCATAGTTGTCTCCCATAGTTGCTCTGGATTCATTTCTCCAAGACCTTTGTATCGTTGTATAGAATAGTTCTTGCCTCCTCCGGCTTTCGTAACTGCATCTTTTTCGTCGTCTGAATATACATAATGTTCTTCTTTACCGTGAGCAAGCTTATACAATGGTGGTTTTGCAACATAGAGGTATCCGTTTTCGATAATAGATTTCATATGTCTATAGAAGAACGTCAAAAGAAGTGTCTCGATGTGCTCTCCGTCAACGTCAGCATCGGTCATGATAATAATTCTGTGATATCTGAGCTTGTCCATATTTGTTGAGTCTCCAATTCCCATGCCAAGGGCAATGATCATGTCCTTGAGGCTCTCAAATTCAACAATCTTGTCTAGTCTTGCTCTTTCTGTGTTTAGAATCTTTCCTCCAAGTGGCAAAATTGCTTGGAATTTTCTATCTCTACCCTGCTTTGCACTACCTCCTGCAGAATCTCCCTCAACGATATACAGCTCTGAAAGAGCAGGATTTTTTTCTTGACAGTCTGCTAGTTTTCCTGGAAGTGATCCTCCTTCAAATGCCCCTTTTCTTAGAATCGCATCTTTTGCAGCACGGGCTGCTAGTCTTGCTCTGACTGCAAGCTGACCCTTTGCAATAATCTGCTTTCCGTCCTGTGGATTTTCTTCAAAGAATGTATCAAGTCCCTCTTTCACGACCGAATATACGAGAGGTTGGATCTCGGTATTCCCGAGCTTGCCCTTTGTTTGGCCTTGGAATTGGATATTGTTCTGCTCCATTCGGATAGCAACAACTGCGGTAAGTCCTTCAGAAGTATCTTCTCCGGTTATCGCTTCATCATTTTCTTTGATGGCACCACTCTTTTTGCCGTAATCGTTGACTGCACGGGTAAGTGCTGTTCTAAATCCTGTAACGTGCGTTCCGCCATTAATGGTATTAATGACATTTACAAAACTCTCTACATTTTCAGAGATCCCGTCATTATATTGAAGGGCTACTTCAACAAGCACATCCTTTACTTCCTTTACAAAATAAAATGGCTTATGAATGCCTACCTTATTCTCATTGAGTTTTTTAACCAAAGCGGCAATTCCACCCTCATAGTACAAGTGTGTCTCTTTTACTTTTTCTGCTCTAAAGTCATAGAGATGGAAGTATATTTTGCTGACTAAGAAAGCTCTTTCACGGATAAGCTTCATAACGGTTGCTCGTTCGAATTCTACTGTCTGAAAGATTGATCCGTCTGGGAAAAACGTAGAAGTTGTACCGTGCTTAAGTTTTGTAACTCTTTTGTCAGGGAAAAGGTCATTTAGTTTTGAGTCTTTTAGCTCTAACTTTAGTAATTCAGTTGTTGGAATTCCTGTTTTGTATTCTTGTCTATAAAGCTTTCCATCTCGTCGAACCTCAACCCACATATCAGTTGAAAGGGCATTTACAACAGAGCTTCCTACTCCATGAAGACCTCCAGAGACTTTATATGCTCCTCCACCGAATTTACCTCCGGCATGAAGCTTTGTCATAACCATTTCAAGCCCTGACTTGTTGTATCCGGGCACCTCATCAACTGGAATTCCACGACCGTCATCAATAATAGTGGCGCTGCCATCTTTATTAAGAAGTAGCCATACATTGGTTGCGTGGCCAGCAAGAGATTCGTCTACTGAATTATCGATAATTTCTCTTAATGATTCATGAAGTCCAATAACATCGGTTGAGCCGATGTACATAGCGGGGCGCTTTCTAACAGGCTCTAATCCCTCAAGGACTTGGATATTTTGCGCTGTATATTCGTTCTGATTAGCCATTATTTAACAAAAAACAATTGTATAGAGAATTTCCTTACGATGCAAGTTGAGAAGTACTTATCGCGCATGAATGTAATAAATTCTGAATTCAAATGAGTATACACTTTTTAAAATATTAAAACAAACTCTCAAATGAGTAGCCTACTGAATTTGAGATACCAATGAATATATAGGAGTAATAACTGAGATAATAAGAAATGCCACTGATACTCCCAAGATAATGATAAGGATGGGTTCAATTGCCGTTGTTAAGGTTTTTACTCTAATATCAAGATCTCTTTCAAAATATTCACTTACTTTAAGCAAGCTTTCGTCAATTTTTCCAGTGGACTCCCCTACTTTTACCATCTGAACCATAAGCGGGGGAAAGATCATTTGATTTTGAAGTGCAACCGATAGTCCAGCCCCTTTTTCAACAAGGCCGCTGGTATTATCCAAAGCTGTTTTGTAGTAAATATTTCCCGCCACATCTCCTGCAATATTTATAGCCCTTATAAGAGACGTTCCGGAGCTTACCAGAAGTGAGATTGTTCTAGAAACTTCACTGAGTACTGAAAGCTTTGTTATCTCTCCAAAAACAGGAAATTTAAGCTTAATTTTGTCTATAACTTTTATCCCCTGAGGGGTCACCGAAAATCTCTTATAGCCAATGACGAGTCCGATGATAATAAACACCGAAAACGGTAGCAGTGTTGTTGTTATTTTCGATCCGAAAAGCACAATTCTCGTCATGAGTGGCAGTTCGAGGTCAAGACTCTCATAGAGTGAACCCATTTGAGGTATAACGAAGATGTTCATCATGGAAATAACAATGATAACGCCGGAAATGATTATGCCAGGATAAAAAAGGGCAGATTTTACTCGCTTCTTTACCTCTTGGGATTTTTCGAGATTGTCAGCAAGCCTTTCAAGAACCCTATCCAAAATACCTGCTTCTTCGGCTGAATTGATAAGCGCAATATACGTTGTTGAAAAAACCGATGGATAGTTCTTTAAAGCTTCCGATAACGAATTTCCCTCTGAAAGGCTTGAGATCAACTCGTCAAGAATTTTCTGCATCTGCGGCTTATTGTCTTGTTGCTTGAGAATGTTAAGACTTTCTATAACAGTAAGTCCTGTTGTTATCATAGAGGCAAGCTGTCGGGTGAAAAGAACTATATCCCCTTCCTTTATTCGGGAGAAGTATGAAAATATAGATTGACCTCGTTCTAGACTTTTAACGCTCAAAGGAATGTATCCTTTTTGACGAAGATATTCTATAACTTCTTTTTGGTCGTTTGCGTCTAATTTACCTTTTTGTTTTTGACCATCGTGGTCTGTTGCAAGAAATGAGTATTCCATAGTTATCCCATGAGACGCGCCAGGGCATCTGGTCGCATTGCATATGCCTGGGCAACTTCAAGTGATAATTTACCCTCTTTAATAAGCCGTGCTAGGGTTGCTTCCATGGTGATCATTCCATCCTCTGAGGAAGTTTCGATTGTTGAGTCAATGAGGTGAGACTTTCCTTCTCTAATGTTGGCTTTGACGGCATTTGTGGCAAGAAGTACCTCAGTTGCAACGACTCTCCCCCCATCAATTGTAGGAAGCAATCGTTGTGAAATAACTGCTTCAAGTGTTGATGCAAGTTGTATTCTAATTTGGTTTTGCTGTGCCTCTGGGAAAGAATCTATTATTCTGTCAATTGTTTGGGATGCTGAATTTGTATGAAGCGTTGAAAAAACCAAATGCCCTGTCTCGGCAATAGTTATGGCGCTTGCAATACTTTCAGGGTCACGCATTTCGCCAACAACCACGACATCTGGGTCTTCACGAAGCGCACTCTTAAGACTTTCTGACCACGATAACGTGTCGTGACCTAATTCTCTTTGAGAGATAATGCTTTTTCCTTTTGGATAAACATACTCAATAGGATCCTCTATTGTCAGGATATTGAGTGCCGAGCTCATGTTGATCTCATTAATAATTGCAGCAATAGTTGTTGTCTTGCCATGGCCCGTTGGACCCGTAATAAGTACAAATCCTTGCTTTAACTTTGCAAGTTTGTGGCAAATATCAGGAAGCTTAAGGTCTTCGATAGTTCTGACGGTGGGTGGAAGGAGTCTAAATGCACCAGCAAGGGAATTTCTTTGATAATAAAGATTTACGCGAAAGCGTCCCTTATCTCCATAGGCACCTCCCCCATAGCCATAGGAAAAATCCAATGCTCTGTTGGCGAGAAACATTTCCTTTTGACCAGCGCTGAGTATGGGAAATATCATTTGCTCAACAAGTTGTTCTGATAATGGTGGCACAGATGAGAGTTGTTGGAGCGCACCATTTATCCTGTACACGGGAGGGACACCTACAATAATATGTAGGTCTGAGGCATTTGCCTGAATAGCTTTTTCTAATAGTTGATTAAAATCCATATTTCTTAAGAATTAAGAATCTAGAATAAAGTATAAAGAGAATCCTTAATACTTAATTCTTGCCCCATAATTCTTGTTTTACTCCTGAGCTACCCTTAGTATTTCATCGATTGTCGTAACCCCTGACAACACCTTTAGGTATCCATCTTGTTTCATCAATAACGCTTGAGAAACAAGTCATTATTCCTGTGCAACTCTAAGTATCTCATCGATTGTCGTAACCCCTGACAACACCTTTAGGTATCCATCTTGTTTCATCGTTATCATTCCTTCTTTTTTTGCTTGCGACTCAATGGTAGAACTATCACTACGTTCTAGTATGAGCTTTGCAACACCATCTGTGATAGGCATAACTTCATAGATTCCAACTCTCCCTAGAAATCCAGAGTCCCCACATACATCGCATCCTGTTCCTTTGTAAATCTTCAACGGTTCATTTGCTTTTGTCGGCATAAGATTTCCCAACACCTTTCTAATTTCTTCAGCGATTCCTGCAGGCGGAATAAGATCTACTTTACAGTGAGCGCATATCTTTCTTGCTATGCGTTGTCCCATGGTTGCATTGATGGTAGATGCAAGTAGGAAGGTTTCTGCTCCCATGTCAATAAGACGAGGCAAAGCTCCAGCTGCTCCATCTGTGTGTAATGTTGAAAAAACTAAATGTCCCGTTAGAGATGCTTGGATAGCAAGCTCTGTCGTTTCTTTATCCCTGATTTCTCCTACAAGAATTATATTTGGATCTTGTCTTAGGAATGATCTAAGACCAGCTGCAAAAGTAAGGCCGACGTCATCATTGATCTGGACCTGATTCGCACCAGGTATCTGGTATTCGACAGGATCCTCAAGAGTTAGGATGTTAACCCTTGTTGTGTTGAGCTTTGAAAGCACAGCGTATAGAGTCGTTGTTTTACCGCTTCCTGTAGGTCCGCAAACAAGAATGATGCCATGTGGCCGGAGCATAGCTGCCTCTAGAGTTCTTAATGCAGTACCATTAAGTCCAAGATCAGTGAGCGTTGGGATGCCTCCAGATTTTCGAAGAAGTCTCATTACGATCTTTTCTCCAAAAACAGTCGGAAGAGAGCTTACGCGGAGGTCAACTTCCTCTTCTGCAACTTTGAAATTAAAGCGTCCGTCTTGTGGGGTCCTTCTTTCATCAATTTTTAGTCCAGAGAGAATTTTTACACGAGATATAACAGCTTCGCTTACACCTAAGGGAAGTGACAGTCTTTCATATAAAATACCGTCTATTCTATATCTTACCCTCACTCTATCTTCTTGAGGTTCTAGGTGGATATCAGAAGCTCTGCTTTTGACGGCGTATTCAAGAATTGTAGATACGATTTTTGCAATCGGGGCTTCTTTAATAACTTCAGAAATACTTTGAAGGTCAAAGGTTTTGACTTTGTTAATTTTTTCGCTTTCTCGAAGTGCTGCCTTTACCTCACCCACAAGACCAAAGCTATATTGAGTTTGGATTGCTTGTTTTACTTCTGTTGGTACTCCCTGAAATGCCTTTATTGATGCACCTGTTTTTTGTTTTACAAATTCTAATGCCTCAACGTCATTTACGTTGGCCATTACAATTGAAAGTACCTTTGCTTCCTTATCAAATGCGAATGGAATAAGACCAAAACGTTCAGCTACAGATTTTGGGATGAATCCCAACGCTTCGGGTGAAAATGGTAATGTCGTGACGCTCGTAAAGGGAACGTTAAGTAGTTTTGCCAAAGCTTCGTAGTAACGTTCTTCAGGGACTATCTGGAGCTTGAATATTAATTTGTCTAGTTCTGTATTTTGTTTTGCAGCTTCAAGCTTTAGATTTTTGAGTTGATCCGGAGTTATTAATTTCTCTTGAACAAGTATGCTCCCAACAGATAGTTGATCTGTATCACTTGATTGATTAGAAAGGTCTGGGACAGTAGGCATATTTTTACTCAATACAAACCCCGCCTCTTATAAAAAACGGTACTCTCATCGTAGTTGAAAAGAGCTTTTGCTGTCAAGAATTTAGTGCTATAAATAATGTATGTCCTCCATCCTTTTAATCGGCAATTCCGAGTCTGCACGTGGCTTTGTTGATGAGTATTGCGTAACTCACAAAATCCTTCCCTATGAAATTGAAAGGTTTGAGGAGACTCTTCCTATTGCTTCAGCCCGAGAAATTAAAAAGAAACTTTCATTCTCTACATCTGGCAGCAAATTATTTATTTTTTCTAACGGAATAACGGTAGAGGCCCAGAATGCTCTTTTAAAGTGCGTTGAAGAATCGATGGAAAATGTACACTTTGTCTTCTGTTGCGAACGTGAAGATTCTGTTCTTCCAACTATTGCCTCAAGAAGTAAAATCGTCAAACTTGAGCGAAAATTTGAGTCAGAAAGCGAGATGATGGAGCTTATTAAAAATGTAATAGTTCTCAAGAGCATGTCATATCAAGACATTGAGACTATCTCTTTGCTTTGCGAGAAAGATTTTGGAAAAATTATTGCTGCTCTTCGAGAGATAGTTCTTGATGATTCTCATTCTCCACAGCATCGATTAAGGGCGATAATTTGTTGCAAAAAATTGCTTCAAACAAGTTCTTTGCTAAGGGTAAGTAACGTTTCGTTGTTTGTGCTTCTAGAATCAGCCTTCCAGCCTCCTTCTACTACTTGACAACGAATTTTGCATATGGTTATGATCTAACTAAGATGAAATTATCTGCTGTCCGCACTCTCCAGAAAGGCTTCACACTCATCGAACTTCTTGTTGTCATTGGAATCCTTGGTATTTTGGCAGCGGCTTTAGTCGCAACGATTGATCCATTCGAGCAGTTGAATAAGGCAAATGATGCAAATTCTAAAAATACTGCAGTCGAATTTTTGAATGCAAACATCAGGTATTACACCACGCATACTGCTATGCCATGGGATACAGCTGGAGCTAATTGTTTGGGTAACGGTGGAGATAATCCAGCAGGGGTTTCTATAGCCCCATCCGGCAATATGATAAATTGTCTCTCTGCTCTTATTGTTGAGGGAGAACTGAAATCTTCATTCACAACTGCAAGTTCAATTCTGAGCGGAATTTATATGACTGAGTCTGGTGATAATATAACAATGTGCTATCTTCCAAAATCTAAGTCACAGAAAAAGGATGGTAACACCAGATTTACAAGCCCTTCAGCCGCTACAGGTCCTACATGTCCAGGTGGAACACAAAATACTGTTCCAGGGCCAAATTGTTACTGGTGTACTCAGTAAATTCCTCTAGCCTTTAGTCTTTCCTTTTTGATATAACCAATGCATGGTAGGAAAAATTGTTGTATTTACGTTTTTTATTCTCTTTGGACTTTTGTATCTTCACAATGTAACTATTGATATCTTTGGAGGAGATACGGGAGATTTGGTAACTGCAGCTCTTGTAGGCGGTGTAGCCCATCCACCAGGCTATCCACTCTTTTTGATTTTAGGAAGAATCTTAGGTTCTCTACCACTCCCATTACTACCGGTTACTAAAGTTGCATTAGTATCCATTTTCTCGTCCCTTATTTCCTTGTATCTGATTTATAGAATAGTGTCACTTTTTGATAAGAATTTATATTTTCGACTCCTTACTCCTGCAGTTATTGGCCTTACGTACCTTTTTTGGTTATACGCTGAGGTCCCCGAAGTCTTTGCTCTTAATATGGCTCTTTCTTTGGGGGTGATTTTTTCTTCTTTAAAGTTTGAAAAAACACTGCTCTTACGATATTTGTTAATTGGATCTTTTCTCTTTGGATTAGGGTTGTCCAACCATCACACAATAGTATTCACCCTCCCCTTTTGTATCGCTGCACTGTTACGGTCAAGAAAAAAACTTCTGTTCTTTGGGCCAAAACTCTTGCTCGTCCCCTTGATTGGCATCATGGGGCTCCTTCCTTACGGTTACCTGCTCTATGCTTCATCTACCAACCCATCTGTCAATTGGAATCATATAGATTCCTTTGGCCTTTTATTACATCACTTTTTACGATCTGACTATGGCACTTTTTCTGCAGGAGCATTTCAGCAACCTATTAATGGTGCAAAGTTAGTAATTCTTAAGACCTATTTGGATACTATGGTAAGGACCGTTACTATACCCGTTGTTGTTGCATCTCTTATAGGTGTTGCATGGGGTTTAAAAAAACAGAAAAATTTCGCAGTACCAGGTATTCTCACGTTTTTCATTTCCGGCCCATTTTTTATCGCGTATTCTGGATTTCCAATCATTGATTATTTTGTACAAGGCTTATCAGAGAGATTCTATATTTTTTCTTTTACGATTCTTATGCTATTTTTTCCGTTTGGGTTGAGAGCGTTATATGCATTTTTTATCAATACTTTCTCAAAGAAAATGTACGCTCAGGTTCTTATTGGCGTTTTCATTTTGATACCAATTCTTCTTTTCATTGCTAATCATAAAAGGACAGACTTTTCGCGTACTCAACTGGGGACAAATTTTGCAAAGCAATATTTGCAGTCATTACCGAATGATTCAGTCTTTATTGTCAGTGGAGATACGCGGTCTTTTAACACTTGGTACGTATACTACATATTGGGTGTTAGGCCGGATATTCATCTTATTCAGCATGGGGAATTTGCACTTAAAAACCCGCTTCTTGAAAGAGAAAAAGATAAAATAAAAAGTCAGTCAGAAATGAGTGGAGCCGACCTCTTCTTAAATGCAGTTCTTGCTTTGTCTAAAGATAGACCTGTATATTCTTCTATCAAATTTAAGATTCCAGAAAAAAATTATCAGTGGATTCCGATTGGGCTTGGATTTAGACTTTATGAAAAAAATAAAATTCCGACAAGAGATGAGTATGCAAAGCTCGTCCAAGACTCAATAAAGGGTCTAACAATTCCTTACGTTAATACCCTAACAAGCGTAGAGCAAAATTTGATTTCAAGAAGCATTCCTTCATACTACTCCACTGCAATGTCTCTTATTGGAGATACGTACTTTACCGTTTATACAGATATTGGGTCGGCCAAGAGATATTATAACTTTTCGAAATTTATAGACCCCACGGATTTAACAGGCTACCTTGGTCTTTCCAAAGTTGCTCTTATTTCAAGTGAATGCCAGAGTGCTGAGACAAATGCGAAAAAGGCAATAGAATTAGTACCGATTGCATTCGAGGGGTATGTGTTGTGGTATAGATCAGCTGCTGAATGCTATAAGAGTAAGGAACGAGTAATGCAAGTTGAAAATACTTTTAGACGAAAATTTAATTCAAGCCCCGAGGAGCTTCAGAAGCTTTTGAAAAAGTATTGAGATGAAAAAGATAATATATATAACAATACTTTCACGCGTAGCATTTCTTGTTATTGGGGTTATAGCTTTTCTAAATTTGTCTTTTCAGACCCAGAATTATTTGGGAAATTTTCATTACCCAACTATAGAAAATAGCACTATTCTTCCCTTCAAAACGTGGGATGCTCAGCATTATTTATTCCTCGCTGACAAAGGATATTTATTGGGTCAGGAGAGCAATAGATTTTTTCCACTCTACCCTGCTCTCATTTTTGGATTAACAATTTTTCTAAAAAACTCTTTAGTAGTGTCTTATGCTTTGTCATTGTTATTTTGCATTGGTTGTGTAGCAACAATTTACAAACTATCTGAAAAGTTATTCCCTAAAAAAAATATCGGATTTCTTTCTACACTTTTTTTACTATCCTTCCCAACTGCATTTTATCTGTCATTACCGTATACAGAATCATTATTTCTTTTTTTGTGTTTGCAGTTCTTCTACAGAATGGAAACAAAAAAAATGCGCACCGCCCTACTCTGTCTTTTGCTTATTCCGTTGACTAGACCAACGGGTATCTTTATTCTTTTACCCTGCCTTTATTATGTGCTCCATAGCCCCAGTATAGTTGTTGTTTCTATTCCAACTTTTAATAAGCCAATTAAAATTCCATTCGCAAAAAACTTGATGCTGTTAATTGTTCCTTTGGTTGGAATTTTAATTTACTTTTTGATGCATCAGATTTTATTACATAATCCACTTGCTGGTATTACTGGGATTAGCTCTGTTGCATCTTGGAATCCTATAAATATTCTTGATCCGGGGTCTTTGCTGAGAAATTTATTGAGCTATGAACTTCAGCTGCATGGATTTCAAACTTCCTTTTTGGATAGGGCATTCTTTGTGCTTTTTCTTTGTATGCTTCCTCTCATATTTAAGAAATTACCGCGACAGTATTTTTATTTTTCTTTGGTCATGGGACTCGTACCGCTCTTAGGAAGTTTTACATCATACATGCGCTATGTTCTTCCTGTTTTTCCACTCTTTATTGTCTTGGCACTGCTTCTTAAGGATAGGAAAATGATACTGCCTAGAATTTTCCTTCTTCTGATATTTATCTCTTTGCAAATATGTTTTTTTGTGATGCACATACTTAACTATTGGGTTTCTTGATATACTCATTTCATGTGGTTGTCCTTATTTCTTTTTCCGGTTTTTATGATGGGTGCATCACTGGGAAGCTTCCTAAGTGTTCTTGTCGATAGACTATCAACTGGAAGACCTTTTGTTACGGGGAGATCATATTGTGAGAGCTGTAAAAAAACACTAAAGGCAATTGATTTGGTACCTATCTTATCCTACGCAATGCTTTTGGGGCGGTGTCGATATTGTAAGAAAAGGATTCCATTTCGCCTTTTTACAGTAGAGCTTACAAGTGCGATTTTAGCGACCGGCTTTTTCTATTTTGCGATTATTGGATCTTTAGGCCTTTTACAAGCTGCCCTGCTTTTTCTTCTGCTCTATTTTTTCCTTGGTATTTTTGTTGCTGACATTGTGTACGGAATAATACCGGACTTATTTAGTGTGGTTACTCTTATTATTTCATTAGCGTATGTATTTTTATTGGGACAGCCATTGATGTCTCATGCTCTCTCGGGTCTTGGATGCCTTTTATTCTTTCTGCTCCTATTCATGGTTACTAAAGGTAAAGGCATGGGATTTGGTGACGTAAAACTATCTTTCATTCTCGGATTTTTATTAGGATTTCCGCTAATTATTGTTAGCCTCTATTTGGCTTTCTTGACAGGTGCTGTCGTGGCTATCATACTGGTTGTATGTCGAAAAACGAAGTTTTTTGGGGGAGCAATCCCTTTCGGTCCATTCTTGGTAGCTTCAACCGTAATCTCTCTTTTCTACGGTCAAAAAATTCTAACAGCATTCCTCATGAGGTTCTTCCCCTAGGTCAAGCTGGTTTTGTTTTCTCAAAGAGAAAAGAAGCAGGCTTCACAATCATTGAGCTAGTAACAGTTATTGGAGTTCTTGCCATACTTGCTGCGATTATTATGGCAGTTGTTAATCCTCTTGAACAATTCAATAAAGCCGCTGACACAAGAAGAAAATCAGATCTTGCACAAATACAGAAGGCGTTAGAAGTCTACTACCAGGATTATGGAAGATATCCATATAGATGTACTACAACAATAAATAACATTCAGGTTAGCCAAATATCTAAATCAGCAACATGCAATGCTACAAATATAATCACTTGGGGAGAGGACTTTCGACCCTATATTGATATTCTACCAATCGAACAGAAGCGAGCAAAAACATATGGATATTACGTGGATAGTACGGGCCAATCTTATGCACTGTACGCGTCACTAGATCGCGGGTCAAAGGATCCTCAGTCATGTAGTCAAGGAGTAGCTTGTACAAACGCTGCAGCTAATAATATTAGGTGTGGGGGTATTTGTAATTATGGAGTCTCTAGTCCTAACATTGCTCCATAGTGAGAGGGATATGATTAACTGATTAATTGATTGACGGATTGCATAGGTGTTACACTTAAAAGTAGAACAAGCAAAATAGAATGAAAACAACATTGTTTAAAAGCAAAGAATCTAGAGGTTTCAGCGTACTTCAGAAAGGCTTTGGTTTCTTGAAAAGAAACGAAACCGGAGGTTTCACCTTAGTCGAACTACTCGTTTCGATTTCTATCATTGCTATTCTCACCGCTCTTCTAACGGCTAATTTTGTAGGAGCTAGACAACGTGGACGTGATGGCCAAAGAAAAGCTAATGCCTACAATTTGCAATCTGCCCTTGAGTTATATAGATCAGATAAAGGTACATACCCATTGACAGGCACCATGGGGTTGAATACTTGTGGGGCCCCTTTTAGGTCAGATACCGGAACAACATATTTACAAAAACTGCCATGCGACCCTTCTACCGGAAGCCCATATTCCTATGTCTCGACCGATGGGGTCACCTATAGAATAATTACCTGTCTTGAAAATAGAGAAGATTCCGACAAATCGACAGATTCGGCTGACGCTTCATCATGTGCATCTCCTTCGGTTCCATTTAAGCTAATCAACCCTTAATACATAGAAATATAATGTTTTTTCAAACGCAATGCATCTAACGCATCACTATCGCAATCTCGCAAATCTAAAACGTCTCTCTATTAGGAAAAAAGGGTTTGTTTTGCCGAAGGGAGGCCAAGCTGGATTTAGCATTCCGAAGGGAGGCCAAACTGGATTTAGCATTCCGAAGGGAGGCCAAACTGGATTTACAATTATTGAGTTGCTTGTTGTTTTTGCATTAATAGCTATCCTCTCAGGAATTGGGATAGCGTCTTTTGTCTCATACAGCAGGTCTCAGGAGTTAAATCAGGTTTCAAATGACATAAAACTGTTGATAACACAGGCAAAATTCAATTCATTAAATGTTGTGCGGTCAGTAAGAACAGAAAGCGGGACTACTATTGCATGTGGCTCAAACGAGTCGCTGTCTGGTTATTCTGTTGGCGTTGTAGGGACAACGCGGCTTGAACTTCGTCAGATATGTACGGTTGCGGGTTCACGATTGGTTAAAAGCATTGCGCTTCCACAAAATATATCGTTTGCAGGCGCCTCTCCTGCTACAAGTTGTACCCTTATAACATTTGGATCACTATCTGCCTCTGTGAGTGGGGTACCCTGCGTCCTAAGAGTCGTAGGATTCGGTGGTCAAATTAAAACATTAACTATTGATGCAATTGGAAATGTTGCTCTACAAGAATAACTATGAAGATTTTGAATAACCAAAAAGGTCAAACAATGGTAGAGGCAATTGTAGCGCTTGTTACAATTCTTCTTATCATAACTGCAATTGCAATTGTTATCGTAAATGGCCTTTATAACTCCACATATATTAAGAATCAGAATGAAGCTAATAAATTATCTCAGCAAGGAATGGAATTTGTAAGAAATATTCAACAAAATGATCTCGCAACCTTTAGGGCATATGGTCAAAATACAAATGCCTTTTGTATGAACGAACAACTCAATATCTTAACCAATCAAGATTGTTTTGCAGATAGAGTCAACACTGGTACCGCTTTTAATCGCACAATACTATTTTCATCTGGTGGAGAATGTCTAGCCTCAGAAGCAAAAGTTGTTGTTACGGTGAAATGGATATCTTCAAAGTGTGCACCAGGGACATTTTGCCATGAATCAAAACTTGCCTCCTGCATGCCATTTACTCTCCCAGCTAGTGAGCCGTAACTATGAAGCTATTAAAAAAACAAAAAGGATACACTTTAGTGGAGTTACTAGCGGTTACCGCTATTATTGTTATTGTTTCGGGACTTATTGTCGGAATACTTTACTCTACCCTGCGCGGGGGGAATAAAACGAGAATAATAAGCGATGTTACACAAAATGGTAATTACGCTATTTCTGTCATAGCAAATACTGCTCTTAATGCTCGTAGTGTCACTCAAGTTAACGGAGTTCCAATAAATGATTGTACTACCCTTCGTCAAGGTACCTCTATCCAGTTTGAAGAAGAAAATGGCAATCTCATTACTTTTGCATGTAGTCTTGCCAGTCAAAGCATCGCTTCAACTTCTGGGACAACCACGAACGATTTAATTGATACGAGTGCGGTTAAGGTGGATCCAGCTACCTGTACCTTTAGTTGTGCCCAAAATAACGCAAATCCCTACTCCAATCCAATCATAAAAATTGTCTTTACAGTCTCTCAAAAATCTAATGGCAATATTCTAGAAAATTCTGCTACAAGTACTTTTAATACCTCTGTAACAATGCGAAATTTTAGCCCTCGATGAGTCCTTCTGTGGGCCCTCCTTGACATTGTCTTGAGTTCATACGTATTATGAATAGGTATGTTAAAAACCCAGCAAAGTGGGCAGATACTCCTTGTAGTTGTTCTAACAATGATCGTTGCATTAACCGTAGGTCTTTCTATTGCTGCAAGAATTGTGACCGAGCTTAAGTTATCTAAGCAAAACGAAGAATCTCAAAGGGCATTTCAAGCTGCTGAGTCTGGAGTTCAGCAGACGTTAGAGGCTCAACAATCAAGAGGAAGCCTAGTTGCTCCGATTTCATTGGGCAACAATTCTTCCTTTTCGACAAAAATAACTCCGGACAACGGACCAGCAATTGTAATGAATAATGGTATAGAAGTTGACCAAGCCGTTGGAGGAGATGTATGGCTATCAACCTACTCTGCAAATCCAGCAACTCAATTCCAAAATCCGATGGGATGTACAAACCCTCCTTCAGATAGTACCTGCAGAGATCTCATAATCAGGTTATATTGGGGATCGCCAAATCAAACAAACTGTGATCCTTCAGGAGACAATGTTGCTCCAGCCCTTGAGATAGTAGTTCTTAATGGGCCTATCGGAGCACCAACAATTTCTAAAGGATTATTTGAGCCAGCAGTATGCCTTAGTGATCAGAGGCTCGGTAGAATACCTGACGATATTGTTACAGGAACAACCAGCGGCGGCCCATTCCATCCCAAACAAACAGATCCGACTTATTTTCGTTACTACGCTGACATATCTTTTGATAGAGGCTCGAAGTATATAAAAAATGCATTGGTAATGAAGATAATTCCAATTTTTAACTCAACAGTTATTGGTTTGCAGTCGAATGGAATCGTTGGATCTCCAGAGCTTCCACCTGTTGCCTTTCCACCGCAAGGGTCAGTGGTTGAATCAACGGGTACTTCAGGAGACACCATAAGAAAAGTTGTTTATTATCAATCATATCCGCAATTACCTCTAGAAGTTTTCCCTTATTCATTACTGTCTCAATGAGTGCAACATTCGGCTTAGACATAGGAACTACATCAATTAAAGCTTTTTCTATAAAGAAAAGCGGTGCTTCCTATGCAATCGAGTCATTAGGTATAGGGCCAGCCCCTCAAAAAGGTATAGTGTCAGAATCCACAGAAGATCAGAAGGCATTTGCAGAAGCAGTAAAGAATGTTATATCAAGCGCAAATATCAGACAAAAAGAAGTTAACATTGCACTACCAGAGAGCCAGGTCTATACAAAAATCATAGAAATGCCTCTACTTTCAGAAAAAGAGCTTGCTGCTGCACTCAAGTATGAGATGGAGCAATATATCCCTCTTCCTTTGGACCAAGTAAAGACTGACTGGCAAATACTTGGATCAAAAGGACCTGAAAGCAAAACCACTCGCGTATTAATAGTAGCTGCTTCACTAAGTCTTATTAAAAAATACGAGACTATGATGGAGACATTGGGAATCGTTCCTGCAACCATAGAGACAGAGATGCTTTCTGTTCATAGATCACTCTACCCTTTGGTAAATGCACAAAGCTCTAACATGATTATTCATATGGGTGCTTCTACAACAAATATTGCAGTGGTTGAGAATGGGGAAATTATTATGGTATTTACGGTAGATAAAGGTGGTATAGCAATCACACGCGCAATATCGTTAGATTTGGGAATAGAATTAAGCCAAGCAGAAGCATATAAAAAGGCATACGGACTTAATAAGGATGCATTTGAAGGAAAAATCGGAAAATCCTTATTTCCAATACTTGAATCAATTCTTGGAGATATAAAAAAGACAATACTTTTGTATAAAGATAAGAACCCAAATCAGGCAATAACGCAAATCATTCTTTCGGGTGGATCAGCACAACTTCCGGGAATTGATATCTATCTCACTAATCAACTCAATATCCAAGTTGTTCTCGGAAATTCCTTGCAGGTATATGGTGTTCAGAATATTCCACCACAAGTTGAGTCTGATTCCCTTAGTTTTAATGTTGTAGCAGGGCTTGCTCTAAAGGATGTACTGTAGTCTCCTATGAAAAAGGGAATTAATCTTACACTTGGTCGTAAACGTGTTGATAGCGCACTTCGAAAGGTTTTTGTTGCATCTATCGGCCTTTTTTTTGTTACGGTTGTTGTCTCTCTGGGGCTTTTGACATATAGTCTTATCCTTAAATCGTCCTTTGACTCACTTGATCAGAAAGAACAACAGCTAAATGGGGAGCTTCTTGGTCTTACTGAGAAGAATGATAAATTCACCGAAACAAAAAGCAGGATAGGAGAAATAAAAAAAATACTTACTTTCAGGGCTCCAATCATTACTCGCATGGACATATTGTCAGAGACTATCCCGCCTGATGCAGAAGTTAATTCAATAACTGGAAATGATATTGATATGGAATTAAATTTAGAATCTGATAGTCTTTCCTCCCTCAATGATCTCGTAGAGCAAAAGATAGCTCAGATAGCTTCAGACAAAAAGAAAAGAATTAAGAAAGCTGAAATGAAATCCTTCGGCTTAAATCCTAAGACCTTAAAATACAACATTGCCTTAGGTATAACGTTTGAATAAGATTATGCGCGAACTTCAAAAAATTTATAACAAAAGAAAACAGCAGCTCTTGCCGTTAATCTTTGGATTTGCCACCTTCTTTTTGTTTGTTAGGGTGATCCTTCCACAGTGGACAGACATCCAAGACGTACAGTCTTTGGTTACTACCAAGCAAGCGTCTATCGATGCCAAAACCGAAACAGTAAGGTTGCTCAATTCTATGACTACAGAAAAAGTGAATGAAGACTATGAATTGGTAACAACGGCTCTTCCAATCAGAAAAGACATTGTGCTTATTTATTCGGAGCTTAGTGATGTAGCGGTTAGGTCTGGTGTCGAATTAGGAGGTTTTAGTGTGAAAATCGGGGATATCTATAATACCGAGAAGAGCAAAAAAACTGAAGACAGATCGGTAAATGGTGTACCTTATTTCTCTATCCTTGTAAATGTTAGCGGGGAGAATGATGGATTAAGAAAATATGCTGACATGATATATCAAAGTCTCCCTCTTGTTGAGATTGAAACAATAGACATAACAAAAAAAGATGCCAGGTACACAATAAATTTTTTCTTTAAGCCGATTGCCCTAAGGCCTGCAAATGCACAAACTACAGCTATTACACCTTTAAATCCTGCGGATCAAAAACAGTTGGAAGATATTAGAGCTTGGAGGACGGGTCCGGTTATTTCTGAATGAGATCTGGTCGTCTTGTTGTAGTCTTTTTAATAGCCTCTTCTTTTTTGTAGCTTTCAATCTTTTTAGGATCTCCTGAAAGAAAAACACTTGGCACTTTCATGTCGAAAAATATCTCTGGTCTTGTGTACTGTGGTCCTTCCAATATTCTCTTTCCATCAATTTCTGAATGAGACTCGTGTGCGGTTGCCAAAGGATCCTTGAGTACCCCTGGGATTAGTCTCGTAACACTATCGATAATAGCCATTGCGGGGATTTCTCCTCCGGTAAGAACAAAATCTCCAAGCGATATTTCAAGATCGACTAGCGAACGTGTTCTTTCATCAAAACCTTCATAGTGTCCACACACCAGGATAATATGAGAAAGCTTGGAAAAGCTTTCAGCGTGTTTTTGTGAATAAACTTCTCCTTGAGGACAAAGCAATATGACCTTTTCGTTATTATCGCCGGTTCTTGCTGATTGTATAGCCTCTTCCAATACGTCTGGTCTAAATACCATGCCAGCTCCCCCACCATATGGCTTATCATCAACTATTTTATGAGGACCTATGCCAAATTTTCTGTGGTCTACGACATTAAATTCAATAAGGCCCTTCTCCTGGGCTCTTTTTACTATTGAATGAGAAAGAACAGATTCAAATATGTCCGGGAAAAGTGTAATGATAGATATCTTCATAGTTTAATTATCAATTTTTACATTCCAATTTTCAAATTAAAATTAAATTAGGATCTACTTTGGAAATTGGTGCTTATTATTTGGAATTTACGCTTTGAGGTATTAAGCGTTTTCTTCTACGTTGATTTCAACTCTCTTATTCTCTTTAATGGCTTGAATTTTTACTAATTGCTTCATTGCATTGATGACTTTTCCGCCTTTTCCGATGATTCTGCCAATTTCTGCCTGAGGAGCATGAATAGTAAGTATTACGCTTCCTTCTTCTTCGCTTTCGCTAACAGTAATTTCTTCATTAGCGATAGTATTTTTTAGAATATATTCAAGAAGTTCGCGCATATATTAGTTGGCTTTAGCTTTTTTTACCTTTTTTTCTCTTTTTACGCCGTCAATAACATCCTTAACAGCTGGAGTCATTTGAGCACCTTTAGATACCCAGTATTTTATCTTATCATTATCAAACTCCTTGGTTATAGAAGTCACAGTTTTTTCATAATAGCCGAGAAGTTCTACTGGTTTGCCGTCACGTCTTGATCTTTTTTCTTTGACAACCAACCTATATTTTCGCTCGCCTTTTTTGCCTGTTCTTGTAAATCTTATTACTAGCATGGGAGATATTGTACTATTTTTGAGGCTTTTAAGCAAGTATTCTTTTAATAATCGACCTTGAATGCTTCTAAGGCTTTTTGAGCCGCATCTTTTTCTGCATCTTGCTTTGAGCGTCCGCTACCATTTGAGACTAATTCGTTATTCAAGTACACGCCAGAAGTGTATATTTTGTCATGATCTGGCCCCTGCTCCTCAAGGATCCTATAATCAGGAGAAACTCTGTATTTTTCCTGCATATATTCTTGAAGTTTGCTTTTTGCGTCTTTCAATCCTTGAGCTCCAACAAATTCATTTTGATTATCGATAATAGTTGTAGTTATAAAATCTCTTGCCTTTTCAATACCTCCATCAAGAAATAACCCTCCGACAACAGCCTCATACGTATTTGCCAGAATGGTCTTATTTGATCTTCCGCCACCCTCTTCTTCTCCCCTACTCATTTTAAGCATTGAGCCTAGGTCTAATTTTTCTGCGACTAAATAAAGCGTCTGGGTATTGGTAAGTACTGAGCGAAGGCTAGTAAGCTCTCCCTCTTTTAATTCTGGATTATTAAGGTATATAGAGCTTGAGACTACAAATGATAGGATGCTATCCCCTAAAAATTCAAGACGTTCATTCGACTCTTTTATTTCTTTGTTCTCGTTAAGATATGATCTGTGGGTGAAGGCAAGAGATTGAAGAGCAAGATCAGTAAATTCTGGTAATTTTACGTTCATATTTTATAAATCCTTTAAAAATTTGCCTAATGCGCCATTTATGAAGCCGGGGGATGCATCTCCTCCGAATTCTTTTGCTAACTCAATTGCTTCATCGATGATTACTTTTGGTGGCGCTTCTTTCTCAAATTGTAACTCATAAATAGCCAAACGTAAAATCGCGAGGTCCACTTTATTGATCTTATCAATTGGAAATTCTGGGGCAATGGTTCTTATGGTCGTATCTATTTCGGTGAGCTTTTCGATAATGAGCTTCGTTTTCTCATTATTAATTTTCTGATCTAAAAAACTATATGAAAATAATAATTGGACAATATCCTGTCTTTTCTTGTGACGAGGATCAAGGGCGGTCTTCATTGAAGATTAAATAACTTTCTTGCCTTTGTAGTAACCGCAGGCTTTGCAAATAACATGTGGAACAATAACTGATCCGCAATTTTTACATACAGAAGATGCGCCAACCTCAATTGAGATTGAACTGCGTCTTTTTCCTTTTCTTTGTCTAGAGTGTCTTCTCTTTGGTTCTTGTGGCATATTAGTATCGCTCTTCTGAGCTCAAAAAATAAGCGTATAGGATCTAGGGTTTAGAGGATTTAATTTTGGAAAACTAAATGCTAAACACTAATTAACTAAACGCTAGGTAGTATTATATCCAATTTGAGGCTCATGTGCAATACTTCTGAAGATTAGTCTGGGTGGATTAATTTAAGAGAAACATTCTCTACCTTTTCAAGTAATGTTTTTTCTGACAAAAGACGCGGATACATTTCCTCAGCCTCTTTTTTCGCTTTCTCCACAAGGTTGGTATCAGAGAAGTTGGCGACTTTAAATCCCCTAAAGCCGTGCTGGGCTGTTCCAAATAGATCTCCACCACCACGAAGTCTCAGATCAAGCTCTGCTAGCTCAAATCCACTATGGGCTGTTTCCATATATTTTAGCCGCTTTTGGACCATTGCGTCTTCAGATTCGCTAAAAAGAATGCAATAAGATTGTTTGTCGCTTCTTCCAACTCTACCTCTTAATTGATGAAGCTGCGCGAGTCCAAATCTATCCGCTCCATCAATCACCATAATGGTTGCATCAGGAATATCTATACCAACTTCAACAACTGGAGTTGCTACAAGAACATGATATTTTTTGTCTTTAAAGTCTTTTAACACCTGGTCTTTTTCTTTCCCTTTTAATTTTCCATGCAAGAGTCCAAGCTTAAGTCCTTTAAGGTCTTCTTTTTGTAATCTTTCAAACTCCTTCTTAGCGGACTTTACCGTATCCATGCTTTCAGACTCTTCAATAAATGGGCACACAACAAATGCCTGATCTTGAAAGTTGCTTTCAGTAATTTGTTCTTTTATCCATTTATACGCTCCCCTTCTCTTTACCGGTGGGACAAGCCAGGTCTTAATTTTTTTACGTCCCGAAGGCACTTCTTGAAGTAGTGAAAGATCAAGATCCTTATAAATAGCAAGTAATATAGTTCTTGGGATAGGTGTTGCAGTCATAGTTAAAAAATGAGGGTTTCTGCCTTTGCCTCGAAGTATTGATCTTTGCTCTACTCCAAATCGTTGCTGCTCGTCGATTACAACAAGGCCTAAGTTATCAAAATTGAGACCTTTTTGGATAAGTGAATGAGTGCCCACGAGCACTGGCAATTGATGGTTGGCACTTGGCGCTTTGTGAGAACCAGTGACTAATCCGACTTCAATTCCCAAGGGTTCAAACAATGCATGAAGGGTTTTGTAGTGTTGCTGTGCCAAAATTTCAGTTGGTGCCATAAGAGCTGTCTGATATCCGTCTAAATGCGCCATGTACATGCTAATTGCAGCAACCACCGTTTTTCCGCTTCCCACATCTCCCTCTAGAAGTCTATTCATTGGGACATCCTTTTGAAGATCTTCTTTAATTTCCTCAAGCGACTTCTCTTGCCCTTCTGTTAATTTAAAGGGCAAAGATTCAATAAGTGCCTTAATACTTAATTCATGCTCCTTAATTCTAAAAGGTATTCCTTTATTCTTCTTATTCCATTCATCCCTTCTTTTGATTGCAGCAAGCATAGCAAGAAATAATTCATCAAAGGCTAGTCTTTCTCGGGCAAGATTTGCTTCAGAATAATTTTTGGGGAAATGACAAGCGTACAGAGCATCAAAAAGAGATTTATAGTTAAGAGCAGATATATTTTTCTCTGGCAAAAAGTCTTTAACTATTTCTTTGTGGTTAGTAAGGATGTCAAATATTCTATTTCTAATCCATTTAGAGGAGAGACCTTTTGTCTCGCTGTAGACCGGAACAAGTCCTGTCGTGTGAATACCATTTGATTGAGAAAGAACTTCGTATTCCTTTACTTGAAAAGAGGGTTTTTTCCCGAAGAATTCAAGCTTGCCGACTATTCCTACTTCATCTCCTGGATGGATGATGCGAGTAATATACGACTGATTGAACCAGGTGACAGAAATAGTTGCAGTACCGTCCGTTATTTGCGCTTTCTGAAGAACAAATCGTCTTTTGGTATATTCATTTTTAATATCAATTACTTTCCCTTTAACAACAGCTGTTTCGCCGAGTTTTATTTTATTCATTGGAAGCGCATTGGTGTAGTCTTCGTATCGAAAAGGAAGATGAAAAAGTAAGTCTTCAACTGTCTCAATATTTAATCGTAAAAGCGCTGCTTGCTTGAGACGAAAGGTTAGTCCTGCTTCTTTGATCGGAGTTGTAAGATCCATTAGTTACTGAGGCATTAAGGCCGGCAGTATTGTTGCAATAAGCATTGATAAGACCGCAACGACCATGATAACTGACATGATCCATTTATGTTTGCGCATCGCGTTCATATTTTTTCTGTTTACTTAATTAATGTCAAATATCTTAGTAATTAAGATTATTCAACTTTTTTAATTGTAGCATAATTTCTCTTTCCAATCTTTAAAATTCCGTTGTCGGGAAGCTCTGAATTTTTCATAAATGGGTTCTCAACGCGAGTCCCGTCTATGCTTACGCCACCCTGCTCGACTAGTCTTTTCCATTCAGACATAGAGGCGGCAAGGCCTGAATTGACTATTGCTCCTCCGACTGTATCGCCGTTTTTAAAAATGACAGTTGGAATGTCAGTTGGAATTTCTTTATCTTGAACAACGCTTTTAAAATTTGCTGAAGCATTGTCTGCCTCTTCTTCTCCATAGAACATTGCAACAATAGTTGATGCCAATTCTTTCTTAATGCCAATCGGATTTTCACCGGTGTCTAATCTTTTTTTTATTTCATCAATCTTTTCCTGAGAAACGTCGGTTGCAAGTAGAAAGTATTCCATGATCAAGTCATCTTTTAAGGACATAACTTTACCAAACATTTCGATAGATGAATCATTAAGCCAAATTGCATTTCCCCAAGTCTTACTCATCTTTCGTCCGTCAGTTCCTGAGAGAAAAGAAGTTGTAAGAACGAATGATTCTTTGCCCTTTAGATCTTTCAGAAGGGATCTTCCAGCCTGCATGTTAAATGTTTGGTCTGTTCCTCCCAGCTGAACGTCTGTATCTAAGTGATAACTGTCATATCCTTGCATGACCGGATATAGCACTTCATGAAGTCCAATTTTCTTGCCATCATTCAGCCTCTTTTTTATTAGTTCTCTTGAGATGAAATCTCCTAATGTAAATTTTTGTGTAAGTTTTACGATATCCGCAAATTTTAATTCCTTGAGCCATTCGCTATTAAATTTGACGGTTATTTTTGAAAAATCGAGGACCTTTGATGCCTGCTCTTTATAGGTAGTAAGATTTTTTTCTATTTCGGAGGACTCGAGTTGGGGGCGTTCTGATTCTTTATCTGAGGTGTCTCCAATAAGTGCTGTGAAGTCTCCGACAAGAAAGGTTACATTATGACCCATATCAGCAAATTTTTGTAATTTTCGAAGGACAACTGCATGCCCAAGATGAATATTTACCGCAGTTGGGTCTATCCCCAGGTATATGTTAAGTTTTTTTCCGGACTCAAGTTCTTTTTTAAGAAAATCTAGTGAGGGAATAACATTTGCAACTCCTCTTGTTAGTAGATCATCAATATCAGCCATACTGTGATTCTATCGTAAAGACAGAACTTGTTCAACGAATTACACATAAACTGCTCAGTTGATTTGAACCGCAATCTGATATTATTTTTATATGGACCCAAATGAAGTAATTGATGTGCCTAATCCGCCTGAAAAAGATTCTAGCGCTCAACGCACAAAAATTTGGGACAAAATACTTGCGGTCAGGCTTGATCATTTAGGAATTGCTGTTCTTATTATTCTTCTGGCTTTTGTTATCCTCAAACCACATTTATTTAAAAAAGAACCTGTTGCTACCTATAACTATGTAACTGCAACAGCACTTGAGGTGAATGAGGTAAAGCTCATCAGTACTAGTAAGGTTAAGATTGTCTTTAATAATGAAGTTGATCATCACATGCTTGAGGAGCATTTGGAAGTTAGCCCTAGTGTCAATGGTCGACTCGTTGAAGTTAATGGAAAAGAATTTGTCTATGAAAATGGTGAAAATTTCCCTCTTAGCACTACTCTCGTTCTGACATTTAGAGAAGGTCTTATCGGAAAAAATAAATTACCCCTTGTAGGAACCCAGTCCTACAATGTGCAGACTGCGATAGAGAGCAATCAGGTAACTTTTGAAAAAGATAATATATATGCTCGTGTACTTTCTGGTGCGCCGGGCGTACCGCTTCCTATTACTATAAAATCCGGAAATGGAGTTGGTAATTCTACCGTTACTATCTATAAATCTACTCAAGCAGATCTTCTGAATTACCTTTTATATTGGTTACCTGATGAACATAAAGGTGAAGAAAATTCATACTATCTCAAATTCCGTCTTAATTACAGACCCCATGATAAGAGCCAGATTTACGACAAAATTGATGTAAAAGAAGCTCAGCAAAAAAGTGAATTAAATCTTCCAAGTGGTATCTACTACTTAGAAGCAACAGAAGACGAATTGCCCGTTGGGTCTACTTACCTGATTGTTAGCAGCAAAGGAATTTTGATGCGTCAGGATGACAAGAAGGTAATTCTTAGTGCATTTGACACGAAAAGTGGTAGGAGCATTAGTGATAGTGTTGATGTAGGTTTTTATAATTTGAGAGATGTGTCTACTCAGCTTTCGCGTCATCAATTCAATAAGATAGTAACTGTTGATACGCCTTTTGATACAAAATTAGACCTTATTTTAGCAACAATTGGAGGCGAAACTGCATTAGTACCAGTAAAAATAAAAGATTCACTTGCGGATATTCGTGCAAATTACGATCTTAACCAAGATACGCAAGTTTTTGTCTATACAGATAGACCGATTTATAAGCCCGGGGACACCGTTTTTTATCGTGGGACTGTAAGAATTGACAACGACGGGTTGTACCAAATTCCACCATCCGGCATGAAAGTAATTATTGATACTGGGACAAAAAATAAGGAGCAAGAGGTGTCGTTGGATAAAAATGGTAATTTCTCCGGCAACTTCATATTGTCAAAAGAAGTGCCTGAATATGAATTTTTTAGCATAAGTGCTCGTGCGTTCATTTCGGACGATAAGAATCCGTGGAACAACTCCTCATATGCCTCATATACTGTTGAGAAATATACAAAGCCTACGTATGAATTGAATTTAACAAAAAACAAGGAAGAGTATCTTCGTAATGAGACTATGGAACTCAACCTCTCTGGGAACTTCTTTAATTCTAAGCCATTAGCCAATGAGAAGGTTGAATATGTCGTATACAGTACAAATTTTTACGAACAAGAGAAAAAAGTCTATAACGAAAATTTCAATATAACGCAGGTTGGTGGCATGTGTGGTGGGGGTGGTGTGTATGATTATTACGGTGAAGAATTAGCAAAAGGCACGACAACTCTAGATAAAAATGGCAAAAATAGCTTTAAAATCAATCTGAAGACGCTTAAGATGCCAAATACGAGTCAAACGGTAACAGTTATTGCCAGAAAAACTGACTCAAATGGTAATCAATTGGAGTCGGCCACTAAGGCAGTCGTGCATGCAAATGCATTTTCTCTATTTTATATACCCTCGGCAACTTCATATATTGTTGGTGAAAAGGTTACTGTGCCATTTTACTTGGACAACGGTCTTTCAAATGAGAAACTGCCCAGTGAAGTGGAATACTATGTAAAGGTCCAAAAGTATAGTTCCAGCGAATATGAGAAAGATAATAGCGTCAGTGGAAAGGTGGCAATTGATGAAAATGGAAAAGGTATTGTTGAGTTTGTTGCCCCCGACACAAAGAACAATTTTGTATATTTAAGCATTAATGTTAGAGATTCCTTCGGAAATGCAACGGAGTCAGATAGAGGACTTTCAATATATCGCAAGCCCGCTGACATTCCAGTGTATTGGTCTAATGAGATAAATGATTCTCAGACATATCTAAGAATTGCCGCAGATAGTAATTCGTATAAAGTTGGTGAAACCATGCACCTAACAGTTGTTTCTCCAAAAGATATTGATGTCCTGCTTTCCCCAGAGCGAGGTAGAGCTTACAAGACAAAAGTTATTAGCCTTTCTAAGGGTGAAAATAAATTAGATATTCCGGTTGAGGAGGAATACAGTCCTTCAGTTGCTCTGACTTTTAATTTCTTCGCGGATGGTAAGTACTATTCAGAAGGCGTGACCCTGAATGTTCCTGCTATGCACAAGCTCCTGAATGTAAAAATAGAGAAGGACAAAGATAGTTATTCTCCTAACCAAACAGCAAATTTGACCATTACTCTTACCGATTCAAAAGGTAACCCTGTAGTCGGCAGTTTCTCTTTAGGATTAGTAGACGAGGCAATTTATGGTCTTAGGAAAGACGCAACACCCCTTATTCATTCATCTTTTTACTATTTCAGACGAAGGACTACTAATGCGTCTTCGTCTCTTACAATGATTGGAAGTTACAATTACGGTGGTCGTGGCGGAGGCGGAGGCGGTGGAAATAATAGTGGTAGTCCAATCGATACTGTATTCTGGGCACCAAATTTGACTACAGATCCTAACGGAAAATTATTGGTACCGGTAAAGTTAGGAAGTGCAAAGACTGTCTGGCGTGCGCAGGTAATTGCAGTTGATAATGAGACTAACTTGGGCCAGAATAATATCCGAATCCAAGTAAAATAATTATGTTACCAGAATGGTCAGTATTAATAGGTTCTGTCTTTAATCTTATTGGGAGCTCAAGTTATGCTCGTGATACATTCTTAGGCAAAACAAGTCCCAATAGAGTTACTTGGTTCATGTGGGCACTCGCCCCTCTCATAGCATTTGCGGCACAAATTTCAAAAGGAGTTGGCCTTTCTTCCATGATGACTTTCATGGTTGGATTTGGTCCATTAACTATTTTTATCGCTTCATTTTTTAATAAAAAATCCGTTTGGAAAATAAGCAAATTTGACATTATTTGTGGTTCACTTTCTCTGGTGGGACTCATTATGTGGCTAATGATACGCGAAGGAAATGTGGCGATTCTATTTGCATTGTTAGCAGATTTTCTTGCAGGTGTTCCTACCATTATAAAGTCATTCAGAAATCCCGAAACAGAAAGTTCTTTAGTATTTCTTTTTGGAGCAATAAGCGCAGCAATTACATTGTTAGTTCTGAAATCATGGAGCTTTGAGTATGTTGCCTTTCCTCTTTATATATTTGTCTTTTGCGCAGTACTCTTCCCAGTAATTAAGTTCAGATTGGGAAAAAGAATTGGGAAGCTAGGCTGGCGGCTAAGCTAAGGTTATTTACCTTTGAAGAAGTTAAAGAGATTTCCAAAGAAACCGGTGCTCACTTTTTGAGTTGAAGTAACGATTTTATTTTCAACTTTCTCTTTCTTTGCAGCTTGTACTACATTTGTCTTACCAGCTTTTGATCCCGTTGCTGTTGCAACGTAGTTAGCTGGAAGCTTTTTGAAGAATCTAGTAGTTGTACCTGCAATTTCATTTGAGAATTCGCCTGGAGTACATCCATTAACTGCTTTTACTCTAAAGTAATAACGAGTATTTAGACCCAAGCTATTAATAGTTGTTGATACTGTATTAGCATCTCCTACTTTTGGAAGTCCATACATAACAACGCCTGATTTTGTGCTATATGCTACTTGATAATGGCTAACTGGCCCACTAACTTTAGTCCAGAAAAGTGTTATTTGATTGATTCCTGTAGGAATAGATGACAGAAGTCTTGGTGTAGCTGTAGGTTTTTGATCGTTACATGAATATGTGTGAGTTCCTCCACCGTTGTTAGAGTTGTTATTTCCACCATTGTTATTTCCACCATTATTATTGTTTGATGGAGCTGTTGTTGGAGTTGGTGTAACGACTGTTGGTGTTGGGGTCGTTGTAATTATAGGACTTGTTATAGGAGCAGTTACAAAATCAGCAACAGCTGCCTTTGTATATACAGAAGTTAATTGAGCCATAGAGATGGCCCCAATTGAGACAATAGTTGTTCCGAGTGCAATCTTTCTAAAATTCATATTTGCGGATTGTAACATACTATCGGACGCGTGTCAATACTACGGGCCGTTATTGTATAAGGACTTATTCTGATATGATAAAAATATGATTGCCCTGCTCTATTCCATCCTTTTATTTGGATTACCGTTACTTGTTATTCCCTTCATTCAATTTCCCTACGAATTGCCAAAGGTTATAGCTTTTGAGTTCATACTTTATGTAATCGCTCTTTTAATTGGTAAAAAGTATGGATTTGGAATCTTCCAAAAAGCTAACAAATTCTTGCTTATTTTGGTTGGTTCGATAACCATATTGAGCATATTTTGGCTTGTATTGTTGCATAGCTCGACAGTACTTTTTGGGAATGTTTTTAGGATGCAAGGAATTTTTCTTCTTTGGCACCTTTTGGGTTTTTCAATAGTTACCGCAGTTGTGCCAAAGATTGAATTAACCTGGAAGTTATACGCCATTACTCTTATTGGGCTTTTTGTGAGTGCATTTCTTCTCATCCACCCGGAAACAGGTCGCGCAATAGGAACACTTGGAGAGTCAAACGCCCTGGCAGTTGCTGCTGTATTTTTGTGGCCATTTTCAAAAATGATTAAAAGTGAGAAAAGCATGACAAAAGTGGTTGTAGCCTTGTCATTTATTACCGCTTTGGCAATTGTCTTTATGTCTCAATCTCGCGCAGGTTTTATAGCACTTCTTGTACAAATTCTTTTTATGATCATTCTGCGATATGTTAAAAAACCTATTTTTTCATTTAGTTTGGCCGTCGGTCTGCTTGGGATATCTATGCTCCTCCCATTAATTGATACAACTTCTGTCTATGAAAGCAGAGCTGAAATTTGGAGAACCGCTATTCATGCCGGAAGCAGTAACCCTATCATAGGAGGGGGTTTTGGCAATATATCTGAGATTCTAAATAATGCATCCTGGCAATTAAGTAACAATATTAGATTTCAGTCTGTTGATAGCGCTCACAATATCTTCTTAGACTGGTTGATTCAGGGAGGGATTGTAGGGTTAGGACTTTTTATGGTCCTTGCTGGCTACTCTTTTTATGCCCATATAAAGGTAAAAAATGATCATTTTGTGCTTATGATGCTTGGGCTTTTGGTTGCGTTGTCATTTAATCCAGCTAGTGTTGTTGGACTCGTAGCCCTCTTCTGGTTAATTGGTCTTGGATATACTTCGGCTAAAAAATGAACACATAAAATAGTTTTGGAGAGGCTGCATTCTATGCTGATTGTTTAGGGTCATAAGAAAAGCCCGGTTAGCTTTCTGCCAACTCTTGCAATGAGATACTTCAGCTATGGAGCATTGTTTTCATTCATTGAAAATTCGGAGAAAACGTATTATTATCATAGCTAAGCTGTCCAGGTAATATGGACACTTTTATAGGTTTTTTCAACTCCAACTTCTTCATTGCTCTTATAACTTTACTTGTTGGTACGGCAGCATTCGTTATTTATAAGCTTCAACAAAGAGATACAAAGAGAGATGCTGCAAGTATTGTGCTTATGGAAATAAAGAATGCTGAGAGAAATCTGAAGAAAATTCGTGCCAATATAGATCAAAACACCCTGGCACCAGATATTTTTCTTATGCCTTCAGAAAGCTGGACAAAGTATAAATATCTTTTTGTTCGTGATTTTGATCGCGATGAGTGGGATGCGATTGCGGAATTTTACAATAAGTGTCAGTTGATTGATGACGATGTGAAATATAACAACGCCGCATTTTGGGCCGATGTTGAAGAAATAAGGTCGAATAAGCAAAGGATTCTAGCAGATTATGCGTACAAATATGAAGAAAAGATTAAATTGGCCAAAACTGATGAAAAGAAGAGCGCGTTAACAGAAGAGTTTAATAAGAAAACATCTAATTTCGACGTTTTGTATATGGGTAGGCAAGGAGATTTCGGATATGCACCTAATAAGCCTGTAAATGATGCTAGATTACATGTTCAAGGATTACCTACCAATCTTTCTCAGACTGCAGTTGGTATAAAGCTTAAAAAAATGTCCAAAGTCAAACTCTCTTCCTAACCATTCAGGAGCTATTTTGCAAAAGCTGCTATAATAAAACCCATGCAGCATTACGGTTTTTCACAATAAAGTGCAAAACTGCAATATATATCATGTATTATCAAAGTCGACTGCGACGAGCGCATAATAGCTCACGGCGTTCACCATTTTCCGGAAAGGCAGCATTCTTGCAAGCGCGTCTTGCAAAGTACGCATTCTTTGGTCTCATTGGCCTTATCGGTATTGGTTTTTTGTATATTCTTTGGGTAAGTCGTGACCTTCCTACTCCTGGAAAACTAGCAAATGGAGATATCAAGGATTCAACAAGAATCATGGATAGAAATGATAAGCTCCTCTACTCTTTCTATAAGGATTACAACAGAATTTATGTAACCCTTGACCAAATTCCCGAAAATTTAAGAACTGCAACTATTTCAATTGAAGATAAAGATTTTTATTCAAATAGAGGATTTTCAATGACCGGCATGTTCCGTGGTCTTGTTCTTGACCCTATTTTTAGAGGAAGAGCAACGGGAGGATCTACCATCACCCAACAGTTGGTCAAAAATGCACTGCTTTCACCTGAAAGATCTGCTACAAGAAAGCTAAAGGAGCTTATTTTGGCAATTCAGGTAGATTCTAGATACTCAAAAGATCAAATACTTGAAATGTATTTAAATAACATCCCCTATGGTGGAACGGCGGTCGGAATTGAGGCTGCTTCGGATCTTTATTTTAATAAGCACGCTAAAGACCTAACGCTTGCCGAAAGTGCATTTCTTGCTGGACTTCCTCAGCTCCCTTCTTACTACTCTCCCTATATAAATAAGGACAAAACCTATATCGGACGCTCGCAGCAGGTTCTGAAGCGCATGCGAGAAGATGGAAAGATCTCAAAAAAGCAGGAAGAGGATTCATTGAATTCTATCAAGAAATTTACTTTCGCTGAGGCCAAAACAGAGGCTATAAATGCTCCTCACTTTGTCATGTATGTCAGGCAACAGTTGGTGGATATGTTTGGGGAAAATTTGGTAAGCAACGGCAATTTGACCGTCAAAACAACGTTGGATAATGAAATTGAGCGTGATGCGGAGGAGATTGTGAAGCAGGAATTTATAAAATATAAAAATTACAAAGTAAATAATGCTGCTGTTGTTGTTCAGGATGTGAAGACTGGGGGCATTTTGGCCATGATTGGAAGCAAAGACTATTTCGAGACTGATAATGAGGGTAATTTTAATGCCGCTACTGCTCTTCGTCAGCCTGGATCCTCTCTTAAGCCTATTGCATATGCAACCGCTTTTGAAAAAGGATATACACCTGCAACGCTTGTTATGGACGTAAAGACAGATTTTCCGGTAAATGATGTGTCTGATCCTACGTATACTCCTGTAAATTATGACGGTAAATTCAGAGGCCCCGTGCAATTACGTTTTGCTTTGGGAAATTCATTAAATGTACCCGCTGTTAAGATGCTTGCTCGCGTAGGAATAAAGTCAGTTATGCAAAAAGGATATGACATGGGTATTACCAACTGGGAACCAACAAGTAAAAATCTTCAGAATGTAGGACTATCTTTGGTTCTTGGAGGACGTGAAGCCAGCCTTGTCCAGATAACAACCGCCTATTCTGTATTTGCGAGGCAAGGAGTTAAAAAGGATCCCTATTCAATCGTTGAAGTTAAAGATAGAAATGGAAAAGTTCTATATCGCCATAAGGATGAGCAAGGAGAAAAGGTACTGGACCCGGGAGTAGCTTTTTTGATATCCCACATTTTGCTTGATAATGTAGCAAGAACCGAGGCTTTCGGACCTAATTCATATCTTAACGTCCCAGGCCGAACCGTTAGCGTTAAGACCGGTACAACTGACCAAAAAAGAGATAACTGGACAATCGGATATACTCCTTCATACACGGTTGGTGTGTGGGTTGGAAATAATGACAATACTCCACTCGACCCTAGAATCGCATCAGGTATAACCGGAGCATCTCCTATTTGGAATAAGGTTATGACTCGAGTTCTTAAGGGCACAAAGAACGAAGAATTTCATAAGCCAGACAACATAATGGATAAGCAGATCGATGCTTTTTCAGGCGGTGTGCCAATAGATGGACAATCAACTCGAGTTGAATATTTTGTAAGAGGTACAGAGCCATCTACAAAGTCTTCAATCTATGCAACTCTTAAAATGTCCAAGCATGACGGTGGAAAGCTTGCTTCTGATGAAGAAGTGACTCGAAATGATTACGACTCGTTGGAGGTTATAAATTTTGTTGAAGATGATCCAGTCTCAACGGATGGAAAAAATAGATGGCAAGAAGCGATTGATGCATGGGTAAATGAAAAATATAAAGATGATCCTAAATACAAAAGACCATCTGAAAAATCGAATTATAAGTATGATGGGGATAATCCTGCTCCGACGAGTACACCAACACCAACCCCAACCCCGTAGGGGCAGTTATGCTATAAGTGCATATTCTTCGTCTTTTCTTACAAGTTCACCTATCGATTTACCCAGTTCTTCTTGAGTAATTCGGCCGGGCCTTGAGAAGAACAATGCTATTAATTTTGTAAAATCTTTAATATTCTTTGGGTCTTGATAGAATTCGGACTCATGTCCAAGCGCCCCCAATAAATACAACGAGCTCTTTCCATATACTCTTCTTATATCTCTCAAGCCACCCATTCCAGGAACGAAAAGACCTCTGTATAAGCCTTCAAGTACGTCTCTACTTCTTCTCCCTAATGCATTGGCAGTTTGTTCTGAGACATTAAGTATTAGGCTTGCAATTTCTGGGTATGATACCTCAGGGGCGGCCGGCTTTGTATCACCGCTTTCCATTAACCAACGTGACATTAATGAGACAACTCCTTCATCAAATTCGTCTAAGGCATTTGGTGTTGAGTATCCAACTCTTCTATTAACAAGCTGGCCTTTGTCATATTTATAGCTTTTAAAGGAGTGATAGTGGATTGATTCATGCAGCATTAATTCAATAAAATCTGCACGATCGAAGTTCTCGCTTCTTTTGATATATATAAGGTCTTTGTCCGGCTCATAGAATCCATCGATGAAATCCTTATTTTCTATGCTCCCAAAGGTGGGGGCCTCAAAGATTTTTATGCGTATGTCAGGTATTACAGGTGCTTTGCCTAAACCTAATGTTTCTAGACCACATCCTAAAAGAAAATTGGCGGTAGCAATAGCTTCATATTCTTCTGGAGTCTTTAATGCTTCAAGTGGATGGAGCTCGGTTGACCTAGCTTCATCGTAGGCAATGTATGCTGCAACCCGTTGCTCATTGGTTATTGGAGTTACTATAAATGGCTGTCTTTCCATAGCCGTGAATTATAGCAAATGTTATATGAAGCTAGAAGAACAGTCCGAGTCTTCATAGCAAAAATCCTAAAATGGTCGGCAGTTTTCTGGCGACCATGATTTTTAGCTCGAAGAACCATTAGGTTCTTCATAGCAAATGTTATATGAAGCTAGAAGAATCATTAGATTCGTCATAGCAAATGAGAGATTTATAGCAAACCAGGTAAATATTGGCCTATATAGCCAGAAATTGCTATGATAAATGTGTACTTATATGTTTGGGCTATTTAATTCTCATGAAGAAAAACGTGTTGTAGGTAGTCCTATTGGTGGAGATATAACGTTTAAAAGATACGAAGGTAACCCAATTCTAAAGCCAAATTCTGAATTTCCCTGGAAGGCGAAAGCTGTATATAACCCTGCTGCAATTTATTTAGATAATAAAATCCACCTCATATATAGAGGTCAGGGACATGATGGGGTAAGTTGCTTGGGATATGCTACGAGTCGTGATGGGTTAACAATTGAGCAGGATTTAGATGAGCCGATATACAGGCCGTCTGCATCTTTTGAACTCCCTACAAAGCCAGGATGGAATTCTGGGTGCGAAGATCCGAGGATAACTCAGGTTGATGATAATCTGATTATTACCTACACCGCGTATGATGGTACCAATCCCCCAAGGGTTGCTATGACTTCTATTTCGACAAAGGATTTTTTGGAGAAAAGATGGATTTTTGAGCCTCCACGACTTATTTCCCCTCCCGGGGTTGATGATAAAGATTCATGCATTATAAAAAATGGTTCTGGGTATCTCGCTTTTCATAGGTTAGGGGACGCATTATGGATTGATAGTCTCAGAGATCTTGATTTTCCAGAGGTAAAATTCTTGACCGGAGGCATTCTTGCTCATCCTCGGGCAGATCATTGGGATAATCTAAAAATAGGAATCGCAGCGCCTCCAATTCAGACAGATCAGGGTCAATTACTTTTTTATCATGCGCTCTGCAATCCAGGATTTAAGTATCAAATTGGCGCTATGCTTTTGGACAACTCAAATCCCCATAAAATACTTGCAAGAAGTAATGCCCCCCTCCTTTCCCCCACTGAGCACTATGAAATACATGGACAGGTGACAAATATTGTTTTTTCATGTGGAGCGATTCTCATAAACGACACTATTTATATGTACTATGGTGGAGCTGATACTGTGACGGGTGTTGCGACTATTCCATTACAAGAACTCTTAAATTCGTTGCTTTTGAACGTCAATTAATATGTTAAAAAAAATCGCTTTATTCTTGATTCTTGCACTACTTCTTCTACCAAAAGATGCTTTTGCTCAGACTCCAACGTCAACTGCTCCGGCTGTAGCTGATACCCAAGGAGAGGCAACGCTTGGAGTTGCCCGCATGATTGAGACAAATGAGAAAAATGTTATTGATGGTACTCTTCTTTCTGCAGGTACAAATAAAGGTGCAATCAAGACCAATATCCCCTACGACTCTCAGATATTAGGAGTTGTGTCATCTGATGCTGCGATAATTTTAAATAGTACATCCAGTGAAAATGGCGTGCCGGTTATCTCAACAGGAACAGTATATGTATTGGTAAATTCCGCAGAAGGTCCTATCAAAAAAGGTGATCTTGTAACCTCATCCACTATGCCGGGAGTAGCTGCAAAGGCTACAAAAGAGGGATATGTACTAGGGAGTGCTTTGGAAGACTATTCAAATCCTGATAAGAAAAAGATAGATAAAATTGCAGTAAGTCTTGACCTGCATTACTTCAATGCAAAACCAACCTTTCCAGGAACTCTGTCAGACATTTTCAAGCTTATTTTAACACCAACAAAAGACGGACCATCTGCATTCTTTAAATATTTAATGGCTGCAATTGTTGTCTTAGGATCAATGATCTTGGGATTTTTAAGTTTTGGACGAGCTGCTGCAAAAGGTGTTGAGGCATTGGGAAGAAATCCTGCAGCAAGTAAGATTATTCATCTTGGGATTATATTTAATGTGGCGATTGTCGTGGCGATTGCCCTTGCTGGGTTGGCAGTGGCATTTTTAATACTGAGGTTATAATTTATTGCTGATACTTTCTGCCGAAAAAAGTACCAAAAGCTCTCACCAAGGGTTGCCTTGAACGATCGATTTCTTCTGCATTCATTAAAAGGGCCGGACTCTGAGATGTTAGACTGCCTTTCCCCTTTTGCCTTTCAGGCCATTCATTCCGTCGAAATCTCAAGTACAGATCAACAATTGGTGAAATTTGGGAAAGAAAAACGTGCTTCCTTGAAATGGCAAAACTAGATAGGAATAAGTGAACCGTTAAAATCTCAAGTGCAACTCCATAATTGGTCACCCTGTCACTACAGTAAACTAGATTACGGGAGCGTATTTAGATTCAAAAAAAACTAGGCTTGTGAATTTAATTAGTTAATCCTTTAATTAGTTAATCCTTTAGTTAGTTAATAGGGTTTATTTTTTCTTTGTCTTTGAAGAGTGGGTGGGGATTATTTTTGCAACAAATATTATTGCAGTCAGTATTGCAAATCCACACATGACTGAGGGAAGTGAGATGTCTTCAATGACTTTCAGGTACAAAAGTGCGGTTGCAGGCACTGTAAATACTAAATACGAAATTATCATCCACCACTCTGCTTTGTGATTACCCTTTGTTTTAACTATTGAATATAGCAGTACAATTATGCCGGCAAGCATAAATACTGCGTAATACAAATAATGGAAAAATCCGAAGATACTGTTGGTCTCAAAGCTTACGTAATGCGGATTACAGGTCGTAAGATATGCGATTTTCGGAAAAATTAATAAGCAAAAGAGAAGGAGCGCACAAACGGCATATGACAAGATCGTGATTGTTCTACCTTTCTTTGTGATGGAGTAGGCAATATGTAGACCAAGTGTCGGAAGTAATGTAATACATATGTACCCTACTTTCATAAATTCATCAACATATGGCGTTGTGCATATAAGAAATTCAGAAAGTTGAAATACTCCAAGGGCTCCAAGAGTAGTTACGCAAAGTCTCGTAAATGTTGTGGATTTGTATTTAAAAAAGACATAAAAGGCAAAACTGATTTCTATGAGAAATGTTAGTAAAGATACTAATGGGGTGAAGCAATAAAAAGTAGTGCTACTCTCTTTTTTAAATAAATTCATACTATAAATATACAGTAATTCTTGTAACTCAAGAAGTACTAGGCTCGCGATTGGCAAATTAATTCCAATTCAAGTAAAATTCCAAATTGCATTATGGAAACACCGCGACCCAACACTGAGAGTATCAATAGGTATGGGGTGTGGAATGTTCAGCCCGATGTGCTGAAGGGGTTTTTTGCAAACGAAGGGTTATCCTCTGAACAGATAGATGGTATCCCGTTAATTCTGGGGGATTCTAGGACTACAGAGCTACTACAAAATCCTCCCTCACAGCAAGACCATATGGTAGGAACACTTTGGGTGAATCGGAATGCAGTAGATGCGGTTTTTGTAAATACTCTTAAACAGTGGAATGAATATGGAGGGGCATACTCTCTTGAGCAAATTAAGAATTTCACCGAGTGGGAAGTTAACAAAGCAGTGCTTGAAGCAGCTCAATTTGCAGCGAAGATAGCAAGAGGTGAAAATGTTGACCCAGGTCTTAGTAGGAGTGAAAGGGATTTTAATGTGGGAGCACTTACGGCAACGGCACTTTTACTGAGACATTTAAACGTAGACGCACATATTCCTCTTGACCCTGATGGTTCAAGGCTGATTGCTGACAAGGCTGTAGAACTTAGCAGCTATATTGCAAGAAAAAAAGAAGCACGTGCTGCTTCAAAAAAAGAAGAAACTCAGAGAGTGCCTGATTTTTTAAAATTCTGGGCTTTTGGAAGTGTGTCACGAGGAGCAGATTTTGAAAAACCCGGAAGAGGAGATATAGCTACATTTATTGCGGAATCTCCAAACGAAACGATAGTAAGGAACATAAAGCACAAAGTTTTGGAAAGGGATGCCGGCACACTAAAAAAACTTAAGTTGGATCCTACGAGATTGGCTACCAGTTTGGGTTTGAATAATGACTTGGATGTCGTTTTGCTTTCTGACAATTTAGTTGTGAGAATTTTACGGTATAGAATTTATGACTTAGAATCACTTAAATCAAGCCCATCTGCCGATTTAGCTCGCAAGCTAAGGAAAAAAGGGATAGGCGCAGAGGATCTTATTGCCCAGGGGGAAGAACATGCCACAAACTATGAGGATGAGATAGAAAGACTAATCGCAAGCTTCAGTACTTCAGAGGGCGATACTCGCCGTGCAAGGAAAATCGGATATGCTGTTACGGATCTGATAGGTCGGATTGATCCCAAAAAAGGAGATATAGCAAAAGCAAAGGCAACCTCCAAAGTAATTAAGGAATGGTCGGAAAGATGGAGATCAGATCTGAGCCTATAGTTCAATTCTAATATTTCTTCTGTTATAATCTGCCTCATGTCATTGGAATCTTTTGAAAATTCTAGGCAGGATGTAATAGCATCTGTCGGTACATGGACTATAAAACCAGACGTTTTGAGTGAATACTTAGTTGGTCAGGGATTAACTGCGGACCAAGCCCAAGGTGTCGTGATTGTTGAAGGAGATCCCCTGAGCACTACAGATGCCAATGTACCACCTGCGGAAAACATTATGGGTACTATTTGGATTAATCCCCAAGGAGCTAATGAAAATTATCTTGCAAGAATGCATGCTGAATTTAGTAGAAGTGACTCTATAGGTGAAGAGGTGGAACTATTATCAGAAAAGGAAGTTAATTTAGCGGTACTTGAAGCAGCGCAATTTGCGGCAAGGGTTGCAAAAGGAGAGAAAATAATTCCAAGTCCCAGCAAGTTAAGGTTGGCAATTAATGCAGCGACTGGTGCCGCGGCAGCAGCGCTTGCTGCAGTAGTCTATGAGCCAACTGGAGCTGATGTATTGGATAAGCTGATTACAGAAAGATTCTTTGGGAAAGTTTTTGAATATACAGGTGGTGTTGCTAATAAAATTGAGGATAAAAGAAGCAGGAAAAAGAGAGCTTCAGCTGTGGACGTGCCAAGATTTGTGGAATTGACCCCCGCTGCACGCCATTTTGATTATTTTGAGCATAAATTTCAAGAGCCAAACGCACTCGCGACATATATCGGTGGTCACCCTCAGGATGAAATGGAAAAAAATAAAAGACACAAAAGAGCCCTAGATATAATCGAAGCAGATCATCCTATTAGAGAATATACAGAAGCGCTTGCAATGAATCTCGGTCTTGAGGCGGACAGGGATATCTTGCTTCTTTCAGAGTATTTAGCCATAAGGGGTATAAAAAGTGAAATTTATGATGCGGCTTTCGCTCAAAGAATGCCAATAATAAGACTATTTGCAGAAGACAGCGAGCAAGTACTAGAGCGCAAAAGAATGGCACTTGCAAAAATTGAGCAGTCTGTTGAAAAAATCATTGGAGAAGAATATATAACCGAGGAAGAAAAAAGATATGCAAGAACATTAGGACTTGCCGTTGGTGACTTGATTGTGCGAAGCAGCGATTCAACCGGAATTGAAACTAAGGTTCATATCACTTCTGAAATTTTACAAGCGTGGTCAGAGAGATGGAAGCCACAATTTGAAAAAGACGTTGCCTAGAGGGTCATTTCAAAGTCGTACCAGCTTTCGGTACTGTCTAGTGTTGTAAAGCCAAATTCGCTGAGCCATCCGGTCGCTTTATTTGTTTCTGCCGTAGACATTGCTACTTTCTTGAAGCCCATTTGACGTGCAATTTCTACTCTACCCTCAACTAGCCTTTTGTAAATTCCTTGTCTTCTAAAAGGTTCCGAAACAAATGCAGCATCCAGTTCTAGTTCTTCTGGTCTAAGAGTGCTCATTGAGCCATATGCGATTACTCTTTCTTCATTACTGACTAATATAATTGCCTTCCATGCATGTTGAGCCGAGTCTTCAATAAATTCTTCGTTGAATTCTGAATCTTGTGGTTCCCATTCATTTTCTAAAGCTACTAATCCCGCCTTGTATTGACCCAGATCAATGCCATCTGGTCCAGCGAGTAATGTTGTAAATGTAAAATCTCCGCGGGAAGACCCTTCAGTGCTAATCATGGTGGAGATTATAGCAAAACATTTTTCCTGCTGATACTTTCTGCCTTGAAAGTAACTCTAATGTGCTTCATTGAAGTGGTGAAATATTACCTGTGATGTTTATATAAGAAATAATAACTTGAGGATTTAAAATAATAGGCAAGAGGTAGAAGTTTCCAACTTCTTTGGGAACAACCGAGGTTGTTCACACTTGCCACCACTGGTGAATTGAATATTGATGCTCCCTACGAAGCGTTAATGCTCCTGGGGAGGTGTAGTTCGTATTGGTTGAGGCGCGTGAAGGCGAAAGGCTCGAGCCATGGGTATGGCAGAATCCGTTTCGTCACGACGACGGATTCGTAGCCGCGCGATACGTCGTAGACGCGATCTACCTTGTAGACGTTGCGTCGAATCTCGATGGTCTTGCCCTCGTTGTTGATGTACGCGAATTCGATTCCGTCTAGATTCCGGCCGTAGGGCTGGAAATGCTCGAGGGCGTACCGCGTATGGTCGGCTTTGGAAAGCCAGGCCCCGAGGAGATACGCGACGAGTGTCCCAATCATCCATCCGAGCCAAAACCCGCAAGCGACGAAGAAGAGCGCGAAATCCTTGTCGTCAACTTTAGTGTTGAGAAAGAATCCCATCAGCGCGAAGTCCACTGCGAAGAGAATTGCCGTGATCATTGTGTTGTTCCTCCAGAACGGTTTGTTTCGCTTGCGCGAAGTTGTCGATGACAATTGACGGCTCTATCTTGCTGATTGAGCCTAGGCTTAAGCTGATGCCTAACAAAGCGCCGAAGATGAATTTCCAAATTGGAGTTACATTGAAGGCGACTGCCTTCACGCCTCGTTCAGATTTGGATATTCTACACTTCGGATTATAGCTATGTGAGTCAATTGCGGAGATTGGGTGCGATGAACGCTCCCACTGGAAGGCCGACAATAGCCATAACCAGAGTCCACAAAGTACTTTCTCTTTCCATCTCTATGAATGGGAAGCCGCACACAACCTTTTTGGTAATATGCGCTTTCCCATCCACGAATGGATAGTTTCTCAATATTCAATTTCAAAGAGCCAGATTTTCGCGAAAAAAGACGTTTTTGAGGCAGCTTTTGCCTCAAATCTTTCTTATTTCAACCGTAAATTATAGCAAGAAATGGGGGTAAAGTCAAACTATAGGCCTACTTTTATGCAGCCTAGCTGAGCAATTATATTTGTTCATCATAGGCTATGAAATTGGTACTGATATAATACTTTCATGGAAGGATTAAAAGACAATAATGTAGAGCTTATTCCTCTTCGCCTTTCCGATGTTGAATCACTCTTCTCTCTCACTGAGAAGAATCGAGAGCATCTTCGCGAGTGGTTGCCATGGGTAGATCTAACAAAAAGCATTGATGACACAAAAAGATTTATAGAAATGGCATTGGGGCAAGAGAAAGATAAAAGTGGAATTCATTTTGGAATTTGGCATGAAGGCAGTCATGTTGGTGTAATTGGATTTCACTATATTCATCCGACAAATAAAAAAGCCGCGATTGGGTATTGGTTAGATGAAGATTCACAGGGAAAAGGAATTATGGCAACTGCTTGCAAGTTAATAATAAAATATGGATTTGAAAATTTAAATCTTCATAGACTTGAGATTGCATGTGCTGTTGAGAATGAGAAAAGTAATGCTGTTGCTATTGCTCTAGGTTTTGAAAAAGAAGGGACAATGAAAGATTCTGAATGGTTGAATGATCATTTTGTTGACCAAAATATATATGGATTAGTGAAGCAATAGTTGTTGATGCTTCCAAGGATTATTAACCACTAAACACCAGCCACTAATTTATTGACAAAGGCAATATCCTCGCCTAGACTACAAATATCTTATGGTAGATTTTGACAATAATAATAGTCAACAAGCAGCAGATTTCCGTGTACCTGCTCCTCGTGGCAGAAGGCAAAGAGGTAGAGAAATTGGGCCTCATATGGCCTCCGAGGTGGATATAAATAATCCCGTACGCTACATGATGGATTTGGAAAAGTATGAAGCCCCAGCAAAACAAGATCCTACTCCCGCAAGAGGACTGAGACGATTGGTGCAAAATATAGAGCATAAAATTTTTTCGCCACTTGAAGATTTAGATGCTCCTGGAGATTTTGCCATAAAAGATTGTGCAAATTATCAACTGTGTCTTGAGGGTTCACTTGGGATGCTGGGACGCGCGGCAGATGGCAAGGTGGACAAGAGGACCTATGTTAAAAGGCAACCCCAAAGTGATGGAGAAACGCTGGTAGCATTACAGCTCGTGGATAGATGTCCGGTGCAATCAATTTTATATAAAGGTAGTTCTAGTCATTCAGAAGCCTCAGCTTTTTCTAGTGAACTGACTCGGTATCAACAGGAAAATGCAGATCAGACTGGGCCTTTCCCTGATTGCGCCTAGGAGTGTTGATACTAAAGAGGATCTGTTCTTTTGACCGCCAAAAGAACCAAAACCTATTTTCTAAGAATCATTTTTTCTGATACTTTCTGCCGAGAAAGTATCCAAAGCTCTTTGCCTCCAAGGGTCACTAATTTTCTTCCTTTGTGAACGGTGTGATGTCAACCCCCTCAGCAACAAGTTTGTGCTGGATCCCCCGCTTTCACAGCAGTCAGAAAATTTTAACGTGCTTCCTTGAAATGGCAAATCTTTAGGGGAAATATCTGCGCAAACCCGGCTTATTTTTTATGAGTTCACGTATTTTTATGAGTGGTATACTTTTCCCATGACTAAGTTGATTTTGATGTGTGGATATCCATATTCAGGGAAGACAGTTCTGGCAAAAGAAATAGCACAGCATTTTGGATACGAGAGAATTGATATTGATGAAGTGCTCTTGCAGCATGGTTATAAAAGTTTTGATGATCCAAGAATTACGCCTGAAGAATTGAGTCAGTTTTTTGATGAATGCTACGATGCGTTACGAACATTTTTAAAAGGTGGGAAGTCAGTTATTTTTGACACCTCAAATCCCTCGCTAGATCACAGAAATTTCCTGGCAAATATGGCTTTAGAACGTGGAGCTACTAGCATGGTTATCTATTTAGATCTTCCAAAAGAATTGATCTATGAGAGATGGAGAGATAATAATGAGTTTCAAAAGCGTATGCAAATTACAGAAAGAACGTTAGAAGAGGCTTTTTCGGAAATGGAAGAACCATCCAAAAGTGAGAATGTATTAATTTATGATGGGAGCTTGAAGAATGCTGAGTGGATAGAAATGAATAAAGATACACTCCAAGATTAATTCCGCTTTGAAAAATTTTAACGTTCTTCCTTGAAATGGCAAATACTTACTGGGGAGTTTTTGATTTTTAGTTTGAGGTTTAGAGTTTGTTATTTTAAATAATAGGCAAGAGGTAGAAGTTTCCAACTTCTTTGGGAACAACCGAGGTTGTTCACACTTGCCACCACTGGTGAATTGAATATTGAGCCCTAAATGGGCTGTGACGCAACGAGTGCGCCTAGCCATCCACCGGCGTAGGTAAATGACGCAACGCAGATGAGTATGAATGCACCCATCAAGAACCCGGGTGCTTCCCACTTGTCTACGGTGTTGACGATGATATACAGAGAAAGAATTCCTCCGATGCACACGCCAACGATCACTCCGAGGTATAGGTCCATGGATTCTTCCCCCTTAGAGTTGTGCCAGCCGGGCACCAATGCCGGCCATGCAGATGGTGATCGGTGTCGCAAAGGACACGATCATGGTCTTCTTGCCGATGCTTGCGCTCAGGTTTTCTCCCTCGATCATTCGATCGAGGTGATTGTAGAGCGCTTTTGCGCCGGGAATGCCGATGGCAAGCCCAACCGCAGTACCTGCGATTCCCCCAAGGACTGTTTCTATGACTGATCCTCCTGTGTTGGTCCGAGCTAGTCTTCGTCGCGAATTTCGGCCAGGGGGCCAAGCATTCGAGAGCGACTCTGCGCCCAATGCCTCTGGCCAGGAATGCCGTAGGCAACATGGTTGCGAAGGCACTTTGTGGTTTTCGGGCGTGAGAATGTTTGCGCGAGTGTGTAGCCGATACATATCGAGCAGCTCATCGCAATCACGAACAAGAGCATGAAAAGTCCAAAGTCCACGACTGTTCTCCTGTGTTGGTCCGAGCCAAGGCTCAGATTTGCGAATCGATGATAGCGCCAAACATGGCGCCAAGGAATGCGCAGAGGAATGTCAGCATGACAAGCACGATGAGCTTAAGAGCTCCCGCCGCACTTTCAATACTCTTCTCCTCGACGTCTCGACTAAGCCAGTTCCAGAGGCTTGGAGCGAGAAACGCTCCAGCAATGAATCCGGCAATGCCGAGTAGCCATGTCCACATGATTCTTTCCCTTCTTTCTTTCCTTGAATAGGAATCTGAATACAACTTTTTGGTTATATGCATGTTCCTATTCAGGAAAGTTTTTCAATATTCAATTTCAAAGAGCCAGATTTTCGCGAAAAAAGACGTTTTTGAGGCAGCTTTTGCCTCAAATCTTTCTTATTTCAACCGTAAATTATAGCAAGAAATGGGGGTAAAGTCAAACTATAGGCTTATTTTTGCTGATACTTTCTGCCGAAAGAAGTTTTGTACTTTTCTGATGAGAAAAGTATCAAAAGCTGTTAATTAAGAATTATTTTTTCTTGATACTTTCTCCGAGAAAGTATCCAAAGCTCTTTGCCATCAAGGGTCACTAATTTTCTTCCTTTGTGAACGGTGTGATGTCAACCCCCTCAGACAATCTCGCAAGCTCGCTGCTGGATCCCCCGCTTTCACTGCAGTCAGAAAATTTTCACGTGCTTCCTTGATAAGGCAAAAACTTCTAATTTTGATTGATGATTTAGGATTAACTGATTGAGGATTAATGAAAAATAACTTCTTTAATCAATTTAATCATTTGATCAATTCGCTTGCTATGTAGTCACTTCCAGAGGGAGAATTTTTTCAATCTAACCCACTATTTTAGATAGTGATTCTGATAAAATAAATAAAGATGTGGCTCCAAGTTACAAACCCGCTTAAT
>CAZHDZ010000010.1:0-9745 GCA_964531275.1 uncultured Gammaproteobacteria bacterium
AAAGAACCTTAAAAAAATTTGAAAAGCAGAATATCCTCCGATTACTCGGAGGGCTCCATGGCAATGCCATGAAATTCCTACCACTTTTCAAACGTCTATTTACTTGTTAAAGTGCGTAGAAAATTAACCTAATTGGTTAATTTGCCAAACGCGAATTTGAGTCCTAGAAATTAAATTTCCGAAGATTTTAGGAAGATAAAGAATTTTGCATTACTGTAAATTTCATAGATCCTCCCGAATTTAAAGACACAATCGCCTTTAACCTCAAATTCATGTAGGTATATGATACTTGATAGCCTCATTTTTGTCAACTGCCCCAAAACTATATCTTACTGTTAATAAATAACCCATTTGTTTTGTAATATATTTCTGTAAATATTGTGAAACTGTGAAATAATTATTGCAAAATAAAAAGTTCTTGACATAGGCCTATAGGATAGAATATAATCCCTCAATTATGCCAAACCATGAATCAGAGGGTGCACATGAATCAAAGGAAATCGCCTGGGGACAGTACCTAAGAGATTTAAGAACAACAGCAGGCTTTGGACTCACAGAGTTCGCTGAAGATATTGGAATTTCTAAACAAGCTACTTATGCGAGGGAAAGAACTTCGGGCCCTAGACCAACATCAAGGATACTGGATGCATACTCCACAGCAACTGGTGTCCCACGAGAGGTAATTGAATCGGGACAAATCCCAGATGAAATTCCGTGGAAACCTTTAAAGGTCTTGAATGATTCATTAGACCATGTAGAACAAGCGATTGGACTGTCCAAAGAGGCAGGTAATCAGTCTAAAGCCAGAGCAGGAGAATTAGTAACTTCTGGAGAACTCAAGCCAAATGAAGCTCTTAATGTTTTACAACCATTAATTAGTGAGGCGGCACTATATGAGAGTATATCAGCTCAAACAACAGAGTTTTTAGCAAACATACGTACTCAGATCGCAGAATTTGCTAAAGAACAAGCACCAATACCTTTCAGTCAGTCAGCAAGAAGAAAATATTAATATCTAAACATAAAATTTTATTGCAGCCCCAAGTTACTTTTACCTGGTTGCGTAGGTTTTGATCATCTAAAATTTTAAAAAAACAGTCTTTAATCTCAAATTCTTGCAGTATTAGAATCTAATTTTTGTCAACTGCCCCAAAACTATATCTTACTGTTAAAAAATACCTCTCTCACATATACTACTTCCATGGGAATTCTAAGACTTATATTTGCGCTTTCTGTCTTGATCAATCATTCATTAAATAACGGTTCATTTATTTTTCCTGCTGGACCTTCTGTTTTTTCTTTTTTTGTTATTTCTGGCTTTTATATGGCGCTTATTCTCGATGGAAAATATAAGTCTATCCTGCATTTCTACTTCAATAGGGTTCTTCGAATATTTCCAATTTATTGGCTCATGCTTTTTCTAACCCTTGGTCTTGGCTTTATCAAAAGCTTTCTTCAAATTGGCGGAGACGAGAATGCCATCTCTCATTATTTTCACTACTCAGCACACCTTTCAGGAACTGAAGCTCTTACAGAAGGCGTAAATTTTATTCTCAGAAATCTTACTCTCATTATTTCAAAGGATTATTTTTCAATAAATGACAATAATATCGCTGGTGGCTACCTATTCTTATATCAAGCTTGGTCACTGCAAATGGAGCTGTTATTTTACTTATTTGTTCCATTTCTTCTGAAAATTAAAAAGAATTTTCTTTTTTTTGTCGCTCTTTACTTTATTGTATTCCATGGAATAATTGCGCCAATGTCTTATGTATCACCCAATCTTCAGTCTTTCAAATTTTTAAGTTTTCTTATTTATTTCCTGCTGGGAATAAGTTCCTATAAATATATTTACAAGCGAATTCAAAATCTTAGACTGAATAAATATTATTCTGCCGGTTTCTTAATATTTTTAGCTTATCTTATTTTCTACCAATTAATTCCTGGACGAATACCTGAGCAAGATTTTTATCTAGGCATGATCTATTACATACCCTTCGCAATAGCTATCTCATTCTTTTTTCAGATGACAAGAAATAATAAGTGGGATCGTTTTATTGGCGAATTATCATACCCAATCTACATGTCCCATTTCATAATTGCAAAAATTTTGTATTCACTTCCCCATTCAAATTCACAACTGCTTAATACCTTCCCAATTATGATAGGGACTGTACTTTTCTCATTACTACTTGTGAAATTTGTGCAAAACCCAATTGACAGTTTCAGACACGGCAAGATAAAGAAATGAAGAGTTGTTGTCTATCTTAGACCACCAGTTACCTTTACCTGGTTGAGTAAATTTTGATCCTCCAAAAGCTTTGCACATCCTCTAACAACAGTCGTCAAAGGATCCTCCACTATTGAGACCGGGAGCTTTGTCCTCTCAACGATTAATTCGTCGATTCCTTTAATTAGTGCTCCTCCACCGGTAAGAAGAATTCCATGTTCTAATACATCTGACGTTAATTCGGGAGGTGTCTCTTCTACAACTTCCATAACGCTATCAACAATTTGACTAATTACAGGACCAATCGCTTCACGAATTTCACTTTCGGTTATTCTTAGGCTCCTTGGAAGACCTTTTTCTACATCTCGGCCTCTCACCAAAGCAACCCTTTCTGAATCTTCCCCTTCAGCATTTTTAGTTTTCGGTTTTTGGTTTTTATGATATGCGCTTCCTATTTTTAGCTTTACATCCTCTGCTGTTTTTTCGCCAATAATAAGTCCGTGTCGCAGTCTTATATAGTGAATAATTGCCTGATCCATATCGTAACCAGCAACTTTTAAAGATCTATTAACCACAATTCCTCCAAGTGAAATTACTGCAATTTCAGTAGTACCGCCACCAATATCAACAGTCATAACGCCGGTCGGCTCAAAAACACTTACCCCTGCGCCAACGGCTGCAGCCATTGGCTCTTCAATCAAGTAACATTCCCTTGCACCAGCAGTAAGTGCTGATTCCCAAACCGCACGCCTTTCAACCTCCGTAACACCTGATGGGATTCCCACAACAACTCTTGGTCTTGCAAGAATCGGTATTCGTCTACCTGCCTCATGCACCTGCTTTATATAATAGGAAAGCATGTAAGTTGCTCCATCAAAATCAGAGATCACTCCGTGCTCCAGAGGTCTAATCGCTTCTATTGTTCCCGGTGTTTTGCCAAGCATCTTCTTTGCTTCAGTTCCAACGGCAATAATTTTTTTCGACTTTAAATGACGTGCAATTATAGAAGGCTCACGTATTGCAATACCTTTCCCGCGAATATAGACCAAGGTATTTGCTGTCCCAAGATCTATGCCAAGATCATGAGAAAAGAGGCTAAAAATTGAATCGAACATAGTACTTTGTGTTCCACAATTGAGTGTCCGCCCCCATGAAATGGGAAGTGCCCTTGGGGTGGAACATTTCAGTAGTATAACTTAAAGCCAATTATTATTAAACCTTAGGGCTTCCCATTCTGCTTTCCAGCGCTTGAGACTCTAAAACTGCCGTTTCGGCATCGGGAAACATTTGTATTTCAATAACTCTTGAAACATTGCCATAAGTTTCATGAGAAAAAAGTCTACCGTTTTCTCGGTCCCAATCATGAACTCCCTCCGTTGATCTTAACAGGTTATGGTTAAAATCTGCAGGACTTATATCTGTAGGATTAATTGGAGATACGAAGGCGTACGTTTTTTCAACATACCTTCCTTCTTGTCCATTAAATACAACACCTCCATTAACTTCATTAATTGTTGCTACTTTTGCAAGTGCTTGTCTTACTTGATGCAATCTTGATTCATTGTCTACCATATTTTTTCACCTCCTTTCATACTTTTTGACACAAAAAAACCTCCGGTTACGACTTGTAAACGAAGGTCTAAAAAAAATCTTTTCTTAAATTACGAGAGCCCCTCCATCTACAAGATGGTTGGACAACAAGAATTTAAAGAAAGATTTCTTAACATTATTTATTTTTTATCATGAACGTTTTTTGTTGTCAATAACAAGACTCCAATGCCCCAGAGTATTACAGCACCATAGAACACATGTGATCTATAAAGGATGTGATAAGCAAAAGGATCCACCATGTTGGAAGCAATAAGAAAATAACTAAGACCTAACAAATAATACATAAACCATCTCGCTTTCATTTTTTTCAGACCAACAAAGATAATAAAAAACGGAATTATGAGCCAAATAAAATGGTGTTGCCAAGAAAAATTATTAACAAGCAAACTTGCTGTGATAAGCAACCCAAATTTCTGAGAAAAGATTTCAAAACCTCCAGGAATATTCTTAGAAGTCACAAGTATAGTAATTATCGAAATTAAAAGTGACAAAACAGTTTTGATAATATTACCCATCACCCCTGTTCCAAATAGTCTGCCCACAAACCCCGAAAGAGATTGATTGTAATAATCCAACTTCCATGAAGTAACAAAACTTGGCAATGTGTCATAAAGAAAGTGATTATAAAAACCTGAGGGTATCAACAAATATATCATGGCAATAGAGACGGACAAAACTGTCACAATACCAATTAAAATACTTATTGTTTTATTCGTCTGCTTTGGATTAAGCCAAAATCTATTTTTCTTAAAAGAAATATATGACCAATTCCATTCATATGTACTGTCATCCAAAGTTCTAGTGGTCTTTCTATACTGAAAGAATAAATACAAAGGAAGAAAAAGAGGAAAAAGTTTTAGTACTAACGCAACTCCAAGGAACATTCCACCAAGGGAATCCCTGCTCTTCTTAATAAAAAATAGAAAAAGAACTAATAATAGTAAAATTAAGATATTGATCTGTCCCATACCCAAAGTAAATTTAACGGGAAATGCAATAAAAACTAGAGTAAAAATAACAAATCCCGTAAGAGAAATCGCTTTAATAGAAAATACCCTCATGCATAAAAGAACGGATATGAGAAGCATTACGATGGAGGAAAAAACCCACACTACCTGGGCAATGTTGAAGGGTATTAAAGTTATTGGTACAAATAGTAAAAGGACTGAGGGTGGATAAACATATGTTGTATAAAGCTTCCCACCTCCCAGATAAGGATTTATTCCATCCAGAAAGTACTGTGATCCATAATAATATCCAGAAAAATCAGGATAGTAACCCAGGAAGAGAGCCCTGCACAAAAATGCGAATGAAAGAAGGCATACCGATGCCGCAAATATTAATTTTATGTTGATATTTCGTGTTATTTTTGGTTTTTGCATTTTGCCTTTTACTCTTTTTATATGGTACACTTTTTCCAATGCGAAAACACATTGATAGGATCAATTCTGCCATAAAGCTCTCCTTCACGCTTCTTATAGGAACTGTCCCGTTAGCAATGCATCCATATACATCTGAGCTTTTCGAATTCAATAAAATGTGGCTGGTTTATATATATGCCATCGTTATTTTCTTTCTTTGGGGAACAAAAGCGCTTATTCAAAGGAGTCTTGAGATAAGACGCACTCCATTTGATATCCCGCTTGTACTATTTGTTGCATCACAATTTATTGCAACCGTCATCTCTATGGACCCTCATACTTCATTTTGGGGCTACTATTCCAGATTTAATGGTGGTTTTTTATCCACCCTTTCCTATGTATTTCTTTACTATGCATTTGTAAGCAATTTTTCTTTCTCGAAAGATGATGAAGAAAATGAAAAATTCAATATTTATCTTTTCATCGCTGGAGTATTTTCTTTCGTTGTCGGCATCTTTATTGCTTCTGAATTATCTAAAGAATACGCAAAAAGCGGCGCTCCTCAAGTTGGATGGATGCAAACATTTTTCTTAATCGAGGCAATTATTTCATCGTTTACCTTTTTCCATTTTGCTTTTAAATTTTCGTCTCTTAAAAAATTACTAACAATATTACTTACATCGGGCGCAGTAGTTGCGCTTTGGGGTCTACCTTCACATTTTGGTTATGATCCTACCTGCTTTATATTTCGAGGGACTATGGATGTAAGCTGCTGGACAGAAGCATTCCAACCTAAAATTCGTATGTTCTCAACTCTTGGTCAGCCAAACTGGCTCGCCGCCTTCCTACTCATACTTATTCCTATTGCATCAGCGCTTTCTGTAAATGCAGCAAAAAAAGTTAATTTCAGAAATCCTCTTTCAAAGTCTGGACTAATATTTGCGACGTATTTGGGTCTCGCATTTCTTTTCTATCTTGATCTTGGATGGACCCTATCTCAATCTGGCTTTGTCGGCTTCTGGGTAGGAAATATTATATTTGTCCTTCTTTTTGGAACCCTTACGCTAAGAAAACACAACTTCTCACTTGCTAGGACTTTGAGGCATAAGGGATTCTTGACACTACTTGCACTTCAGGTACTTTTTCTTTCAACTATGCTTTTTACTAAAAATCCTGTTGCACAAATATATGTTAACTCAATCATGCAAAGAGTGAGTCAGTCACAACCAACCGCTTCGCCAGCGCCAACACCAGCTGCAAATCAGCCAGCTCCACCCGCTCAACCGGCATTAGAAGCAGGAATCACCGGATCTGGAGACATTAGAAAAATCGTTTGGAAAGGCGCTATACAAATTTGGAAGGCTTACCCTGTATTTGGAAGTGGTGTCGAAACATATGCCTTTGCTTACTATAAATTCAGACCAGCAGAACATAATTTAACTTCTGAATGGGATTATCTGTATAACAAGGCTCACAATGAATTTCTTAATTATTTAGCTACAACTGGTACATTTGGATTAGGAACATATCTTTTATTTATCGGTTCATTTCTTTTCTTTGCATTTAAAATCATGCATAAGCAAATGAAAAGACAATTAATGGGCAATCCTCTCCTGCCAGCATTTATAGGAGCGTTTGTGGGAATCATGGTAAGTAATTTCTTTGGATTCTCAGTGGTTGTTGTCAATCTTTTGACATTCTTTCTGCCATTGTTATATTGGGCATATACAAAGCCTACAGAAAAATATTTCATGATTCCAAAAGAAGCTACTGAAGGATATATCACATCAGAAAGTCCAGGGACAGGAAGAATTATGACAATAGTAGCTTTGGGTGCATTCTCATTGTACTCGTTAATATTTCTCCTAAATTATTGGAATGCAGATGTACATTATGGACTTGGATATAACTACAACAGGATAAATGCCTTTCAACAAGCCAATCCTTCACTCGAGGAAGCTGTAAAAATGCGTGGGGGCGAAGATTTATATAAGAATGAGCTTTCTGTAAATTTGGCGGCACTTGCATTAACTGCTGCACAGCAAAAAGATCTTAATACTGCATCGCAATACGCGACGCGCGCAAAAGATTTAAGCGATGAAGTTGCGCGAGATAATCCCAACAATGTAGTTTATTGGAAAGCAAGAACTCGAGTGATGTTTTCTCTAGCGGAGCTTTCCGCTTCTGTACTTCCAGATTCAGTGGCGGCAATTGAAAAAGCAAGAGAGCTGGCACCCACCGATGCAAAGGTGGTCTACAATCAAGCACTTATATATGACCAGGTTGGTAGGAAAGACGAAGCAAGAAAATTACTTGATATTGCCATACAGTTAAAATCAAACTATCGAGATGCGTACTACGCAAAAGCATTATTTCTTACGCAAGAAGCAGAACAAGAGAAAGATACAAGTATCAAGAATCAAAAAACTCAAGAAGCATCAGAAATTCTACAATTTGTATTAAAAAATGTTGCCCCAGGAGACAAACAAACCGAAGATCTTCTCAAAAGTATAGAATAGCATGTTATAATTTCCAGATTAATTATGATAGTCTTGAAATTCATATAGAATATGTAATCTCAAGATTAATTATGATAGTCTTGAAATTCATATAGAATATGTAATCTCAAGTTATTCGGAATTACTTGAAGTCATGTATAAAATTGTTACAACCCCAAATAAAATTCTGGTCGACGTCGCCAAAGATGTTAAAAAATTCGATAAGGATTTAAAAGAAATCATAGCTGGCATGGAGCAGACTTTGCTTGCAACAAAAGATCCAATTGGAGTCGGACTAGCAGCACCTCAAGTAGGACTCTCTCTTAGAATTTTTCAAATGAAACCTACAGAAAAATCAAAAGTTACAACCTATATAAATCCTGTTATTGAAAAACTTTCTAAGGAAGAAGAAATCCCCTCTTTTACTAATTCTGAAAAGACAGAAAGCAAAAAACCTGAGTCTTCTAGAAATAAACTGCTTGAAGGATGTCTTTCCATTCCTGATATATGGGGGAATGTAGCAAGGACAAAAGTTCTTACTATGTCTTGGCATGATGAACATGGCAACAGATTAACAAAGGAATTTACTGGATTTCCGGCAATAATAGTCCAGCATGAGATAGATCATCTCAATGGTATTCTTTTTACGAAGCATGTGATGGAGCAAGGAGAAAAGCTTTTCAAATCCCACAAAAATGCTGCAAGTGAGGACGAGTTTGAAGAGATTTCAATCTAAGGACCTTGGCTAGGCAGAAAACCGTTTTTCAAGAGACTTGCTAAAATATTCATATCCCCATATATAAATTCCTACGCAAATCGGAACAGTTATTATAAAAAGTTTTGGATAATACCCTAAAGGGAATTCAACTAACATCAAGGATGATAATGAGATGATGCTTAACAGTTCTATCCTTTGTATTTTCTTAAAGTACACAAAAACAAAAAGAATTAATGGCACAAGAGCGCAAAGGAAGTATCTAAAAGAAGATGTCATAATGTGAGTCTCATTTGAGGAAGGTAAATTAATGAAAAACAGTATAAGAAATATAGGCATTACAATTAATCTCAAGGGGAGTCCTTTTTTTGTATTTTTACCCTCTTTAAAATATCGTGCAGTAACTAATGGAATAGCCAAGGACCATACTAAGAATTCCGAGACATAACTATTTATGGTAGACAGCAATCCCCCCAGAGATCCTGTGATTACTTTTGCAACAGTTAGATTTAAAATTGCTGACTGTCCTCCTTTAAAAAATAGAAATGCTTGTGGATATAAAGGGTTTCCAGTCAATAAAATATTTCTGAAATACCATGACAAGCCAAATATGCTTAATGGAACCAGAAAATAGACCACTCTTTTTAGTGATAAGAAGGGCAAAAGTTTTTTTACGTAACATGCAAAAATGATTATAGCGATAAATGGACCGCTATATTTCGCACCAATAAGCAAACCCATAGCAAGACCTAATTGCATGAAATACTTTACTGATTTCTTTGGCTTTTCTAAAAAGATTAGGGTTAGTAGGAAAAAATTCAAAAGCCATATATCCGCGATCTGCGTGTCGGCCCATCGAAGAACAGCATTTAGAGTACATATCGTTACTGCAAAAATAATACTTGTATGAATATCTAGCTTAAAGATAATCCCCAAACGAATACAAATCACCAACAAAGTAATAATTCCAAAAGCATTAAACAGGCCAAGGGGCAACCCGCCAATATAAAATGTACTTAATAGTGCCTCTGAATTTGCTGGATAATACTTTGTGTGGCGAACTGCTTTATTCTCTGAAGGAATAAAAATACTACCGTCAACAAAAGACTTTGCTAAAGGAATATGATAATCAATGCTGTCACCTTCATTGGGGGGGGTTATTATGCATTTATAAATTACTTGCATGAATATGCAAGCAAAAATAATTAGAAATATTCTTCCAAATAATGCCGTTTCAATCCTCACAAATGGATTATAGCATCCTGCTCAATCCTTACAAATGGATTATAGCATCCTGCTCAATCCTTACAAATGGATTATAGCATCCTGC
>CAZHDZ010000010.1:9845-44794 GCA_964531275.1 uncultured Gammaproteobacteria bacterium
ACAAATGGATTATAGCATCCTGCTCAATCCTTACAAATGGATTATAGCATCCTGCTCAATCCTCTCAAAAGGATTATGGCATCATGCTGCTTTTTTTAAATTATTTGCCCCTTCTTCTAGCGTTTGGCTAATGGCTACTCCAACTGCTTCGAGTCTTCGTAATTGTTCATCTGACGTTAGAGTTCTGAAATTCCTTGTTCCCCAAAACATTCCTGCATCTGCACCAATATATCTACTTAAAGTTTTGAGGTCACTATTCATTTCATCAGTAACCACATTGCCACTTTCATCAACGGCCGGTTTTTGGCCGTCACCAAACATTAGGAATCTAGAAATAGCGGCAATATTTGAATAGGGTTTTGCCCGAATATAATCCGAAGAATTATATGTATATACAAATAATTCCAGGTCTTTTCTGAGTCTAGTAAATTCTGGGCTTGAAGTCCTTCGTCCATTCAGGGCATTAATGCGGGCAACTGTTTGCTCAAGACAAAATCGCTCCATATCCCTTTCCTGCATCAACCTCCATTCCATAGTTCTATACTTTTCTCCTATTGTCCTGTTAACTATAAGTTCACGCGATAAATCAATCCATGCATTAGAAATAATTATTCTCGACCTGGAAGTATTTAATCGAGCAAGACTATCCCTTTGCCCTGCATGTAAAAGCATATTCCGAATTTTTAACTTTTCGGGTTTTCGCGCATTCGCAAATTTAGTAGCTACAAGAATCTCTGCTGTCTGGGTTGCAAGATTTTCTCTTTCAACTTCTGTTATTCCCGGCTGCTGGTAATCGTAAGACAACTGCTTTACATGATCTACTACACCTAATGTGTCCTTGGCTACTTCTCCCTCTTTTGGCTTATACGTATCGGCTATATGCCCGGACATGCGAATCGCTGTTTCTATATCGTCAGGATTTGACCATCTTCGTTGAGAGACTTTTTTAGGTTTTTTTGCAGGTGGTAGATCGGGGAACATGTCCTCAGTAGCTTTTAAAATTGGGGGGTAAGAAAGTATCCAAAGACTCCCTTCTGGACTATGCTTGATTCTGTTATCAAATGGGAAAAGATAGTCATATGGAGCAACCAATTCGCTTATTTCAGGACGTTCTTCAATATAAAATGTGTCCTCAAGTGCCATTCTCGATTGCAATCCTCCACCTCTTTTTAGCACTTCTCTCTCTATCGCATTGTTCGTCGCCTCTGGACGTTGCATAGTAAAGCCTATTATACTCCTCGCTGTCTCGATAACCTTTAAATATACATGATAAAATACAATCATGAATCAAAATATCGTATTTTTCGGAAGCGGATGGTACACAATACCTGTTATTAAAAAGCTCATGCCACTTGGGTTGAATCTAGTTGTAACTACTGAAAAAAATCCAGATTCTCTTTTTCTAAAATTCTGTACTGAAAATAGACTAAAAACTATTTCTGTTGGGAATTCGCAAGAACTTACCAATCACCAATCAATACTCGACAGCCACCAAGTCGCAGTTCTTGCATCTTTTGGAGCAATAATTCCGCAGGACATAATTGATGGACTACCAAACGGAATCATAAATATCCACCCATCCCTACTTCCAAAATATAAAGGTCCGTCTCCCATTCAATATGCGCTTCTCAACGGCGACACTATTACTGGTGTAACAATCATTAAGCTTGACAACAAGGTCGATCATGGGCCAATACTATCTCAAAAACCATATAATCTAACGGGTAATGAAACGTCTGAAGATCTCCTGTCAATTCTATTTGAAATAGGAAGCGAATTAATTGAGGATGTTGTTTTAAAAATAATGTCCCATGAAGAACTATCTGAGACTCAGCAAGATCATTCCCAAGAATCATGGTCTCATAAAATTAAGAAGGAAGATGGAAAGATCGATTTAGAAAATATTCCAAATAAAGAAAGGTTAGACTGCATGATTCGTGCCTACTACCCATGGCCCGGAGCTTGGTTGGTAGCAAAAATGAAAGACAAAGAAATAAGAATAAAATTACTTCCGGAAGGTAGAATTCAACCCGAAGGAAAGAACGCCATGAGTTACAAGGATTTTATGAACGGATTTGGATCTGAGGGAAAAGAATTACTTGAAAAATTAAATGTTATTTAAGCTTTGCTTAGTATTAAGCAGCAACTGGGGTAACAATTGTTGAGGTTTGAGCTTTCTGTTCTTCTAAAGCTTTTGCTGCTTTCTTAAAGAGCCCAATACACTTTGTGCAAAGTTTAGCGTTGATTTTTCTTCCCATAACAACAACAGTCTTATTGTGAAGATTTGGTTTCCAGGTTCTATTGCTTCGGTTTTTTGCGTGAGACACCTTGTGCCCATACATGATTCCCTTGTTGCAGTTGTCGCATCTCATTGCCATATTTGGGTATTATATCGGAATTGAACTAAAAATTCAACGAGATAACTTTAAATGTGACAATTTCGACATAATGCTGAAAAGCCAAGAATTAGCAGCTTTACGAAACCTAAAGGAAGAGATAATATAAATTCTATGAAATCATTTATAGCCAGCAGATCGACATATTTCTGGCTAATACTCATAACTTCAATCATTCTGCTAGCGAGCCACACTGCCTATATCCTACAGACAAACCAGCAGCCAGAGATGGATGAGCAGCACTATATGGATATGGGAAGCACTTTTTATCGAATGCTTAAATCTCCTACGCTTACTACTCCTGTTGATATGCTGCAGCATATTCCCTATCGTCAACCAGGATACTCTTTGTTTTTCCTACCCCTACTTCTTATTTTTGGAATATCATATTCTTATGCAATCGCTCTTTTCGCAAACGGACTTTTTTATATTGCCACAATTATTGGGGTGTACTTTCTGGGAAAAGAATTTTTCTCGAAGAAAAGTGCGTATCTAGCATCAATAGTATTTGCATGCTACGGATGGCCACTTTTTTATCTTCATTTTACCTACTCAGAAACTGCAACATCCTGCCTCATATTACTCTGCGTTCTTTTTTTAAAGAAATCAAATTCTTTTTCTGTCAGAAAATACGCACTACTTTTTGGAATTTTTCTAGGTCTTGGACTATTGACTCGTTGGGTTACCGTTATCTTCATTGCCGGACCATTACTGATTTCTATAATTCTAATTATTGCTCACTCTAGAAAGAAGAGAAAACAAGCCTTCATGAATTTATTGCTTTCAATAGGACTAGGAACTCTTATCGCATGTCCACCATATATTGCAAATCAAGCTAGTTTTTTTGGTTATTATGTAAAAGATCAAGCGCTTGGGGGGGCATTGTGGGATGCTCTTCCATCAAGCAAAAAGTCTTTTATCTCCCTACAATCATTTTCATATTACTTAAAAGTTTTTGAACAATTGACACTGCCCATATTTTCATTATTTATTGCGGGGCTTTCTTACATTGTATTTAAAAAGAAGAAATATATCTTTCTTCTTGCTGCCTTTCTCGCTCCTTATCTAATATTCTCTTTTGCAACCATCATCAAAGATGATAGGTACATTGTCCCTATCTATCCATTTATAGCTCTCATAAGCCTTAGCTTTCTTGATGCAATTAAAAAAGTTTTTATAAAAACAGTCCTGATAGGCCTCATTTTATTGCTCAGTATTGGCAATTTTTTAGGCGGTACATGGGGAATTGGACCATTGGGTGTAAAAGGCCTTGCCTCAACACTCATTCCTATGCCAATCGGTCATCCTCGCATGATTCATTGGACAACAATCGTTTGGCCACCTAGAAAAGAGGTTTCAAATGCACGAAAAATTCTTGAGATTATAGATAAAAATGCCGATTCCAAAAAAGATCTTAAGGTCACGCAACTTTTTAGCTACCATCCTGTTGATATCGGGATATACTCACTTAATACATATATGCGCGAAGATAAAATAGTAGTCGAAAATTTTGTTGGTTCTGCCGTGACAAATCCAAAGGCATCATCAGAATATGTTGTGTCAACTATAGCCTCTTCTGATTTTCTGCTCATAAAAGATATCAACAAGGTCGATTCCTATTTCCCCCCTGTCAACTATGTATTGCTGAATGCCACAATCAAAGCTTTATCGAATTCAACCATCCCTGGATACACCAAGGTAGGGAGTGTAAAAATTCCCGCAGATCAAAGCACAGTCACGGTTTATAAAAGGGTAGATGATATGTCAAGTGCAAATCAAAAGGATATTAAAGATCAACTTGTAAAAAAATTGCTAACCTTACCCGAAATTTAACCTCTAGCTTTTTTAGGTAAATGACAGTGAGGCTGGATCTAACAACTGAGTTACAAGGTCAAGCGCGATCCTTGTAGACCCGTCCTGTATGCGCATTGCGCGCACTTCTTGATAGGTCATCCATGGTTTTACTTCTATCTCCTGGTCTCCTAAAAGGGTCTGCCCTATAGGTTGTTGCTCATATGGCACTATTCCCATAAAGAAATACATTGGTGCTGATGAATTTGAGGGTGCAAAATACATCTCCTCTAGCGGCGTTATTGTGGCCTCAGAATAACCCGTCTCATTAGTCAAGCATCTCCTCGCGGCATCTATTGGTTCTTCGCCTTCAAGAATTAGCACCTGAGGCACATTTGGGATCATAACATTCCCTCTTTCACCTTCTTCGTTTCTTAATAGAATTCTACGCTCTAACGGAATAAGAAACTCTGCCTGCCCTTGGGGATTTATTCGCACTGGCAAGGCATATGCTCCAGGCTTGAGCGCCATATCAATTTTGTCAAAAACCGGAACCCCATCCTGAACAACGGTTACGTGTTCGATTGTTCCGTATTTCGGATCAACAACAGATTCCCAATTTCCATCAGTTCCATGCAGCTTCCAATTAGCATCTTCTGGAGGTATATCGTTAGGATCGTATTGTCTTACCTCAAATTTTGCCATAATAAAAAGGATTTTACCACAAAAAAACCGAGCTAGGCTCGGTCCTTTTGTAAAACTTTAGAAAAGCTTAAACGAAGTAAAACTTCGATTATTTAAGTTCAACTGTAGCGCCTGCGGCGGTAAGTTTTTCCTTAGCTTCGTCTGCTGTTTTCTTGTTAACTTGCATCAAAACTTCTTTTGGTGCAGCATCAACTAAGTCTTTCGCTTCTTTAAGTCCCAATGTTGGGGCTAATTCGCGAAGAGTCTTAATTACGCCTAGCTTGTTAGCTCCGGATGAAGTAATGACGACATTAAAGATAGTCTGTTCTTCTTCCGGTTCTGCTGCTTCTCCTCCTGCTGCTGCTCCTGCTGGAGCTGCTGCCATCATAGGGGCTGCTGCTGTTACACCGAATTTCTCTTCCAATGCTTTTACAAGCTCTGAAAGTTCTAGAACTGACATTTCCTCAATTGCTTTTAATAGATCTTCTTGGTTCATTTTTGCCATAGTATGTCGTCACCTCCTCTTTATGCGGATTTTGCTTTCTTTTCTTCAATTGCTTTTAACAATTGTGCTAATTTCTGAGTATTAAAGTTAAGACCGTATACAAGGCTTGTAATTGGAGAGTTAAGTAATCCCAAAAGCTTCGCAAGAAGAACCTCTTTTGGTGGTATTGTTGATAGCGTTGTAATCTTACCTTCGTCAATAATTGCATCTTCAAAAATTCCGAATTTGACAACTGGAAGTTGATATTTCTTATTAAATGCAAGAATTGTTTTTGCAGCCCCTATTGGGTCTTCATTGGCAAAAATTACTGCGTGTGGTCCCTTAAGCTTTTCAGAGGCATCTATCTTTTTTTCTTGTAACGCAATGTTAACGAGAGTATTTTTAAGGACGGCAGCTTCTGCTTTTACTTTGGCAAGTTCGATTCTAAATTCTTCCAACTGGATATGGGTAAGACCGGTATAATCCACTAAAAAAACGGCCTGAGCTACAGCCAGCTTTGCCTTAATCTCTTCAAGTGATGTTATATTTTTTTGTGATGCCATATGTATGATTTTTCCCGCCTAGACTCGCTATTAGGCGAGGCTGGCCAAAAAAAAACGTCCTCCTCAGACGTTTGAAAACTTAATGTTCTCCTCGGTGAGATTTCTGGCTGTCACCCACTCACTGTCTTTGGACTAATGGGTAGTTTAGCACAAAATAATCCTCATATCAACCTATACATTAAATCCCAGCTCTTTCAACACGTCAGAAGTTCTAGAAAAAATTCTATTCTCTTTTTGTAATTTTCTAAAGTGCTTGCTCTTGCTAAGCAGGGGCAATATCATTTCATTTACCCCAGTTATGTATACATTGATACCTCTTCTTTCCAGTATTTCAATTATTTCCTCAAATGCATCAATACCATCTAGGTCTATAAAATATAGCTCTCTCATTCGCAGAATTATATTCTCATGATGATCATGTTCAGTCTCAAATCTGCTTACATGCTCCTGACTATCTATATATGTAAAATGACCTTTAATAGAATACACAATTGTATGTGAATCTTTTATAAAGTCTTCAGCTTTCGAGCTCAGCACTCTACCAATTATTTTCTTATTTGCACTGTTTGCAATTACTTCAAATTGCCCACGTGACAGATTCTCCAAGAACAAAAATAGCGAGATTGCCGCACCTATTAGAATTCCGATAATTGGATCTTCATACACTGTGATGAATGCAACAAGCATCGCAATCCCAAAGCTTTTTTTGTCAATATGATACATTCTGGCAAAGTGCTCTTTTTCAATCATCCTTACAGCAACTGTTACAAGTATTGCGGCAATAACTGTTAGAGGCAAAAATTTAAAGTATGGGAGTAAAAAGAACGATATCAAGACTATCGCAATGGCATTAACAACTCCAGAAATTCTGCTTGTTGCCCCACTTTTTATATTAAGTGAAGTTCTTGCTAATGCTGCTGTTGCAGGTATACCTCCAGCTATACCTGATGCTAGATTTGCAATTCCCAACCCAAACATTTCTTTTCTTTTATTATGTTTTGTCTTTGTCATTGAGTCAGCAATACGTGCCGAAAGCATCGTTTCGATTATGGCTATTAAGGCAACAGTCAATGCAGTGGTTATAAAATTCAAATCGTAAGAAGCATTAACTAGGTTAGGAAAAATAAAAAGCTGAGAGGATAAATCCGAATATCTAGAACCTAATGTTTGAAGAGTAAATGGCATAGCATGTATAGAGGATGCATATCCCAATAGAATCCCGAAGAAAGCAAATACGACAGTAGCCGGCAAGCTTGAAATTATTTTTATTCGACTTCTGTATTTTTCTGTAATAAATATTCCAAGAAAAAATAGAACAAATACAATTAGAGATTCAACCGATATCTTGTCGATGTGTTTTAGGGATTCAATGATGTTGTCTATAAATTTTTCATGCCCAGGTAGTTTTGGGTACCCTAATGCAAAATTCATTTGATTCATTCCTATAATGAACGCTACACCTAAAGTAAATCCTTGTATTGTGTTAGCGGGAATAAATACCAAGTACCTTTCAAGCTTCAGAAACCAGGATAAAATCACCAACACTCCCGTAGCAATTGCCAAAATAGCAAGACTTTCGGCCCCATTAACAAAGGCGTATGTTGCAAGAATCCCGGACAAGGCACCAGTAGGACCTACAATGTTGAAATTTGAACCTCCAAAAAGTGCTGCCAATAATCCTGCCCAAATTGCAGTAATTATGCCAGCCACAGGCGTAGAACCCGCCGCAATTGCTAAGGATACAGACAATGGAATCGAGACCAAAGAAACTGTCACACCAGATTTCCAGTTTTGTTTTAGATTATTAAGCATACCCAACTGGAAAGTATAAGAGAAAATATTATAGCTTTATATGATCCTAATCATGGTATTATTATTAAAATATGCTACGAGAACCATTTCTTGGACGTAAGCCCTCACACTTCATTCAAGTTGATCCGATAGTTAAAGCCTACATTATTTCTGAATGCTTCTTATGGTCTTCGTGGAGTTTTATAACTCCAATATTTGCAATATTTGCGACTCAAAATATAGCTGGAAGTTCAATCGAGCTTGCAGCTTCAAGCTATAGCTGTTATTTTATTGCTCGTGTCATTGCAGAACTTATTAGCGCACGTTATTTCTCAAAAAAAAGCGACAAAAGCAAAATAATAACAACTATTGGAGGGCTTTTACTTCTATCTTGTGCTTGGTTTGCATTTTCATACGCCACAACAATTTTTCAGCTATTTACGTTCTATGCACTTGCTGGTATTGGACTTGGCATGGCTGCACCGGCCAAAAATGCTCTATTTTCAATACATCTTGATAAAAATAAAGAGGCTTCAGAATGGAGCATCGCGGACGCTTCATCGTTCATATCCATGGCGTTAGCAACTGCTCTGGGAGGATTTATTGCAGCAGCATATGGATTCAGACTATTATTTGTTATTGCTGCGATTATAAATCTCTTTGCAATACCACCCTATCTTTTATATCTAAGAGGAAAGAAGGCTTAAGCAACGTGAGGTAGGTTCTTTTGAAAAAGCTCTACGGCATTTTTAAGAAGTATTGAATCAATAACTTCTTGTTCATAGCCTCTTCGCGCCATTTCTGATGAAAGTGCAGGACCAATTTGAGTTACTAACTCCAACCCAGGTATTGTTGAGGCAGGACCCATTCCGTCATAATCAGTACCAAGAGCCAATCTCTTATATCCATCTTTTACTCCAGCTGTTTCAAAAAGTCTCATGTAATGCTCCATAGAATTTACTACTGATCCCACTGTTGCCTTATCTTCTTCTGCTTCTACCATCCATTTTGCGGGCATTATTCCTATCAATCCGCCTCTTTGAGCAACTTCTATCGCTATATCGTCTGGCGTACATCTTGTCTCTTTTGGTGCAATGGTTCTACTCCCAGTATGCGATATAAAGGGAGGTCTATTTTTGATAATTCCAAAAGCATCCATTGCTGTTCTAGGACTTGCGTGAGAAAAATCCAAAAGAAAACCTAGCTCATCAGCAGTTTTTATCAACTGTCTTCCTTTTTCAGTAAGACCATGTGACTCTGAGGTCTTGTGCCCAGTCGCAATTTCACTGTCGTTATTCCAAACAGGGATAATGCTTCTCACTCCATTAGTCCACAATGTATCAAGAACATTTAAATTACCATCCCAATTGTAAATACCCTCTAAAGAAAGAATTGAGGCTGTTTTGGCTGGATTCTCCAATGCAGAAGCAAGCTCAGCTTGAGTTCCTGTTTTTGCAAATACATCAGGGCGATCTTTAAAAAGCTCGTCATAAAATCCTTGATGCCATGCAATTTCTTCGGCAAAATCATTTTCAGGATTTGGGAACATATTGGTAAGAAGCATTCTGACCTCAGCCAAACGTACCGACTCAGCATCTGAAGAGAATGTTTTGGTGTGCCTTGGATCATCATACATAGGAAGTATTGACCCAAGAGGAACTTCTCGGTTAGCGAGATTAATTTTAGTTTCTTGCGCAATTGCAGACATGTCTTGATGCAAATCGGCTATAGGATCTATTTGTTCATTCATAGTTGTATTATAGGATACTTTAGTCTAAAATACAAGCTTGGATAGCTTCTTTTGCTATAATTTTACCTATGAATTATCTAGAAGAACTCGAGAATGAAGTATTTAAGAAAAGAACAGTTCTGGGGCAAGTATATAAGAAAAATTCATCTAAAAGCTTGCTTGAATTTGCAGGTGATCAGCTAAAGGTCATCGGCGACTACTCTTCATCTGTTTTGGAAGAAAGAAGAAATGAGTTGGTTTCTACGATCGGAGATCACATAGAGGGAATTTTAGGAAAAGAAGTTCGCGAAAGCATAAGCAACCAATTACAAAAATACTTTTCTGCAATTACAGCTGATCACCATGGACCGATAACAGATCCAGGATTTCTTAATAACAACCTACTTACATCAAGTACTTTTCAAAAAATCGACCCAGAAATATTAAAAAATGTCTTTGTACTATCCAGTGCCAATGTTTCTTTCGATAATGATTCGTTCCCGAGGGGACATATGTTCCATAGCTTCAAAGATCAAGCTGTTACTAACCAATTGGTATTCTTTCCACGAAAAGTAAGACCACTTACCGTAGCTCATCACCCATCTCATACGGAAAATGACATCGCAGAAGCCAAAAAAAGAGTTGAAGGCTGGGTTAGGGATGGTACTATTGGGTCTGACGAAGCTTCGAAAATCCACTCATTGTTGAACGATATTTACGGAACATCTGAGAATCTAAATTTAAAAACTTTTGCGGACCAAGTAACCAAAACCAATTTCAAACTATGGAAAAAACTTTTTGAAAAAGATCCAGAATCGCCCAATCTCCTGTATGTAGAGCAAGAAAGAATCGTAAATAGTCTTTTACTTTCAAAGCATATAAATTCCAAAACTATCGTCAATAAATTGTTATTTGAAGATAACTATTCGAATCTTATACTCAAGTATTTTGATGGAATTTCAGGAGCGTTCGCAATTGGAGAAGAGCGTGGAACATTCCTCTTTTGGGCCTTACCAAAAGACCAAAAATATAAAATTCAACTTTGGAAAAAAGGAAATAAGCTCGTTTCAAAGGACGATTCATATAGCATTGATCTAACGCCTGAATCTATTTCGAAAGGCATACAAGAAAAAGAATTATTACCAAGCACTGCTCTATCATTTATCATTTTGTCTTTCTATCACGGGCTGATACTTACGGGCGGCGGCGGGCAGACCACTTACCAAACGCATATGAAAAACGCATATATAAAGCTTCTTGAGGAAATTGGAGAAATAGATGAGGCAAGTCTTACCAAAAAGGTTCCTACTGACACGCAAGCGCTCGTATATCCAGGAGTGGCATTTCTACAAACCCCCACAGGAGAAATGGTTCCGGCAACAACGTTGGATCTGTTACTCCATGCAGACCACGACTACATTGAAAAAATCCATGATCTAGTCTCAAAAATAACGGTAAAGCAAAATCTCGCCCGTGTTCTTCCCCTCCTCTATTCGTGGCTAACAAACCCTAGTGATGCGAAAGACTATTTACTTAAAGTTACTCCTCAAGCAATTGATGAAATTACGGGATTTACGAAGGTCAAAAAAACGCTAGGCATGATTAAATAAATACCCATACCTGGAGTTTTAAGCCTAAAAATGATAAACTATTTGCCGCAAAGAACAATGTATGGATACAAATAACGCAAAAACACAAATAAGCGACCACGATCGCTTAGAAAATGCTAAGAGGCTAAATTTAAGCCTTGAGGAGTTTGACAGACTACTCAATTCAGCAAATCATGCATATGAAACAATTAAAGAGCTTGGTCCATTTTATGGGCAGGAAGACGTAAAAGAACCCACATTTCGAATAACAGCAGAACCAGTTACATTGCCAAAAGGTGCAAGACAACTTTTTGACAACCTAGGAAATGATCTACTACGCTTGGGACGAGTGCTCTCTGATCTCCCGGACGAGTATAAAAATATGCTTGGGGCTGGATTTGACTATCGAGTACCACTTGCTTGGAGAATTGACTCGATCATAGATAAAAATAACAATATTTTTGTGAATGAAGTTGAAGGAATTGATAGCGTCAGCGCTCTTATGACAGCTGAACAAATAGCATATAGACTTCAAACCACAGAAGAAACTACAGCTTACCAATTAGTAAAATCTCTAAGAAATATTTTTCCTGAAAAATCACACGCAACATTACATATAGTTATGGTAAGAAATTTACAAAATAACCCTTTTACCCCTAATGCCCGAAGATTTATTGAATTACTTGCTGAACTTTCAAACAACACAATAATCGGTGACCTGTTAGACATCGGAGATCTAGAAAACGGCACCGTAAAGCCAGATTGGAGCAAATATGATGTTGTTCTGAACGAAGCATATTGTTCTCCTGCCGACTTAGAACGCTTTGGGGTAAAAATAGAGCAACTTTATAGTGCTGGAAATTATCACCCGTTAGTAAATAAAGGACTTTTTGTGCTAATCCATGACGAATCACTTGATTCATTCTGGGTTGAAAAACTTGGCAAAGAGGTATTTGATCGTCTTAAAAAGAGACTAATTCCATCTAAATACATCAGCACAGTTGAAGAATTACGTCAGGCAAGGGCAAATGGAAGTGTTATTAAAGTATCCTGGGCAGAGGGTAACCAAATTATCATTAATAGAGCAAAAGGTATCGCAATGATACATGGAGACATGGAGGAAACAACAGATGATAGATGGAGCCAAATAGAAGAATACTTCAATAAAGGCTACAAGGTACTTGCCCAAGACTTTGTCGAACCGGCTAAAATACCTGCATATTTGCGTAAAAAAGGCACCAACCTTGAACCTATAGAGTGGTACAACAGGATTTGTGTTAAGTATGTAGTACAGGGAAATCCTAATGGAAATTCTATTCCTACTGTTGCACTCACCGCAATTGAAGTAACCCTCGGCCCTGAAGTTGTACCGGCTGGAAGAAAATGCACTTTTACTGCTGGAAAATTTACCGAATAACACTTCTAGGAAATAACTTTAAAGAGGCCTTGTACTATCTCTGCGCGCTGAATCTTTTTTGAGTAGTTATTATTGGAAAAACTGGTTGTTCGTAGGTTGTCCAAGCTCTCTTGCTAATTAATGTTCTTTCAATAACCTTTTTTGCAAGAATTTCCATTGGATCTACTGCCAAAAACTCGCATTTTTCCTTTGAAAGTACCAATGGGATTTCTGTACACCCTAAAATTATTATCGAAGCACCCTTCTCCATCAATTTTTGCGCAGGGCCATTAAGTAATTCAAAACTTCTTTCATCTGCTGAGTATTTTTTGATATTGTATATGGCTTTCATAACGTTTGCTTGATCTTTGTCTTGTGGGGTGATTAGGCTCATTTCCGGAGCTATTTTTTCCAAAGCGTTCTCATAGGTTTTGGAGGAGATGGTTCCGTTTGTTGCCAGCAGTCCTACCTTTACATTCTTTCCATGCTGTTCTTTTATATGCTCGATTGTCAAATTAACCATATTAAGAACTGGTAGCCCTACTTCACGTTCTAATTCACTAGTAAATGCATGAGCGGTATTGCATGGAATAACTAGAAATGTAGCTCCTGCACTTTTTAATAGAAGTCCGGTACGAATCATTTCTGGAAGCGGGCTTTCTCCATTAAATAAAAGATGCTTCGATCTATCTGGAATTTGGGGATTATTAAGAAGAAGAAAAGGAATATGCTCTTGATCACTCTTCACATGTCCTCTTAATTTGATGAGTAATGAAGTGAAATAATTAGTAGCTTCTGGCCCTGTGCCGCCAATTATACCCACGATTTGGTCGAAATAACTTGATGCACTCATTTTTTATGTATGGCCTAATTGCCATCCTTATTTATTTAACACAAGCTGTAAGAATACCACTTTCCTGGCAATTCTGCAACTTGAATTCAACATCAAATTATATCCTATAATAGTAAATTGTGCAACTTAGCGAGCTACCGCTTGCCACTTTCCGCTTGCGCTTCTAACGAGCCCTCGGATTTCCAAATTTGAAAGAATAACTGAAACACCACGAACACTCATTTTTGTCTTTCTCGTTAAATCGTCGATCGCTATACCCTCATTTTGGATTAAATCGAATATAACCCGTTCGTTTTCTGAAAGCTTTAGCCTTATTTTTTCAGAAATAGAGGATATTTTCGGCATATCATTGTATTCTTTCAAAATATCTTCTGCCTCTGTAACAAGTATTGCCCCTTTTTTAAGGAGAGAAAGACTTCCTTTTGACATTGATGAGTTAATAAGCCCAGGCACAGCAAAAACCTTCTTAGAAAGTCGAAATCCCCACTCAGCTGTAACCAGCGATCCACTCTTTTCGGCCGCTTCAGTTACTAATACTCCGTTACTTAACGATGCAATAATTCTATTCCTCATAAGAAAAGTTCCTTTATTTGGCCGTACCGATAGAGGGTATTCGGAGACAATTAATCCATTTTTCTTCAAAATTTCCCTATACAGAGCATAATTTTCTGATGGGTTGCAACAATTTACTCCACAAGCAAGAACTGCAATTGTTGCACCACCACTTTCTAGTGCTTGTCTGTGAGCAGAAGCATCTACCCCAAGTGCAAGGCCTGATATAATACAGGCGTTATTTTTAACTAATCCTTCAACCAAAAATTCCGTAGTGCTTTTTCCGTAATCAGTAATCTTTCTTGTCCCAACAACTCCAATTGAAAAATTTTCTGAAAGAAAAGTAAGATTGCCCATACAATAAATCCCTATTGGCGGATCGGGAAGCATCTTAAGCGCTTCTGGATATTTTTTATCTGAAAAAGATACAAATTGGACCTTTTCTTTTTCAAGAAGCTTTATATATTGATTGCTATCAAAGGTATTTCTGAAGTTTTCAAATTTTGCCAGCGCTACACCCTTAATTCCCAAATCTTCATATTCAGCTGAAGAACCTTCCCATGCTTTTTTCGGATTCCCTAATCCGGCAAGGAGTTTTTGATAACTTTTTGCACCTAAATTACTTACCGAAAAACCCAAAGAAAAGATATCCATTCTCTTTATATAATCACAAATTTCTTTACAGTTCTCTTACAGGACTTTTAATAAATACTGTAGGACATCGATCAAACTATACAAATTATGAAAGGGGGTGAACAATATGGTTGAAGTAATACACGAACATGACTCAGGCGCAGCGAATAATAGCAATGGAATAATAATGTTGCTTGGGATTTTAGTGATGGTTGGTATTTTTCTTTTCTTTTTCTACTTTTTCGGTAGAAATATAATGAGTGGATTTAATACCGGCACAACTACTCCCCAGGTTAATATCCCTGACAAAATGGATGTTAATGTAAATCAGAAATGATTGACAAAGCTAGCTGTGATTGAAATACTATTCTTGTAGTTTTTCTACTTGAAATGTTTAGTGGACCTCTTGCAAGAATCATAGTAGCCGCATTCGGATTTATAGTGTCATTCCTCATCTGGGCATTTCTGGTCTTTTCATAATTATGGAAAATGATGAACCACCAAATAATCCCACTGCAGTGACCCCAATCCCATCTACATCATATGCTAAAGAATTAAAACCAGTAGATGAAAAAAGGAAATTCTCGCTGATTGTTGTAGGAATTCTTGCCGCTATCGTGTTGTTTATTATTGTAACAGTAACATTTTTTACATTGAGGGATCAAAATCTAAAGAGGGAATCGATTTCACGTTCTTCTGAGTTTAAATCTCCAACCCCTATTAGTAATTGGAAAGTATATGCAAAAAACGGAATATCATTCAAGTACCCATCGGCATGGGGAATTACTGAAGAAGAGGATGCCTTTTGGATGATACGGCTCTCTCCTGATGATGCAACTACTAGCCATATGCAGGGAGTAAAAGAATACCAAGTCTATGTTCATACAAGTAAAAACACTAAAAAGCTTTCAGCTCAACAAATCTGGAAAGAACAAATAAAAGAAGGTGTCAGAACACCGGAATTTACAGAAGTAACATTGAATGGATATAATGGCATAAAGATTTCAAATAACTCGTTCGATTCGCATGATGTTCAATATATATTCACGAACGATGAGGCCACCATATACCTTTCTCTTAATTACTACATGAAAGATTATGAGGAGGCAAAAAAGAAATATCCGAATTCAGAAAAAATATTTGATCAAATCCTCTCAACGTTAGAATTTACTAATAAAGTATCCCAGCCCACATCTTGTGCGGATGTCAAAACTGGCATTATAGAAATTGTTGATGGCCCTTTCAGAATAACTTCTACCCAAGAAGTTGCGGGCGAGGTTGATATTGTAGGAAAGATTATTAGTAAAAAAGTTACTTTGTTTGGCGAAGAACATGAAATGGTTTATATTGTGATAGATGACAATAATAATACTGAGTCATTTAAAACTTTCTTAAATAACTATCTCAATGTGGCAAGAAGCGGAAATTCCGTAAACTATATTGAGAATAACAAGCTTACATTCAAGCTGGGTACTACTACAAACGGTTCTTTCCAAACCCAATCGGCTGTTGATGAGAAATCACTTGCACAAATAACCAAATCCATAAATACAAACGAGCAAATAAAACTACATCTAAAAATCCCAATCTATGGAGGAAGCGGTGCACCTGCAGACTTCTCTTATGCTTGCGAATACAGCGCAAAGTCCTAATTACTTTTTCTTTTCAAAATACTCTTTTAGAATATCTCTCGCAATTGGACCAGCAACGGTGGATCCTTGTCCTCCATTTTCTACAATTACAGTAATAGCAATTTCAGGGTTATAGAATGGGGCAAATACCGTGAACCATGCATGAGGATCTGCGTCATCCCCATGAGCTTCCGCAGTTCCCGTCTTACAACCCATTGTTACGTGGACAAAATTCGCACCAGCTGATGCGTCTTTTGTATAGTCAAGGCCATCAATATTTATTTTGTCATTCTTAACTTTGAAATTGAATAATGGGTATCCTGTTCCACCTGGTTCACAAACCCCCTTCAATCCCTCTCTTACAATTTCCAAATAGTCTTTGTCGATAAAATCCTTTTTAATAACCCGCAAATCGTCTTTAATAATATGTGGTTTAAGAAGAACCCCTCCATTTGCCATAAGTTGAGTGAATCTATTTACTTGAATTGGGGTAGTCTCAAGATAGCCCTGGCCAATACTCATGTTAATTGTGTCTCCCAAATACCACTGCTCATCCAAATTTGCTTCTTTCCATGAGGGATCAGGTACAGTACCTACAACTTCACCTGGGAGATCAACACCGGTTTTTCTGCCTAATCCCAATGACAAAGACCAGTCATGCAATGTATCAACGCCAGTCTTCATAGCAGCCTGATAGAAGAAAATGTCATTTGATCTTACTAACGCTTTAACCACATCAACAGCACCCTCTGTTCTTCCTGATTCTAAATAATTCCATGTTCCAAATTTGCTACCCCCCACCGAAAGGACACCGGTATCCTCATATTCTGTGTCTCTATTAATTTTTTGTGTAGTAAGTGCTGCTAGGGCTGTGACAACTTTGTATGTGGATCCTGGTGGATACACTCCGGCAATTGTTCTATCAAGCAATGGGAATTTTTCTCCATCCAAAAGAATATCTTCCTTTTTCTTGTATGTGCCAACGGGTTCATACGTAGATTCTCTTGTAAATAAATTTGGATCAAAGGAAGGCTTCGAGTAAAGCGCTAGAATTCCACCATCCCGAGGATCACTAACTACAACTGCACCCCGCTCTACTTTCTCCATTGCCTTTGCTGCGGCTTTCTGGATATTCACGTCTAAGGTCGTATGGAGCACTGCTCCCTCAATTGCCTCTTCTTCACCAAGAAGTCTTACGCGTGCACCCTTCGCATTTACTTCATATAACTGTTTGCCATTTTTCCCGTGCAGAAATCTTTCGTACTGTTCCTCAAGTCCCATTCTCCCGGTGAAATCAGACAATCCATAATCCCTGAAATCTGGCAACAGTACTTCATCAGAATTCACCTGACCAACATAACCCAATACATGCGCAAAGATATCTTTGTAGACATATTCTCTTTTAACAGTTGCAACGATACTCTCACCTTTTGTGAGACGTTTTAATGCATCCTCTTGATCTAGCCATTCGACGTCTTTACCATTTTTTAACGTGCTAAATGCAGGAACATTTCTCACCAAGGCAATACCATTTTTATCAAAAATTATTCCACGAGGAGCTGGTATTAAAACAGTCCGTATTCTGTTAGCATCTGACAATTTTGAATAGTACGAAGCTCTTACCACTTGCAATGTAAAAAGTCTCATTGCAAGAAGCGAAAAAACCATAAGTAGTATTACTAGGGGAATGAATCTGTATATATGTAAGGGCCTACCAAAACTTCCCCCTCTTTTTTTTCTCGAACGGTCTCCAAAAACGTGATCAGAAAATGCATGTCCAACATTACCTCTTTTTCTCATATGTATATTTTTTTATTCGCGCGTAATTGTGAAATAACAACAAATGCAATTATGGTTACTATATAAAATCCTACGACTAAGGGGACTGAATACATAAGCAAACGCGTATAAAAGAATCCAAAAAGTGCAATGATGATTCCTGCAACTATCACATCATTTGAACCTGAATATCGTTCGTATATAAAGATAACTGATAGTAGTCCTGCTAAAAATAGCGGAGTTAACCCAAAGCCACTTACACGCAATGCATCGCATACGAATGCCAAAATAAATACAAGAATATACAATCTAACTTTTTTCATCATAACAAGTAACGTTGCTCCTAAGAAAAAAACAAATGGGAAATTTACTAGGGATGTCTCGGCAAATAATGCAAGAACACCAAAAAAAGCAAGAATATAAATAAGATTTCGATTGTTCACATTTTTGAAATTACAAATACATTAGTAAGCTTTTGATAATTAATAACTGGCTCAAGCTGGGCGCTTTGAAAAGGCGCTGTTTCCCTTTTGGATATTGATGATATTTTGCCTAGAATAATATCCGGAATAACCCCTATCCCATTGCGATCAACCTCCCCCTTCGTCACAACAATTCCACCCTTCTTCAGTTGATCTGTTATAAGAACTCCATCAAATAGCATTAAATCACTTCTTCCAAGAACTATTCCGTTTGCATTTGTCTCCACAAGCTTTGCGAGAACCTGAAATTTAGGGTTATATGGGGTAACTACTACAGAAAAATGTTCGCTAACCTCTTCTATTTTTCCAACCAAATATTTCTCAAAAATAACGGTCATATTTTTTTGTAACCCTTCTGATTTTCCTGCATTTATCGTAAATGTATGAGGCTTTTGATTCTCCCCTTGTACTCCAATAATTTTTGCTGCAACCATGCTCTGCGTTGTCTCCCCACTTACAGTAAATTGACTCTTCAAAGCTTCATTGTCCTTTTCCATAATGTGATATTTAACGATTTGCTGTTCAAGTGAACGGATCTTCTTATTGAGTTGATTCTCGCGATCATTTCGCTCGCTCTTTCCCAATGAATACATATATGACTTGGGAGCATTAAAAATTGACTGTAAAACGCCTTGAATAAATACCACAGGAGGAGACGATCTATAAACAAAAACAATTAAAGAAAGAGCTGAAATTATTATGAGAGTGACAATGATTTTTTTCTTTTGTGACTTAGGGGATGATACTAGCATTGCAGACTCAACTTTAACAAAAAAGCCTCACCGTAGCAAGGGAAGATGAGCCTCCGATCCGCCAAAAGGCGGACCGGAGGTTATAGAAAAACGACCGTTGCGGGGTCTCACGGTGCCGGCGTTGCCGACTTCCGGGTGAAAACCCGACTCTTGACCGAAAGGACCGACTGCGAAAGACCTCCACTCATGGAGCAAGTTCCACCGCAGACGGGACACTTCGGAGAAGGCTGGTCACCGGTAGCGTTGGCGGGGCGTCCCGCAGAAGACCCGCTCATGCGGGTTTTACCGGGAAGGCGGGTTCCGGCAGGCTTACGACCCTACGGCCACCTTCGCCTTCCGCAGCGGGAAGTCCGTGGAGCGCCCTCTCGCGTTCATCGATGTCTGCAAAGACCGCGTCGATGTGCTTAGTGAGTTCGGCAGCACGCCGGATGTTCTCCAGAACCGCCGAGCCGTATTTCCACCCATCGGCGGAAAGATCTCGGGTTGTCCGCGTCACCTGAAAGACCTGGGGATACTGCCCCTGTCGTGTCCTCCAAATGCCGAGGCCGTGGGGAAGGTTGTCGAAAACCTCAGGTCCGGTGACAACCGGAATTGGGGTCGAAACCTTCCAAAGGGCCTTGATGACGTCCTCGTTGGACGGGTGCATGGAACTCCTCCTTGCGCTAAGCGCGATTGTCGTGAAGCGGTGGTGCCGGGGGTGAACCCGGCGGGACGTCGATCCGAGGCCCGGTTGGCTGGCCAGGTGCTGGCCGTCCATTGGGCTTAGGCGTTGTCCTCACGGGAAGACGAGTTGGTGCCGGCGGTGCCGGCGGTGGTGCTGCAGGTGCAGACATCTACTTGCCAACCCAAAGGGTAATGGTCTTCGGATCTGCCGGAGGGAGGCCATAGGCAACCCTTGTAGCGTTGTAGTCGGCTATCACTTCCTCGATTGGAGGCTGCGGCCGTTCGGCCTTTTCCTCACGAGGATTCAGATTTGCTGACATCGATAGTTCCTTCCAGTGCCATATCGGCACACAAGGAATTAATGGATCATTAGTTCCCTCTGCGCCAACATGGCAATACAACAGTCATTTTTCAAAGAACGCTTTACTTCGACTTTTCAAAGCATGCGAATAGCTTTGCGAGCCAAAGCAAATTATGGGTATTTTACTCTTTAGAGGTGGCAAAAGCCATACGGCGAAGAAAAAGGAGCAGGAAAAGCGTGGGCAAGACGGTTCCTAGCAGGATTCCATTTTGTGTTCTATAAAAAAGTATTGCCTTACCAATCACAGGAATCACAGCTATAACTTTTCCATAAATATTTTCATCTGCAATAAGCACTGAATCAGAAACTTTATTTGCATCCCCTTTTGTTGAATAGTATGTAGATGAACCTAGAATTTCCTCTTTTACAATACGGTGAGATACATTTCCTTTTTGCTGGAAGGTGATAATATCGCCCTTTCTATAAGTAGGTTTTGAAAGTGTATAGACAATACTACCCTTCGGAATTACCGGCTCCATTGATGATGTAGTAATAACAAAAGACTTTATAGTGGGAATAAGATTGGTATTTAAGATTAGTAAATTAAAAGCAGCAAAAGGCAAAAGGATTACAGAAAGTACTACGTAAAATACTGAATAAAATGCTTGGGCAGGCATCAATTAGAAAAGAAAGTCAGGACAAGTTGACGTGTAATTAATATTTACAATTTAAATAGATCTTTGCAAGGGGATTTACTATTCGAAATAATCACAAACTATACCACTTTAGGTGATAGCTTGCGATAAACATGCGCACCCGCCAACATAACGATTGGCCAAGTTATGATAAGTCCTAATCCAAAAACTATCATTCCTAAAATAGTAATTCCAATAAAAGTGAGACCTAGATAAAATAATTTCATTTTCACTCCATTAGTAATCTTTCCACTTTCACGAAATGCATCCATTGGAGACATATTCTTATCAACAATAAGATAAGTAATATATTGATACTTAATTCCCCATATAATTCCGGGGACAATTAGTAGGATAAATCCAACCAGAACAACTACTCCATAAATTAATGATCCAAGGAAAAAATTAAGTATTAGGTTAAAATGCTTATAAATATCGTCGTATGTAGGCTTTTTGCCATCAACAATTTTAAGACTTATAACGATACTTCCAATACCGGTTACCATCTGGACAAACCATCCAAGGATAGTAAATACGAAACTTAAATTAGGCATATTTTCACGTGACCAATCGTGAAGCCACTGAGGAATGAGTCCAGCAAGAATGATAATCACAAAACTTATAACCAAAAATTGCCAATTCTTTTTGAATGTTTCCCATCCATAAGAAAGTGATTCTTTTACAGTAAATGTGTGATGCGTCATGTGTGTATTTTCTCTGAATTAAGCACAAATGTCAAATAGCTATCGCGCTGATGTCTTAATTGACACTCTTTGGTGTTGCAAATACCAACAATCTCTTCCAGGCTGTTCCCGGAGGCCAGCATGTTTGAAGTATTATTCGTTCTCCTTGTCCAGTTGCGCTATCTATGTAATGTGTATCTGATGCTTCAACAATTTTTGTTTCGCTCACGGTATAGTTAAAACGTTTTCCGTTAAAAAATACTACTACTTCGTCCCCTTTTTCCATTTTGTTAAGGAGATAAAAGACAGCGTTATATCTCCCCACCGACCAGAAATTATCCGTACTATGTGCAAATAAATACGTCGTTCCATTTAATCCCGGAAAGGAGGTTCCTTTGGCATGTGCAATTGTTCTTGATAATACTTCTAGATACTCTTTCTCATTATTTGGATCTACATTGGGGGTTATCCGCTCATTTGCACCGATCTTTGGGATCATGACAGTGAAAGATGGGTCTTCGGGATAAAGAATTTCTTGCTGACCGCCTCCCAAAACCTCATCAAATAAATTAGGTTGCCTCTTGAGCTTTTGTCCTTTTTGCAAAATCTTTGTTAATTCTGAAGGTGAAGATGGTGTTTCTTTTATAACTTCGTACTTGATATCAAAAAATTGAGTTAATTGGTATCGGCTTTCAAAAAAGAGAGCTGGCCCAAATGTCGCTGATATACCAAAGATTGTAAAAAGTATAAGAAAATTACCGAGAGTTCTGACTGCGAGGTATTTAATAACCGCAGGATTAACGTTGTGAATATGAGTCTTTTTTGGAGGGACAGCCATTTCAGTTTTTACTTTCTCCGTTCTTCAATAAAGAATGGCTCACGTTCTGCTATCCATTTAAGAACTACATCTTTTAATGCAGGTGGTGCTATTGTCGCCTCTATAAATTTATCCATGGGGAACCAATAAAATTCAACATGAGACTCTTTAGAAACAATATTTTTGAGGTCTAAATCGACATTGAAAATAAAACTTACTTCATGCTTTTGTACACCCTCTTGCTCAAATAAATTCTCAATACCCCCAATGAATACTGCATCCTTTAGGATTGCCCCCATCTCCTCATATAACTCACGTCTAAGCGCTTCACGCATGGTTTCGTTAAATTCCACATGCCCTCCTGGAAGGAAAAAATAATCACGACCTGTCGTCTGGCACACCAATATTTTTCTGTCGCGAATTACTAATGCTCTTACTATTAATTCTTTTTCTTCAGTCATGTTTTTATTCTAACAAAATTGCTTGACATATAAAGACGCATTACACATAATGGCATTATGACTGAAGGAGATCTTTCAGAATCAGATCAACGATCAAAGAGGGGCACAAAACCAATGCCCGTTTTCGGCAGTTCAGAATATGCCAAACCCCGTACGTCCACAGGTGACAGATTAATCCTAGGCACTGCTGCCGCTGCTCTCGCTACAACCATTGGAATCGGTACAGGTGCTTTTGAAAAGACCGGAGAGGAAATAGGAGATTTTACCAAAGCAACGGTTGCGACTGCTGAAAATATAACCAACACCATCAAAATGCCTTTCGAAGGCGCTTTAGATCTAGCAGGTAAATTAATCCCAGACGACGAACCAGACAAAGCTAGAATCCCAAATTATATATTGGAGGGAAAAGTAGAAATCAAAACTTCGGATGCATTAAGACTACGCCAAAACCCCAAAACTACCGGAAAAGCGGACGCACCTAATGAGCTTGACTGGGACAAGGTAAAGCTCGCCAATAAAAAAGTTGTAGATTATCAAGTTGTGTACGAGCCAATTGATATTGATGAGGGCGATACCTTCATTGTTGAAAATCCAGAACTCGTTGTTGGTCAGTACACCGGTGGAGGGACAGGGAATACTAAAACTCCAGAAGAAAAACTATGGCTACAGCTATATACAACCGATGGGGGTTCTGTATTCGTAAATTTCCAGCCACAGACACGCGAATATGTGCATGAGAAAAAACAAGACCCTACCATTCCATCAAATATGATTAAGGCTATAACACTACAAAATTCTCATGGAGTAACACTTGTTCAGTATGACCAAGCCCCACCACTACAGACCAGCTTTATAACAGTAGTACCCAAGGTGAAATAACAGGCGGCAAGACGACTATTTCTCGCGACCAAGAAGACTGATCAGGAGAACGATAGCAAATGCAGTAAATGACATAACTGGTATTGTTATATATCCAAATTCTGCAAACTGGACCGCACTACACTTTGCCACTTCATCACTACATTCAAATGCTTTAGGAAAGACCTGCATCAAAATGTGATACACGGATATCAAAATCCCAACAGTCGAAAATGCTAGAACAAATTTCTTAACCCGACCTTCATTAAATACAAGCGAAGTAAGGGATATTAAAGCTATAGGGTACATAAAAACTCTCTGATACCAGCAAAGTTTGCATGGAGCAAAATTGGCTATTTCAGAAAGAGACAAGCTCCCCGCACTTGCCATAGCTCCTACTACGAAAATCAAGGTAATATAATTCTCTGAAATCAGGTTTATAATTTTTTTTGCATGCTTATTATTTCCAAGCTTTTTTCTGAAAACAAGAGTAAAAAAGAGAAAAATAGCTAGTATCTGACCAATAACTGTAGCTATTGAAAGGGCATAAACGATTGCGCTTGCTAATGGGTCCATATTATTCCTGAAGAGGAAGTGCTTTTGGAACAGAACTATCAACTGTTGGTGATGGAGTCTTCTCTGAGGTGGGCATTTTTACTGCATCTTGTCCTAAAGCATCAGAAATAACTTTCTGAAATTCAGTAAGATTTGCTGGAGTATTGATTCTTACCCCTTCCAAGAAAAATGTTGGTGTGCCTGTCACTCCATTTGCAATTCCCTCATTCCTTTGACTATCTATAAGTGCAGTAATTGCTGGATCCTTTAAGTCATTTTTATATTTATCAATATCTATTCCTAGGCTTTTTGCATATTCTTCAAATTTTTGATCAGGGGCCTTTATCTCTGACCATTCGGTTTGCTTCTCATACAGCATGTCGACGAATTCAAAATATTTACCCTGCTTTCCAACAGCTTCTGCTGCAATTGCTGCATCCATAGCATTCGGGTGAATATTTATTAATGGAAAATTCTTGAAGACTAATTTCAATTTTCCGGGATTATTTACTAAAAGTTGTTTTACGTCTGGGTAGTACAGCTTGCAAGCAGGACATTGAAAATCTGCATACTCCACAAGAGTTACTATTTTTGTACTTTCTGCTGATGCTGTTGATGTACCCTCCTTTGGCTCTATCATCCTACTGTGTCCATTATCGGCAATTTGGACTTTTCCATCTTCGTTGGTTGGATTATTCTTGTTCTTCGCAACAGCTATTATTCCAGCAAACATGAGAAGGAATAATCCGCTAATTACTGCAATCGTAATCCATTTAAATGAATTGTTCTTTTGCTCAAAGCTTCTGTTCTGCAGCTTCTCAAGCTTTCTTAATTCTTTAATTTGTTTTTTTGTAAGACCATCGGTCATATTCTCTATATCTTATTTCAATGCCCAATCGTAGTCAAGAAGGCACCAGAATGACACTTTAGGAAATTATATTTCTTAAAAGTGGTATTTTCCTACCCATTGCAATAACAAAATATGAAATTGCAAAGACAACAATAAGGCTTACTAACATATTCTGGACTGGATTATTTTTCATGAGAACTAACTCCTGCATATATTTCCAAATAATAAGATGCACAAAGTAAATTCCAAAAGATGCCGCAGAAATTGAAGAAATAATAGCTCTATATGGAGCAATTTTCTGGATAAGACTATTTGAAAGAGATGAAATAAGCATAAAAAGGCCTATCGAAAATAAAACAATTCCTGGAGAACCGTAATCAAAGAAATATAAGTATTCTTGTGTCCCTCCCTTGAAGGCAAAACTTAAAAGAGATGCTAACAATCCCAAAATCGTAAAGATAGATGCAATTATTATGGTTCGTTTGGTACCAGGAATAAATTTTATAATATAAAACCCAAGCAAATAGTACCCGACAAAACTTATGACCTGTCTAACAATTCCACTGTCAGCACTGAATGGAAAAGCCTGAGACTGGTGATAATAAGGAAGCAAAGATACAGAGACAAACCATAAGACAACAATAACTAAAAGATCGTACCATTTTGAATTTAATGTCATTTTTCTCATTATTGGGGTGAGTACATAAAGCCCTGTAATCATGGGCATAAACCAAAATGAAACCATAGCCGCCTTAAGTCCTGAGAAAGAAACTGGAAATCCTAGGAAAAAAATATAAATAATTGACCAAAAAATCCAAGGAAATAAAATTCTTCTAAGCCGCTTTGTATAAAAATCTTTCGACGATTCTGCTTTTGTGAGCAAAAGTGCGCCTGAAAGCATTACAAATAAGGGAACGGAAGTTTTGGCAATCGCGAAGTGGACATAATAAAAAAAGTTATCAATGGAAATATTTTGAGGAAGGTAGCTTAGATGTACCGCAACAACAAGAAATATTGCAAGAATACGAATAATATCTGCCCAAAGAAAATATTTCTTTTTCATGAGCTAGTTATATGTCAAGCAACAACTGTTGTCTAGCTCTAGACTATCTAGCTTGACATAGTGCTGTGTACATATGACTGGCATGCTAAAATAGCAATGCTTACAACTTCACAAATTTACTTGTGGAGATGAGTTCGACTCCGTAGCTTAATGGATTGAGCAGCCCCGTCCTAAGGGGAAGATTGGAGGTTCAAGTCCTCTCGGGGTCACAAACTATTGACAGCTATCTACTCTTCTAGTACATTCTGTCTATGGCAGGCAGTCCTGAAGTAGCACCACAACCATCAGAAATTATTGACCAACCCCAAACTTTTCAGTATATAGATGGCCGAATCGATACAGTCATAAATTTAGAACCAGGAGAGACAGTCACTCCACTACGAGTTGTTTTTACGGGAAAGGGCACCATGGGAGATGCTTTTCTTAGTGCCATTCAAGATTCGGCACATGAAGTTATAAAGGTGTATGGACCAGCGGTAACAGAAAAAAATCCAAAGCTTGATCCTACAAGACAAAGAGCAAAAGATCTTGGGATTCCAGATGGCAAATTCAGTAGTCTTGATGATCCTGAGGAGCTAAAAAGGCTTGAAGATGATGCACCCGATGTGATAATTGGAGCAAATCTCACACTCTTCGTAAAGCCTGAGCTCGCTAGAATCGCCAAGGCCGGTATGTGGGGAGGTCACTTCTCTGACCTTATTAACTCTCAGCATCGAGGAGCTAGCGCGACACAATGGCAATTTGTGAACGGTGCCGAGGAGGTTTACTTTAGTGTACACGCACTGGGAAGAGACGACGAAATGGCCGATCCTGATGGTACAGAACCTGAAGAAGGACCCCTTCCAAAAGGATCAATTATTGATCCCGAGAATGACACAGCCGACAAGGGGCCTGTCCTTGCAATGACTAAATTTGACAGGAATAATGCCCCTCGAGGGCACTCTGCATATTTTTCTCAAAAGCTACTTGTTGATGGTCCTGCTTTTATGGTTCACACGCTTGACAGGATTTCAAAAGCAAAAGATAAAGGCATCATTTATACTGGCCAAAAACAAATAAAAGGACGGGGTAATTATCAACCTCCATTAAATAAAGATCACCTAAGAATTAGTCCTGAAGAGTCAGCACTTGAGGCTCAATATAAAGCAGAAGCCGGCGAATTTAATCCTGCAGCCTACATTGAAATGAAAAGCGGAGAAACTTATTCTGTATTTGAAGCCACTGCTCTAGATGAAGAATCAAATAACCCTGGGACGTTGGACTCCATAACAGAGGATTCAGTTATTTTGAATATGGGAGAAGGAAAGCTAAATGTGAGGACGATGAGAAGTGGCGTTATAGTAAGAGTCGGAGGTAAAGTCACGGAAACAAAAGGCAAACCTCAACCAGCACCAATTTTTGCCTCAGAAAATAATCTTGCACCTGGTGATCGGTTCGTCTCACCACCACAACTCCAATAGCAGAATATTACTTTGCCGACGATATCTCCCCTCATCACGTACCCCCACTCTCTGGAATCAGCACTCATCGGACGGTTATCACCCATAACGAAATATGATTTTTCAGGAACAGTCAACTCTTCCCCATATCTTAAAAATGTACCCGAATCAGTCTGGGATTCTTTCACAACATAACTTGATTCATCTAGTTTTTGGCCATTTATAATTACGCTCCCACTATCTAACCTTATCTTATCCCCAGGAAGTGCTATAACCCTCTTGATTAAATCAACTTGACGATTCTGTGGAGACTTATAGATAACAACGTCGTTTCTACCAATTTCTGTTCCCATTTTTGCCATAACATATGCACCATTTTTATATGTAGGATTCATCGCATGACCATTAACCTGGTAAGGCCTAGCAATAAAACCGTAAAGGACAATAAATAGAACCCCAAGGCCAAAAAGCGCCATTACTCCTATTGCAATGATTACAATAATTATGTTTCCGATAGACCCTTTAGAACTTGCCATTAAGAATAGTATTGAGGAGTATGAATCCAAAATCAATTCGTAAATGTTGTTTTAAGAACCCTTTGATCTTATAATGTCGGCATGAGTGCAGAAACAACTATTGGCATGGAAGCACAATACGATGCAGTTGGACGATTTTTGGCAAAAGAAATTCTTGAGCCAGAGTTTAAACAATTAGATTTTCCACCCGATTTAAAGACTCTCAAAATGCTGCTGGAAGCAGCAGGACCTGCAGGAATCGTTAATTTTGGAAAAGATAATTGGCATGTGGTCAGAAATGTTAACAGTAATCCTCCTTCAATCTATCAGATGCCACCAGATGCTGAAGTCCTTATTTATTCCGATCCCACTCGACCCCCAGAATTAACCCTCCCACTTGCTGAAGAATTTGCATTGGCCTCACACACAGCTAAAAATCTTCACGTCACTCAAGGTGGAATTACAAGATATTGGAGCTTGGAGAATAAAGGATCCGAGACACCTCCCACAAGACCTTTGGATGTTAATAAACATCTTCATAGAATTTCAAGGTCAACAAATCCAATGGACATGGCAGAGTATAGATCAATATTAGCGGGGGAAAGCGAACATCAGATGGTGTCTGGAAAGTACATAACACTACCGTGGGAGGTAATAACAGAACCCGTTGTTACAGCTATTGTCCAAATGTAGTTTTTCTTGCTAGCTTGTAATCAGCTGTTTTTAATGGAAGAATGGTTATATGGAAGAAGCAACAACAGTCGAGGCTCCAAAAGAGAATCCTCTCCCAAAGTCTCAACCTATGATAGTGAAAAGGAATAACAACGCACCGCTTGTTGGCGCAATTATCTTTTTAGCGCTCGTGATAGGTGCTGCTGCGATCTACCTTGGCACACAGAAGAATAATGAAATTGCTGTAGCAATTCCAACTACACCCACGCCTTCAGTTGCAACTCAAAATACTCCAACCACGCCTCCATCCACATCGCCAATTCAAGACATAACCTTGAAATGGGAAACGGCAAATATCCCAAAAATGAAAAACCTCTCTCTTTCTGGCTATTCAATTAAGTATCCTGCGGGTTGGGTTGCAAAAGAATCAAAAGACGCAGTCTCCCAAGCCCTAACAATCACAAAGGGTGGCAATATCTTAAAAATTTACCAAGCACCTATGGGTGGCAGTGGATGCATTTTTGAAGGAGAAGTACCTGAAGGACCATTTAGTGATTACAGAAATGCTAGCCACGTAGATATCGCCGTAGGAAATTTAACAATAAAAAGAGTTGAGGTAGGAAAAAATTCTTATGCTTTTTGCGGCAACAGTACAAATTCTATAACTACATACGGAGTACCAACCATGTTTGGGGTAATATCCTATGAAGTAGAGAGTCCCAATGCTGAAATTTTAGCGGAAATGGATAAAATGCTTTCAACTATCAAAGCTCAAGAATAGCTTTAAGTGGAAAGTGATCTGATACGTCCACTTTAGGCATCTCACTTTTAATTACCTTCAAATTCTTTGTTACCAACATCTTATCAACCGACTCTTTTGCAAATTCAGGGTTATCTTTATGATTCATATTAAATGTAGTTGGAAGACTCATGCCAAATACGTTATGCAAATCTAATTTTTCCTCAATGTCATGCATTACAGTTGTATCTGGCCTGATATTGGCGTCCCCTGCAATGATCACAGACTCTTTGCCCGAAAGTGTTTTTATAATCACATCTCTCATGATCAACCGCTCCCTTGAGTCACCCCCATGATTATTCCAAACTCCATGCCAACTATAGACAAAAAGTTCTCGTCCACCTACGTCAAGCTTTGTTTCAAGCATGCCTTCGGCAGCTAATCGGGGGTCTGAATCGACACGAAAGTCATATCTTGTAAAGGGAAGGTCGAAAAAAATTGTATCTGAGGCAAGAATTGGAAATTTAGAAAATACTGCATTACCCCATGGGACATTAACTCCAGTATCTAAGACCGTCGCTCCGAAAGCATTATGTGGCAAAATATCACCAAATTCCTGAGCAAATACCTCCATTGTCCTAAATCTTTTTTCAAGATTTGGCGCGTGACCATCATAAACTTCTTGCAAAGCCAATATGTCAGGCTTTTCCTCATGAATAAATTTGAGCATGTTATCCCAAATTTTTCCTCCAAACCAAATATTTAATGTTAAAAATTTAATTTCCATTCTTAGATTATATTAAATTCCGCACTTACTTTATAATACATGTCTATGGAAGGGATATTTGCAGTAAATAAAAAGAAAGGAATAACCTCACACGACGTTGTGAATGCTGTTAGACGAAAGACGGGTATTCGAAGAGTTGGACACGGTGGGACCCTTGATCCAATGGCAGAAGGTGTGTTAGTTATTGCTGTTGGTCGCGAAAATACACGACTGTTAGACCAGTACGTAAAGGGTGAAAAGGAATATGTCGCTGGCATTTTTTTGGGTGCCAATAGTGACACCTATGACGCTGAAGGTGTAATTGAAATTGTAAATGAAAATATTAAGCCAGATAAGGATGAAATACTTAAAACGATCAAATTATTTGTTGGTAAAATTGATCAAATACCACCAATATATTCGTCCGTGAAAATATCGGGAAAACCCGCACACAGACGAGTTAGAGCTGGGCAGGAAGTTACTCTTGAGGCAAGGGCTGTTGAGATAATGGACATTACCCTACTTTCCTATGAATATCCCCATTTGAAGCTAAAAGTGGCTACGGGACCAGGTGTATATATACGCTCACTTGCCTACGATATAGGAAAAATTCTTGGCACAGGAGCTTATCTAGAAAGCCTAATACGTACAAAAGTGGGTAAATTTACTATCGAAGAAGCAATTGATCTATAAACCTATTTCTCGTCTGCACCGTAGAGGTGAGGCATGTCTGTTCTTTCCCAGGTGAAAAGATCTGAATCTGCAAAAATAATTCCGATTTCTTTATCAGCAGCTTCTTTTGATTCTGAAGCATGAATTAGGTTCATTTGAGTGCTTATTGCATAGTCTCCGCGAATAGTGCCTGGCTCTGCTTGTCTTGCTTGCGTTATTCCGATCATTTTTCTAACCACTGAAGCAGCCTCTACACCCTCCCAAGCCATAGCAACTATTGGGTAGGAAGTCATAAAACTCTTAAGAGCTGGGAAAAAGGATCTTTCTTTGTGATGTGCATACCATTCATCGATGATTTCATCGGTCATATTCATCATTTTAAGAGCGCAAAGCTTGAGGCCTTTATCCTCAAAACGTGCTATGATCTCGCCGATTAATCCTCTTTGTACGCCGTCAGGCTTAACAAGAACAACTGTTTTTTCCATATTTGTAATTCTACTAATACTTAGCTTAAAAAGCAATAAATTAGCTGGCTCGTTGTCCCGAAGATCTCCAATGCATAATAGTCCCAGCTTTTCCTTGACTCTCCAAAACCCCTTTTTCCCTCATTTGCTTTAAATATCTACTAACTGTTGGTAGAGCTAATTCATTACCGTACTCTCTTAGATATTCTCTCACTTGGTTGGTGGTGCAATCTGGGAAAGCCGAAACACACGTTTGAATAGTCCTAGTAATTTCATCCGATGATGGCCTATCAACTTTGTTTGATGCTCTTCTTGCTCTCAACATAGCTTCACGAGCTAATTGAGGCGTAAACATAAACCGAAGAGCATGAGCGGCCCCCTCAGCATAAGCAACTATATCCCGCTGCTGAATACGATCTAATATTCCCACTAAATCCGTAAAGAATTCTCGCTGTTCTGCGTTAAGCCAAACCTGTGTTGATCTATCAGGGGTGTAATTGGGAGTACCAACAATATCATTTTCTTTAAGTAAATGTATGACCTTACCTACAGATTTTCTCAAATCCTTTTGCTCATTACGCCTTGGCTCTTCAACAATTAATGCCTGAACAACTTGATCTATACTCCATTCTTTTTTCGGATCCTCTAAAAGTACATGATACGTATCCCTTGTGAGTTTTTTGTATTTTTCATGTTCGGGAACTTGATCCGTTGGGTGCTCAAGAATGAACTCAGTCTTCGCACCTTCTTTTATGGGAGTTTCATATTGCACAAGACCAAGCTCTTTTAGGTCAGCTATATGACGGATAAGCAGAGAATCATCTACACCAGTAAGTTCCTCGAGATCCTTTGCCCTTACAGCCTTGTCTTGGCTCAACAATGCTCTAAATAACTTAATTCTATTGATAGGAGCTCTCGATTTAAATAGAAACTCTCCGTCAGCATCATTAATAACTTCTGCCTTAGATTGTGATGAAGTTCCTGAGAAAATTTTCTTCAACGGAATGTCGTGTCTCTGTGAAAAGTCTAGTAAATTTCCGGCTACTGCCCATCCATCTGTCTCTCCCTTTTTGGTAACTGCAAAACCCATCTTTGCCCTTCCTGTGTGCTCCTCTCTTATTAGACCTGCAGGCTCAAAGGCGAAGGTACAATAATTCTCTATTGCAGAAGCGCTAGGAACCCATCCCTCGTCTCCTTCATATTTCAGGGGCAATCTTTGCATGTCTGCAATTCCTTGCGCTACTATCTCTCTGTCAAGGATCATATAAGGTTGATATGCAATATATGACATCGCAAGCGCCTTTGATTCATGATTACCTACAAATGCCACTAAATTACCCAATGCCTCGTCTGACATTCTCTCGCCCCAGTTATTTTCTACGGAATCTCGTGCTGCCTCAAACTGATTCATAAAAACATTATATCAAATTGACTATGGGATAGTAAAATTGATGTAAATTTGCTATACTACGCTCATGGAAACAAGTTCTTGGGATAACCCATACGACAGAGGCGAAGATGAAAATCCTTACAAAGAACAGCACGCAGCAAGCCTTGAAGGTGTATGGGATGTTGGCATGCCATACGATAACAAAGAGGAAGACAAAAGGATAAGGCTTTTTGATAGAGTTATGGGTGTTCGTGCGGAACTTCATGTATATGGAGTAACTACTGCAGAAAAGAATGGAATGGAAATTAAAAGCAAAGATCTTAGTAATTATGACAATGATCTAACAGATGACCCTGGCATTGAATTATTGAGTGTAAAACGCAACATTGAGGTATGTCTTTCTTTCAATCAATTCGGAGTAACTATTACAGAAGGTACTGCAGTAACTCAAGCAGAATATGCCGCACTTTCTGAAGAACAACTTTCCTTGGTTGATCAAGCACTTAAAGATGCCGCAATGGTCTTTTTTGAAGAATAATGATATTTTAATCCTGGTCTACTCCTGGCCTTGAAGGGGTTTCTGAAGTTAATTCCCCGCGAACTGCTGATATGTGAGCTTCTTCTTCATTCTTACTACTATTTCTTATAGTACTAATCTCTCTAAGAAAGATCTTACTCATTCTGTCATTAGCATAAATCTCGTGTCCACCCCCTACCATAACAATTGGTGCCGTCGGGTAGATTCCTTCCTCTCGCGCTTTTTGAGTTAGGGCAAGTTCTTTATCTATGTATTCTTTTGCAATTGCTGCCTCTTCCGGCGTCAAGTCCTTTGCCATTATTGGCCCTTCACCCTTTCTTGATAAATCTCCTACAGCCGCTCTCTCCGCCTGATCAGCCAAATCAGCCAAGCGTTCTTGTATTGTCTGTCTCTCAGTTTCTTCTGGTCTAATAAGTGATGGTTGCCCCCACCTATTGCCGCCCCCTGACCTCTCAGCAATGTTATCCCATACTCTTTGAGAAGAATTCAGCTCATCTAGGTCTCCTTGAATAATTATTGCTGGGATACCCCACTCTTCAAGTTGCTGAAAATCATCATAAATATCCGCATCTGCCATACCTAGGACCTCGCGGGCTACCCTTTCTTTATTATGGGCAACAAATTCTTTTCCCTGAGCTTCATATTCTCGTTCTTTAACTTTTTGCTCATCAGTTAATTGCTCTCCCTTCCTTACCCCCTCAGCTCTATTTCTCCACGCTAACGAGGCAACATTATCCTTTCCACCCATTCCCATTGGGCTAGCCACTATTACACCTTCGATCCTTGATCTAAGACGAGACATGTGCCTAAGCATTGAAGTGATGGTTATGGCAGACATTGATTGTCCTGTGAGGATTACTTTTTTTTGTGGAAGCTGATCTATGAATTCGCCAAGCAGTTTTGCCTGCCTATTAAGCTCCCTTGAATACCCCTCTTCCCCCTTTACCCTTCTGCCTTTTCCTTCAAAATCAAGCGTATAGACGTGCTCTCCCCCTGCAACGACGCCAGCCATTGTATGCCCAATGTCTTTCTGATTTGCCATTGAACCAACCAATGATACTACCGCATCTTCTGAATTAGGATTCATAGGCAACATATTTCTAAAAACGACCTTACCATTGGGAAATTCAATTTCTTGAAGTGGGAACTTCTCTCTTAATTCTTCTTGGCTTGGTGTGGGAGGCATTCCACCTGCAGCTTCAACCAATGGGAATGAATGAGAAATTTGCGAATCGATTGCTGCCTCTTGAGGCACCTGTGGACCTTCAGACATAGCTAGTTTTATTTCAGAAGTTTTTCAAATCTTGAGGTGTCTTCGTCAAAGTTACCGATAATAGCAAGACTTAGTGCTTTTGTGTCTAGATACTCTTTTGCAACTCTTTGGATATCTTCAATCGTTACTTTATCAATTTTTTCAATACTTTCTTTAGGATCAGTTAATTTTTCTTCCAAAATTTCTTGAGACGCGTACATAACGGCAATATATCGAGTGTCTTCAAGTCCAAGCACAAAATGCCCCTTCATATACTCTTTCGCCTTCTTTAACTCTACATCATCAATTTCACCCTTCTGTGCAACCTTTACATATTCATCCACTGTCACTTTAATTGCCTCATCAACCCTCTTAGGATCAGATCCTATCCATGTCGCAAGGTATCCAGCATCAAGATAGTGTTCTGAGCCAGTATTTGCGTAATATGACA
>CAZHDZ010000011.1:0-22380 GCA_964531275.1 uncultured Gammaproteobacteria bacterium
CTGCACACTTATTCGATCTTTATGCTAGAGAAACTCATGAGATGCCTGTTTGCGCATTTTGGACTACATGGGCACTGCGAAGACCTATTCCACTTGGCTTTACGATCGTAAAGGGTTCGGTTCTTGTCAAGGACCCAGATTATATTGATAATCAGGCACAAACAAGAAGAGTTGACCATATTTATCTCGAGGACCAGGTAACTGGGACTGTTGTCGATCATTGCCCAGGACAATTTGTTAATCGAAGACGAACTGATATACCAAGGGGAGAGCGTTGGAGAACTCTTACAGAGCGTGCTCCTGAATTATTTACCACATTCCTTGTACCAAAAGTAGATCTACATCTTCTTATTGGTGATAGAAAAACCATCGAAGATAAGCTTGGCTTAAGGTACGATAATCAGCCTCGAACTGAAGCTTAAAGTGTGAGCCAGATGGTTCTCAGGTGGAACTCTTTTTTTGAGAACTTCGTTCAAACCTACGAGAGGTTAAACGAACTTGGCCTTATATATTATAACGGAAAAGTAACCGTAGTTGAGAGAAAGGGGGAAGTATGAAACTCCCCTTCTTCTCTAAATCGAAATCTCTTGAGGAAGTGTCTTCTTCCAAGTTATTTGATGAAATGGGTTTTTATAAAGCCTTTGTAAGTGACTTATTGAGATGTAAGGAGGAAGCAATTATTGAAAGTCCATTTGTTTCCACCTCACGAATGGAGTTTTTACGACCTGTCTTTACTAAACTGATTAATAAAGGGGTAAAAATTCATATTATTACTCGAGATCCTATCGAGTATGACGAATCAAACCGACACTTTGCCACGAATGAAATTCTTAGTTATAAGGAAATGGGAGTAAATATCATACTTCTTAATGGTCATCATCATCGAAAATTGGCAATTCTAGATCAAGCTATTCTATGGGAAGGTAGTTTAAACATCCTTTCTCACTATCGAAGTAAAGAGATCATGAGAAGAATTGAAGGGAAAAAGACCGCAAAAGAAATGATAGATTTTTTAGATCTTAAAAAGGTTGTATGATATACTCAAAATATGAAAAAGAGTAAAAATAGCTTCAGCGAGGATGATATCCTATCTGCAATGAAGTATTTGAAAACAAAAAATCCTTTAAAAGCAACGCGTGAGGATGCAATTACTTTGCTTGAAGGAATGGGAACATCTGCCCATATGATTGCACATGATATTGTAAATAAGGAAATTAAATTGAAGTCTAAAACAAAGAAAAAGAATTAATTTTCTTCTAGCGATCTCATTTCTTTGATTTATCTTCTCTCATAACTCCATTTATTTCCTTCCAACTAATATCTTGTCGTTTCCGACCAAGATTCTTAAAGAATGAAACCAAATTTGTTAAAAATCTCCGTACCATTTATTTATACAAGATAACTTTACTATCTTTTTGCTCAATAATGCTAGTGCCATTAATCTCAAAATAGGCTTCTTTTTCCTTGTTTAAAGCACTCTTAAATGAGGCGAAATAAGGCTTGCCGTTCATTTGATAGATCATACTGACGATATTAGGAACAGGCATTTGTTTACTATCAATAACAAGATAGCTTTTCTGGTCTTCAATACCAATTTCGCCTAGATAATATTTGCCATCGACAACATTCAGGTCAGTGATGAGATTTTTCGAGATATACAGATCTTTTCTCTTGTTCGACTTAACATCAATTGAGATCAATTTGTTCTGCATACTATTTGGATCAACTTTGACAACACAAAGTATCTCTTTTTCACTTTTTATTACTCCCTTTTCACACAAAACCCCTAAATCTTGCTCATCAATAAACGTACTAGCATCTTTAACATACAATAATTTCTTATTCTGATAGTCTAAAACGATCTCGTTAATTTCTTTCTCCTTCTTTTTCTGCTCAAGATTATAGATAAGTGTCATTTGTTTTTCCGGCTTTACCACTAGAAGGTACGGATAGTGCATAGATAATCTGTCAGGATAGGCAAATGTCATTGACTCGTCAAATACATGAAGATTCTGATTCTCCAAATAGACAGTCGTATTTTTCTTGGTTACAAAGATAAAATAGCCTAAAAGAAATACACAAAGCATTAAAACTACTCCAAACTGGAGTAGTTTTCGCTGATTTTTATCTAATGGATTAAGTTCAATGTCTTTCATAGTTATTGTATATATTGTAACGGATTCGTAAGTGACCATGAATTACCATTTTTGAGCCGTATTTCATAGTGAAGATGCTCTCCCGTTGCAAATCCCGTCTTACCCATAATGCCAATTGGAGTACCTGCTTTAATATTATCTCCGCTATTAACAAATACTTTGCTGAAATGAACAAATATAGCCCGTAATGAGCTTTCGTTATTGATTACCTCCACAGTTTCCCCTCCATACTCATCAATAAAGTGTGTGACCGTTCCATTAATAGTTGAAAATATAACAATCTGATGAGTTTCTTTATACGTTTTACTGTTTTTGAAGTAGGTATCGTTCGGTACTAAATCAACTCCCGTGTGGACTTTCCCAAAATGTAAGAAATAGTTTGGATCAAGAAAATAAGCACTGATAGCGGTGTAACTCATACCCGATCCTCCAAATGGATTTTGAACAGGGGTTGAGGTTTCTATAAAACTGTCATCAGCTGCAATATTTGAAGGAACAGTCAAGTTTGAGCCAATCTGTTGAAGAAATGCTGAACTAACTAAAAAAGGCGACATGATAATCGTTCCAATTGTTACGATCATAAATATTCCAAGGAGCAAAAGTGACACAAGACATCCCAATGCAGGCCCACGCATACTACTTACGATGTTCCCTGCGAGTGGTATAGGTATAACAAGATTGACAACGATCGTAATGAGCGTGTCAATTATGAAGCCAAAAGGATCTTGTTTGAACGCATGAAGTTTAGCTAGTTTCTTCATGGCTTTCTGTTTGCGATGTAAATACTAAGGGTTGCTCATGTGGCAAAACTAATATATTTAACCGTACATGCTCACCCTCTCGAAACAAAACAACCTCTCCAATTTCAAGATGTCCGAGTTGTTGCTTTTCTTCGTCGGTCATCGGATAAATAGTTCCGATTTCTGAAAGGGTTGCATATGACTGCTTTAAGAGTATTTTTGTTTCAGAGTTGGTAATAATAGCTTTGCCATACTCATTGTTGAGAAAGTCCTCAACATCCTGAGTGATGGATACCACACCAACATTTCGCTTACGAGCTTGTTTGACCAATTCTCGATAAAATACAGCAACCTCTGGATCAACAAGGAGTTTATGTGCCTCATCAATAAAGAGCATTCGCTTTTTGTCATTATTTTTATTCACCAAATTCCATATCAGTGAAGTCAAAAGATAAATAGCTGGATCTCTTTTTTCATCCTTCTTAAGGTCATGCAGATCAAGGACAATAACATCATTATCAAGCTCAAGTCGGCGGGTTGAATTAAATACACCTCTCAAACTTCCGGCTGATAATACGCTTAAGTCTTTTTGCATAGGACTTCCTTTTAAGAGCTCAAGTAAACTCTCAAAGCTGGGGGAACCTGAATCATAGAGTTTGATAAGAGTCTCATCCAGTAATGCTCCGTCATAATGTGGGGTTGGGATAAAGAACTTAAAGAATGTTTTGAGTGTTGAAATGTGATCGAGAATGTCATTCTCCTCTGAGCTATTGATATAAAAAGGATTGATTCCATTTTCTCGTGAGAAAGAGATGACTTCACCTCCAAGTGAGCGTGCCAGATTGACGTACTCTCCCTCAGGATCAATAGCGATAATTTGTATCCCTCTCATATAAAGCCTATTCATCAAAGTTTTTGACGTTACGCTTTTTCCTGATCCTGAAACTCCTAGGATATTGATATTATTGTTTCGGGATGTAAACGGATCTATAAAGACAAGACTATTGTTAAATGCATTAACTCCCATGAATATTCCTTCCGGGTCATTCAATTGTTTTGATACAAAGGGCATAAGATATGAGGCTGCAGTTGACTGCAAGATTCTGTTTTCTTTGAGGTGATCAATATTGAACGGTAAAAAGTTTTTGAATGCTTTTTTATGACCAAATGTATATTGATTAAAAGTAACATCCATAGCTCCGGTAATATTCTGAAGTTGCTTATGTAAAAGGGTTAGTTCTTCCTCGTTTTTCCCTTCAAGTTGGAGATATAACGAGTATAGAATACCTTTTTCAGCCTCATGTACAAGTTCGTCAATAAAACTCATGACCTCCTCAATATTCTTGTCAGTTTGTTGATCACGAATTTTACCTACTTTCTGTCGATCATTTTGTTGCATTTCAAGAACAGAAAGTCTCTGTCGTGCTTTTTTAAGTAACTCACTGCTTGGTGTTGGTTGAATAAAGACACTTAAGGTAAAAGGAAGCGATGAGGTCAAAAGTCTAAAAAACACATAAGGACTAAGATAAGCAGGAATATCAGCAAGGTAATAAAATCGTCGATATTTTTCACCTACTTGCAAATGGGAACCGTGCTCTTTCAAATATTCGCTTTTATATGCCTTGGTTCCGTCCCGCTCAACCGCTATTCCATTGTCATCTTTTTCAATAACAAAGTGGAAGTCCGATTTTCCTGTATTACGGATAGTTTCTTCATATTCCTTAACTTCTTTTTTGTGTTCCTGTTTGAGTTTGAACGCTTTCAGAGGATTATTACTTGTGGAACGCTTAGGCTTTTGAACATTAGCTAGTTTATTGCTAAGAAATGGCTTTTCGGCAATAACTTCCTGCTGTGCACTCACTATATCCATAAGTCGCCGTATTTCCTCTCTGAGAGCCAATGTAAGCGTGTTTTGATGTAGTCGTGGTTCACCATTAAAGAAGTGCTTTTCAATGTCTTTGAGTCCCTTGTTTTTCTTAGTGTAATGCTCGTACTCCTTAAGCACTTTATTTAACTCAAATGTATGTTTTGCCTTGCTGTCTGAAAGAGTTTTGACTTCTTCACGCAGTTTTCGCCCCATTTGAAAGTTAAAAAGTGCAGGCATAATACCCTCTTGCTGTTTACTAACCTTTCCCTTAGGTGTTCGTTGATTAGTGGTTTTCATCGTAGTGTGGTTTGGCCAATTTCTAATAGCTGATCATCAATTAACGGCCGAACAGTAATATTACATGCTGAAAGGGATGAGGCAAACCGCATGCCCAAATCTGATACTTTTTTGATAGCTTTTACCTTTTCATGTGGTTTGTTAGTATCACAAGAAACTGAAAAAATCGCATAGTGGCGCATTGTCACAAATGAGTGATTAGTTACAAGATCAGAAAGGTCATCTATATAGCCATTAATTAACGATTCTCGTTTAGTATTTGCGCTGTTGTAAAGTGAGAAAAAGTGTTTTGAGTAATCCTCAACTTTCGCTCGTTCTTTCCTCACGATAAACTGCACTTGAGATGGTAATACGTGAATCATTTGTTTGAGCTTTGTAAAGAAATGCTCGCGATCCTGATTGTTCAGTAGGGCTATATCATAGGGTTCTACTTCATACATTTTTACGATGGCATTTTTTCGCACAATAAGATTGTCTTGTATCTTAAAATCAACAAAGTACGGTTCAAGATCACTCTGTCTATGCTCTTTTGAGCTTGATTTAAACTTTAATGCTCGTGGTATTACTTTGTAGATTGGTTGATTGTCGACTTTTTGTGTAATAATGCCGATGAAAAATATTTCAGCGACAAGGACAGTTGTTCCAAACGCTCCCCAGCTAAAGAAATGGAGTACAAAGTGAAAGATTGCAAATACAATCGCTGCAATAATGCCTGCGCCAACTAGAGCTAACACGGTATCCGTAAAGAAAAGACTTCGTAACACATGCTCCCTAATGTCATCCTTATATATACGTACGTTTCTCATGATTTTTTGTTTTTAGTATTCGGTGAATACAAACGAATAATATGATCACTGCTGTCTTTCCCTTGACGCCTTACAACAACGCCCTTTATACCATACGCTTCATTTCTTGCTTTTGACATCTCCAAAAATTGGTGCACTTTTTGAGGTGGGCTTGATTCATTAATATAGGCATAGTTAATATCTTTTCCTTTGCGCTTTGCCTCCTGCATCGCATTAAAGTTATGAGGATTTGGGTGATCTTTTGTAAATGTTGACAGATCAATAAATTTGTCTTGATCAAGTGTTACTTTCTCAAGATGACTGTCTTGTACGCCGTCCCGCACCGCGTCTGATCTAGTTGGATAGTAGGAGGTCAATCCACTTTTCACGTCAGCATGTTTGTATGCTTCACCTGAAACTGATACTACTCCTTGCTTGTAATTTTCCATCTGTACGTCCATTCCTCTGGCTCCCAAATCTTTTGAGAATCGTGGTCGTTTATCAACTGCAGGAAGATTGTATAGACCTCCACCTTTTGAGCTGTTATTATCACCAGATCCATACGATTTGTAGCCCGTGCTGGCTCCTGTGGGCGCAACTCCTGATCCGCCACTATCTGAAACTCTTTGTTCCCATTTTTGTCGTATCGCACTCCCGGCCATCGTAGCCATACTTCCGTTTCCTCCAAGTAACCCTCGTTTAAAATTATCTACCTTTGACTGAATAGGTGACGTTACTGCGCGTGATCCAACGGCTGCTCCCATATTGGTTGAAAATGCAGTCCATGTGTCACCAAATATTCGGGCAACTAAGACATTTACGCCTCCGAGGAAAAACAAGAAGCCGGTATAAAAGAAAAGCATTCCGACACTGGGGCCTTTTGCGGTTAAGATGCTATTAAAAATATCCGTTGCAATAGAAAATCCCAATACAAAAGCTGGCTGTTGTATGAGAAACGTAAACCATGTCTTAAAATATGTCATGGGTATGCCTTGAGTTTTTTCTGACAGCATAAATGGAATGACGATTGGATAGATAACACCTAAAAATAGAAGTGCTGCAAAGCGTATAACAAATTGAAATCCCAAGTACACAAAACCTAACAGAAGAAACAAAAAAGTTAAAATAAACAAGAAAATCTGGACGATAAATTTTCCAAGTGAATTGAATATTCCAGAGCGCAATGATATGTCAAATGTAGGAATACCAAACTTTTCTGAACTTTCATTATTTTGAATTCCTTCTTTTGATTTCTCGAGGTAGTCATCTAAAAATGTAGTGAACTTTTGCGTCGAGGAGATTTTATCAACGAGTAAGTTGTTTGCTTGAATACTGTATGACAGAACAGAAGGAACAGTAATGAATAAAATTATTGTTATCAGAAAACGAACAGCAAATGATTTTAGTTCCTGAGCATTATCTGAACCCAGCTTTGAAACAGCGATGCCTGCTATAACAATTGCGAGAATGGGAAGTGCGATGCTATTAAACATATCACGGTATTTGGTAATACCGGGTATTTCTGATTTATCCTTTAGGACGATTTTATCTCCTAAAGGATCGGGAGTATAGAAAATGAATCCACCTATGAATGAATCAAAGCCTTGAATGAAGCCTTGTAATAGTTCAACAACTGCGGACGGTTGGTTATCAACCGTAAATTCGTTGGTATATTGAACTTGGGGAGCAGTTGTGGGAGTAGGAGTCGGAGCAGCAAAAGCGGGTAAGGCGTTAGCTAGAATTACTAGACATATTAGTACACTTAAGATTAGCTTCATACATATTTAATGTTGCTTCTCAGTTTTTACGCTGATCCGCCGACAAATGTTTTAATGATTTGTGCGAGTGAAGCAGCTCCAAAAACCAATAAACCTCCAACAAGGATATTAATGATCCATCCCTTAAGCTTTGACTTTCGATCGGTATCATCGCCACTCATGACAAGAAAAACACCAAGTGTAGCAATAGCGATTGCCATAGCAGGAAGAGAGTAATATTGAAGTGTTTTAACGATACCCCACAAAAGCTGATCAAGGTTTGCAAATTGCAGTGGTTGAGCACTGTTATATTCTGATGGACCCATATGTTGTTAGTTTGATTGGCTAATTTCTAATAGTTCCCAATGTGATTTGGAAGTATATACTATTTGAGGGTATAAGTCAATATTATATGGGGTAGTCAATAGTTTACCTATTTACCGTTGTGATAAACCAGAAATCATATCAATAACGACTATAAGGTCGTTATTGATTGTTGACTCTTTCCGAAATGTATTGTGATTGTTTTTTGTATGAATATAAAAAAAGAGTCAATAAAGAGAGAAGTAATAGATAAGGATTGAGAATCATTAAATTTGGATAATTGAGTTCGATGATTTCAACGATCTTCAATAACAAAAGAAGAAAAAGCATTGAGCAAAAAGTTCTATACATGTTATTCGATTCAGTCAATAATTCAATTTTCTCGTCTTGTTTTGATGCAGCTATAAATTTTTTATAGGAAGTATATTTGACAAACATAGACCTTATTAATATGGGTTCTATAACTAATGAACCAAACCTGCTTATTACCAGGCCAATAAAGTAGTAAGTGAAAACCGCAATGACAAGATTATTTTCAAGGAATACGTACGTTGTGAACTTATCCGCAATATTAGTAAAAATTATTCCTGGTAAAAGGTAATTAAAAAAATTGTAGTTTGATATTTTCTCTATTACTTCTTTCATATTTTAATCTTCTACTTCTGAGTGGAATGGCTCCTCTGAAGCAACTGTCCAACCAAGCCGATCAGGTGCATCATGGTGATGATGTAAGGTGGCTTTTCTATTAACATACACACTTGCACCATGCTTTTTAAGTGCATTCGTGATCTTTTTTGCTGGGTGTTTTGGATTTTCTCCTGAAGCGGATATAAAAGCTGTTCTGGCCTTAATTTTTGACAAAACCTTACTGCTTAGATTTCTTTTACTACCATGATGAGGAACATCTAAGAAGTGAAGATCGGTTAGTGAAATACCCTGATTAGTCGCGTAGTCTGTGGCAAGTAGAAGCGCGGTCTTGCCTGAGTCACCAGTAAACAACAGCTTCTTGCCATCGACATTAAACAAGAGAATAGCACTCGTGTTATTCTCGGGAGACGTTGTATCTTCATCATCGTTAATGAGATCAATACCTATATTATCCTCTAGCCAACTAATTGCGTCCTTTGTTGCCTCACGAATAGGAGCGAAGAATTGGCTCAAAACATCAACCGGGGCAGGCGTTGAACGAAACAATGGTATTTGAGATTCATAATACTCCTTCGATGGTCCCAAAACATGTAACATTCCCGAATATCCTGTTATACCTTGAAAGGGTTCAACGATTACTATATTTTTTCCTACTGCAAAACTTTCTAGATCACTTGCATTTTGAATTGATTTTTCAAGTTTTTCCTTAAGCCCCGATGCAGAGATTCTCTTGTCCTTAAAAAAGCTCTTGATTTCCTGCGAATGCTCCCATGGTTTGTGCATGAGTAAAGCTTTTACTTTCAGTTTTTCAAGGACAGTCTGAAGTCCTGAGATATGATCGTAATCAGGATGGGTTGAAACTACAAGGTCAACATAATCTGTATTGTAATACTGCTTAATATGATCGACAATTTGATTGCCTGAATTACTAAAACCGCCATCAATTACAACAATATATTGCTCTTGACGCGTGCCGATCAAATTACCAAACCGCAATACAATTGCATCTCCACTTTTTTCGCCATTGCCTACTGGTATGTAATCAATATCATGTGCCATAATTAGTGTTTTTTATCCTTTGGAGGGTTTGGATCACGTCCGGGAGCAACAGTATCACTATCCCTAATTTTTCCATTTAAACCGTGAATTCTAACTTCACCGCCTCCTGAGTTTCTTGAAAATCTCTTGGCGTCCCTTTCTGCCTCTTGTTGCGTATGAGAATGAGAGCTTACTCTTGCTGCTTTGTCGCGCTTTGTATCCCATCCTTCAATTTGATTTTTTACTACGTTGTAATTAGCCATTGTTATTGCCTCCTTTCTTAATAACATCTGTAACTATCCCCTGTATTGAGAAATCCTCAAACAGGTAAATTGGTTTATTGCTTGGATTTGTGGACTCAGGTTCAAGTCGAATACCGCCGTCAGCCGGCACCATTTTTTTTATCGTTGCTTCATCATCAATTAAAGCGACTATCCTATCACCTGGATTTGCTGATGATTGCTTCTTAATAAGAACATAATCCCCATCATCAATTGTTTTCCCTGAAATTTTTGCCCTATTCATACTGTCGCCAACAGCTCTGAGAAAAAAGTAGTCATTGGGTGCGCTACGTAAAGTGGTTTTGTCATATGAAATATAAGCCTCAATATTTTCTGACGCTAGTAAAGGCGCACCACAAGCAACGTTGCCTACGAGGGGGATCTGTATCTTTGAATTTGATGTGGGGAACGCAATTTTTCTTGTATTGACAAGGTATCCTTTTTCTTTAAGTACATCTGTATGTCTCTGAACTGAACTGAGTTGTGATAACCCAAGAGATACGCGAAGATCCTCAAGAGTTGGGTTTTCACCCTTTTTGTGAGCTAAATCTCTTATCGTTGAGAGCACTTTCTTCTGCATTGATGTGAGCTGTTTCTTCATACGCATTATTGTACGCTAACTAGCGTATTTATGCAAGTGCTTTTAATTCGGATAAAGAGCACTTCTTCTGCCCTTCTTCACCTTTATACGGGTAGTGAATTTATTAGGAGAGTTTTAATTTTTCCTGAAGAAAAATTCGAGAAATAAATTTTGTGTGTAGAAGTCAATATTATCTGGGGTTTTGTTAATCACTTTGTTAGTTTGTTATAATAATCTGTGTTGTTTAATCAACAATAGCTATAAGCCTTTATTAACTGAACTAAATACTCTATGGACATCTCAGATCTGAAAGTCAATGACAAAATTCCGAATGATTCCAGGTTTTCTGAACTTTTCCGAGATATATTACTAAAGAAACTTCCGTTTTATAAAGCTCTTATTCAAATCGACGGAATCAGACCCTTTTCACAATACAAGCCAACACTGTCGTCTGCTTTTTCACATAATATGCTTATGGAAATCAAGGCTGGTAAATATCCATATTTACACGTGTACAAAAAAGACGACATATTCATTATGAGTGATGACTATCTTACCTATTATTCCTACCTTGGGCTTGGTCAAGTAGCTGTCCCCTGCGTTGTTCTTGGAGCTGAGCCTACAGGAAAGTATGTACTTGAAAAAGGTAAGGCAGATTATGATTATTCTATGTATCTTCAGGTAGTGGAAAAACCTAAACTGCATTAAATTCTTCTGTCCTTTCTTTCCCATTCTATGGGGTTTACCGAATCTGTCAAAAGGTATACGTAGTGTCCTATTTAACCCCAGTGAAGCTTTTCATATTCGCTCTGTTCTTGCCTGTTCTTCGGTACTGAAGCATTTCCGTTGCGGACGTAAAAACCTTCGCTACCTTCAAAAGTTATAAAAACCGGCTTTCCGCTTTTTAGAATTTTAATGACACATATGGCAACATCATCAACAACAGGGAAGGAAACCTTTATGTACTTCTCAAAATTTTCACCTAAATACTTCTTGACAATCTGTCTTAGGTGCAATTCAAATCCATCGTTATCCTGCTTAGGAAGTGTATTAACATCTCGTTCAAGACCTAGAATATTACCGGCATCGTCAACGCCAATAATCAGCATTCCGCCGTCGGAGTTTAGGAATGCAGAAATTGATTTTGCAATTACATATTCAAGCTTTTTATTAACCTCGCCTTCTTTGACGTCATATCGTAGTGTTGATTTAATCTCCAATACTTCATTCTCGCCTCCTAGAATAATTTCCTTTATTTCCTCATCTTTTTTATCCTCCTTGTGCTTGAGATCAATTCGCAACTTTAACTCATCAAAGATAGCCTGCGCTCTTTTTTCTAAGAATACAAGATAATCATCACTCATGACGCCATAATCATTAATGTCACCTATCAGGTGTGATTTTATAGATACTTTTAAATCGTCATTTTCATCTAGAAAGTCTTGAATATAGATTGAAGGAGCTTTTGCCTTGATTTTTCGTTTATTGAGGTCTGCACTTACAAGGGTAATATTTACCAAGCTATTCTCATTTCCGATATTATTCTTTCTCAAATATGCTTTCGGGAAGAAGTGGTGATAGTTCTTGCTGTTTGCAACCTTAAGCCAAGAGTTGTCTAAAATTACTTTCCCATTATCTTGGAAGTCTTTAGGCTCATGGTACGCAAGTAAACATAAGATTGCTTTACAATAGCTGCTACCTGCACTAAAGCCTGTATCTATTAAATCCTGCGGAGAATTCAAAAAGACTTTTACATCTTCATAGTTTGGCCTGTTGCCCTCGAGTATCTCATCAATCCTCCGTATGTCTTGCGCCAGCTTTGATTCTGTAGAACTTGAATATCTAAATGACAAGGACATTCTCCAGAAAAACTCCTCCAACAGTTTTATTTGGTCTCCTTTTGGCTTATCCTTTTGAAGATAGAAGAAATAGGCAAATGGAACGAGAAGTGAATCATATGGCAATATGGCAGAAACAGGTATTCTATATACTGAACGGAAATAGTCAATTGTGTCTTTAATTGATGAAATAACGCCGTCCCAGACGTCAATTATTTCCTGCTTATCGAGCTGAAGAATTACTTTTCGTTTGCATTCCTTATTCTTACTTAGTATCAAAGATAGTACGTTTAGTATGACCGTACTTGAAATAGTGTTATATTTTCGCTCCGATAATTCTTCCAACAACTTTTGGAACCTGTCCTCCATGTCAAAATCAAGCTCTTCATCATACGTTTTTGCAGACATAATCTCAAAAAGTGTTAGTGTTTGTCCGCCCGTGTTTATTCTTGTAAATACTTCTATTGCAGAATCAATATCCTCCTTACGAAGGACGATCGTGGAGAAATCATAGGTAGAAAATGTCTGTGAATATTCATGAATCTTCTTAAATTCCTTATCGGTATATTTATCCTTTATCTGAAGCAGATTTTCGTTAAAATTCAAAATTTCGTGAAGAGTAATTGAGCTGCCTTCTGGTTTTTCTGAAGTTACTATTTGGTCATCGTTATTATCAATATCACCTTCTAAATCCACGTAAATATCACCATAGTTTGTAATTCTTTTTTCACCCTCCTTTTGAATTTCAGCACCAAGATACGCCGCGTAAAGAGAAGTAATTCTTTGTTGACCATCTAAAACGTACTGGACCTTTACGCCGTCGGGCACTGCGGGAAGTTCAAGATTGCCAATGTTTTTAATATCATTTAATCTCTCATTTGTTTCCCATAGGATAAAAGTACCTATCGGATATCCTTTTAGAATACTGTCCAGTAGCTTTGCAGTTTTTTCTAAGCTCCATACAAAGTTTCTTTGAAATTTTGGGACTTTGATTTGACCCTTCTGTATTTCAGAGATTAGATCTGTATATTTCTTTGAATCTGGTTTTGGTTGTTGACTCATATTTATACCTTTATACCGTTATATATACGTACATTATAGTACATTCTGATCCATTGAACCAAGATTCTTAGCATTTCTTCTTCTGTCCTTTCTTTCCCATTCTATGGGGTTCACCGAATCTGTCAAAAGGTGGGTATGTAAACCTGTAGAAAAATACCAATAATGATAGAAATATTTCTTTGGTTTGTATTTTTCTGACAGGTATTACAATCCTTTTTCCACTGCGTTTCAAACTTTTGACATCTCCGTTTCACCCCATGCCCCTTTTCTGAAGGACAGAAGCAGATCTGTTCTGATTTATCAGTTTCTCAATTGAAAGGAGGTGAGTTTTATGATGTTGATGACACAAGAGATTGTGAGGAAGCTACCAGTTCTGTATTCAAGTGAGAATACGGAAGATCCGATGGTATGGTGTAAGTTTTTCACACCTGACTCCAGTTGGACGTGGTATGTGATTGAATATGATGGCAAAGACACGTTCTACGGGCTTGTAGACGGTTTTGAACGAGAACTTGGGTACTTTAGCCTATCTGAGATCAGTGCAGTTAGAGGGCATTTGGGATTGCCTATCGAGCGAGATAGGTATTTTGAGCCCTGTCGATTGTCTGAAATTCAGAAGAGTTAGAGATAGATACCGCAGGTGACGAGTAAATGCGTTGCCTGCGGCTTTTTACATTATTATCAATTCATTTTAATTATATGAAAATCAAAGTAAGCGAGTCAATGAAAAAAGTTACGGAGCCTAAAGGTATTTATGCGTTACTGCAGAGCTATTTTAAAAATCAGGACGGGATAGATCGAAAGAAAGAGCATTTCTTTGTAATTCACTTAGATGCGAGAAATCGAGTCAAGTTTCTTGAACTGGTAAGTATTGGAATACTGAATGCATCACTTGTTCATCCCCGCGAAGTATTTTGCAGAGCAGTGCGTGAGTGTTCATCTCAGATCATTTTGGCGCATAATCACCCATCAGGTGATGTTGAGCCCTCGAGCGAGGATATTGCCACAACCAAGAGACTTGTACAAGCAGGTGAGATTCTAGGCATTAAAGTGATTGATCATATAGTCTATGCGCAAAGTAAGTTTTGTAGCTTTAAGGAGCAAGGAATTTTGTAGAGATGAGATTATTCGACCTCAGGCTCTGAAGCGTTCGTAAACGTGCTTGTCGCTATACCGTGCTCTACGACCTGATCGTATGTTGCAAGATATATTGGTACATTAATACTTTCATCTTCAAGAATTTTCTGGACGTGGCGAAGAAGATATTTGTAGAGTGTTTCTGTTTGGATAATGAAATAGAGGCTTGCAGGTAAATCTGAACCTTCCCCCTCTGTTAAGAACGTTATGTATTGTTCAATTCGTTTACGTACAGCGTAGCGTGGGATGCCTTCGGGAAAGAGCTGATATAAAGCGAAGTGTTGCGTGTCTTCTTTACCTGTAAGGATAGCAAAGTCGGGGTGAATGTCTCGTATAATGCTGGTGGGGGTGTAGTCTGATTGCGTGTAGAAGCTTTGGGCTGGTGAGTCATGCAAGCTGTCTTTGAGATAACGGAGGTAGATATCTGCAATGAACAGACAACGGTCAATGAATAGTTGCGAGCGGTCTTTTTCACGATAGAGCTTTTTGAGATATTCTTGCTTTGTGTCAGGTTGTGTTTTGAGGAATCGAATACCGTGTTTTGCAATGTAATATTTTGCAGGCACTGAGTTTTCTGTCCATGATCGTTTGAATATTCGTGTTGTGTATTCTTTTTCTGTTAGATCTTTGAGCCAGAGGTTTATTCGTTTGTATGTTGTGTGGTTGAGGAGTTGTTGTAGTTGTAGTCTGTTGAGGAATCTGAATCTATAGAGGAGTAATAGTATTTCTTTTTGTTTGTTAGTAATATGTGTTTGTAGCATAGTGATAACCCACCTTAATCCTCCCTATTATATAGTATGAGGGAGGAAAGTGTTCCCTTTCCTTATTTATAAGGATAAAGAGGAGAATAAATTAGAAATATATGAGGCTATATCATTCGTAATATCGAAGCAAAGGGCAGAACCAATTAAATGAGTTCTCTGATATGTTCTATCACGGAGTCAGCGAAGAGGCTAAGATTCGAGTAATCTTTGTGTACGACCCGTGCAACCCCTCGTTGCTTGGCGTCTTCATTGTAGGGTGGTGTTGAAGATATCGAGATTACTTTACCGACTCCAAACTTTTCAATGTTCAACACATGGAACGAGCCAGCTATTTTACAATCTCTATCAAGTAAGATAATGTCGAATTTGTCGGGATTTTGAATATTTATTAACTGTTCAACATCCGTATACTCAGATAGCACGGTTACAGGAAATTCAACTTTGTTGTCGGACTTCATGAGTTCATTCTCAAGGCTTGCAAGCTTACCCAACAGTACTGAAACTGTTTCAAGATCATCTTCAAGGACAAGAATTCTTTTAAGCTTCATATTATTTTAGCATCGGCCTTGGTTTTGCTCCGTCTGCTCGTCCAACGTACCCCTCGCCTTCTAGTAGATCGATTATGCGCGAAGCTCGTGCATAGCCAATTTGCAGCTTTCTTTGCAACATGGCTGGTGATATCTTACCCTCCTTTAGCCCCAGTTTTACAGCATCCTCAAATAATGGCTCAGCGTCGGTTGGCGATGCAAAAACCATTCGCGGTTTGCTACCCTCAGCAGGTCCGACATACCCTTTTTGTTCAAGCTGATCAAGTAGTCGTGCTGCACGCGCATATCCAATCGAGAGCCGGCGTTGTATAAGTGACGCTGATGCTGCTCCGGCTTCGGTAACTATGCTTACTGCCTGCTCAAGAAGCGGATCCTCGTCGAAATCATCCTCATATGAATTTTCATTTTCAAGATCTTCAACTCTACCCTCCATATCGTTTTGTTTTTTATGAGAATCAATAAGGGTTGTGCTGAGAATTTGTGCCAGACCTGCTATTTCGGTTTTAAGCTCATCAAGATGAGTGTTGGTGGATTCAATTCTTCGGGAGATTCTAAAGAGTGCCTCGAGAACTCGGCTTACAAGAAATGCCACTACAACAAGGCACGATATAATTATGAAAAGAACTGACACAGGTGTCATATTGTTACTATAGCATATTTTGAACCTCTATGCCCTTTGTATTAGAAGCCGTTTTTTGTTAGAATGAGGCCAGTATAACTCGTATCAAGAGTGCTAATAAATTATGACAAAAATTACTTCCTACCATGCAAAATACTTTGCTTACGAATTAACGAAACGATGTTCTTCTGATAGTTTAGAAAAATTATCTTCAACACTTTCAAATGCACAGGTTGACCTTAATCCTCATCAAATCGAAGCGGCTTTATTTGCGTTTAAGTCACCATTATCTAGAGGAGCAATACTCGCTGATGAAGTAGGTTTAGGAAAAACCATTGAAGCTGGATTGGTGTTGTCACAAAAATGGGCTGAACGGAAGAGAAAAATACTTCTCATTGTTCCTGCTGCGCTTCGTAAGCAATGGAATACAGAATTACAAGAAAAGTTCTTTTTACCATCCGTAATACTTGAAGCAAAGTCATTTAATCAATGTGTCAAGGACGGGAATCTCAATCCCTTCAATCAAGAGGATAAAATCATCATTTGTTCATATCACTTTGCCAGAGCTAAGGCTCCCTATGTGAAGCAAACTAAATGGGATTTGGCAGTTATTGATGAAGCACATAGACTTCGAAATGTCTACAAAACGAGTAATAAGATCGCGCGAGATATTAAAGAATCTCTTTCAGGTGTCCCAAAAATTCTACTAACCGCAACACCATTGCAGAATTCGCTATTGGAACTATACGGCCTTGTAAGTATTATTGACGATCATGTATTTGGTGACCTGCGAAGCTTTAAAGCAAATTACGCTCGTGTTTCTCGCGAACAAGACATTTATGAAAATGAGGTGGGACTTGTCGAACCAAAGCAAGAAATGTTTTTAGATCTCCGAAAACGCCTTGAGGTAGTATGTATTCGAACTCTTCGTAGGCAAGTTTTAGAGTACATTAATTATACAGAGCGAAGACCAATTACTCAGGACTACACACCTACTAAGCAAGAAATTGAGCTTTATGATGGGATGTCCGAATATTTGCAACGACCGAATCTCTATGCTTTACCTTCTAGCCAACGCCAATTGATGACTCTTATTCTGCGAAAGTTATTAGCCTCATCTTCTTTTGCTATTGCCAGCACCTTAAATAACCTAGTTATCAAGTTGGGTTTTCTTATTGATGAAGCGAAGTTGACATTGAAGGCCAACTCAAATGAATTCGATACTACTGATATAGCTGAAAACTTCGAGGGGTTCGATGAAATGTCGGACGAGTGGATTGATAATGAAGAAGAGGACGAAGATGAAGAGGTAGAGGGAAAGAAATCGAAAGATTTTACAAAAGAGGACATATCACTTATGGAGCAGGAGAAGACTGATCTTGAGGGTTTTAGAGATTTAGCTAGGGCTATTTTCACCAATTCAAAAGGAGACGCCCTCCTAATTGCCTTAAAAAAAGGTTTTGAAATGACAAAGGATCTTGGAGCTAAGCAAAAAGCTATTATCTTCACCGAATCAACTATTACGCAAAAGTATCTTTCAGAGGCTCTTCTACCTGAAAATGGATATCAGGGCAGAATTGTACTTTTTAATGGATCAAATAACGACCCGAAATCAAAGGAGATTTATAAAAATTGGATAGAAACTAATAAGGATACCGATAAAATTACTGGATCAAAAACGGCCGACATGAGATCGGCTCTTATAGAATACTTCCGTGATGAAGCGGAAATAATGATTGCAACGGAAGCAGCAGCTGAAGGTGTAAACCTACAATTTTGTTCACTCGTAATTAACTACGATCTACCATGGAACCCGCAGCGCATTGAGCAACGCATTGGTCGATGTCATCGATATGGTCAAAAGCATGATGTTGTAGTTATTAACTTCGTAAATAGGAAGAACGCCGCAGACAGTCGAGTATATGACCTCTTAGATCAAAAGTTTAAGCTATTCAAAGGAGTTTTTGGTGCAAGTGATGAAGTTTTGGGGAATATTGAGTCAGGTGTTGATTTCGAGAAACGCATAGCTTCGATTTATCAGGAATGTAGAACAACTGATGAAATAAATACAGCATTTGACAACCTTCAAGAGGAAATGGATGAAAGTATTAAAAATAACCTTTCAGATACTCGACAAACTCTATTGGAAAACTTTGATTCTGAAGTTCATGAGAAACTCAAAATTAACTTGAGAGAAAGCACTATATTCTTAGATACGTATAACAGATGGTTATGGGATACAACTAAATTCTATTTGGCTGATAATGCTGAATTTTCTGAGCACGAGTACTCTTTTGTCTTAAAACGCAACCCTTTTCCAGGTGAGAACATTGATCCGGGTCCATATAAGATCGGAAAGAATATCGAAGATGCTCATGTATATCGACCCGCACATTCCTTAGCACAAAGAATATTGAATGACATAAAGTCTCAACAATCAGATGAAGCAGAGATCACTTTTAATTATTCGGACAACCAAACGCTTATATCTGTGCTACAACCATTCATAGGCAAAGGGGGCATTCTGAAAATCTCGAACCTTACCGTTGAGTCATTCGAATTGGAAGACCATATTCTTCTTTCAGCATTAACTGATGATGGAGATGTTGTTGAACCTGAGGTTATTAAGAAGATATTTCAATTATCAGCTAGCTCTGAAGACCAACATACTATTTCATCCCAACTCAAGTTAGATCTTGATCAACTAGAAAATAAATATCTCAAAATCACGACAACTCAGATTGCCGAACGTAATGGAAATTTCTTTGATCATGAGGTCGATAAATTGGACAACTGGGCTGAAGATGTAAAAAAAGCACTTGAGCTTGATCTAAGGAAGCTTGATATTGATATTAAAACGGCGAAAACTACTGCTAAAAAGATATTAAATCTTGATGAAAAATTACTTGCACAAAGAGAGATTAAGGATTGGGAGAAAAAACGGAATGAAATGAGAAAAAGATTATTTGAGACTCAAGATGATGTAGAATTGAGAAAGGAAAAGTTACTTGAAACAGTTGAATCTCGACTGACTCAACAATCTAAACTTGAACCGTTATTTACAATTAGATGGAAAATCACATAAGACTATGGCAAGTAAAAAACAAAAACTAGAATTAACATGGATTGGTAAGGATGAAGAACTAAAACTTGAACCACGTATTCTTATTGAAGATCCTGAAAAGTCATATGGAGAACCAAGCACGGAAAACATGCTTATTCATGGAGACAATCTCCTTGCACTTAAAGCACTCGAGCAAGATTTTACAGGACGTATTAAGTGTATCTACATTGATCCACCATATAACATTGATGCCGCTGGGGTTCCGTATGATGATTTTATTGAACATTCTTTGTGGTTGTCATTAATGAAACCAAGACTGGAAATAATATATAAATTGCTAGATAACGATGGATTGTTGGCTGTTCAAATAGACGATAACGAATTTGCTAAATTATACTTATTAATCTCTGAGGTATTCTGCGGAGAATCAAATCTAAAAAATATAGTGGTGAAAATGAGCGAAGCTACTGGTGTGAAAATGGCGTCCACTAAAAAAGCCGGTAGTATTCCCAAGCTTAAGGAATATATCATACTTGCTAAAAAAGGTGGAATAAAGGGGCTAAGATTAGAAAACATACCGAAGGAAAAATGGGATGATGAATATAAAATATATATTGATAATGTATCGATTGAAGAGTTTGATAGTTTAAAAAATATCATCAGCGACGAAAATAGGACTGATGCAGACGTCAAAAACGCTGATGAAATTTGTAAAAAATTTATATATCGATCCTTAGGAGAAATGTACGCAGGTGACAATATTTTACAGTGGAAATATGATAACGCTTGGCGGATTGCAAGATCTGTAGCAACTACTGATTCAGCGAAACATATAGCTGACATAAAGAAAAGGTCTACTGATCAATTAAGTTTCATAATCGAGACTTCACAGAAGAAGGCATATCTTATTAAAGCTGATTATAGCGATAATGCCGCACAGCCACGTATCAAGCTATTATTCGCAGATCAATATTTAACTATATCAATTGGTGATTTATGGACGGATATAAAAACAACGGGTCTTGGGGCAGAGGGTGGAGTTGATTTTAAAAAAAGCAAGAAACCTGAAGCGTTAATTAAGCGAATAATAAAGATGTCTACAAATGAAAATGATTTCGTTTTAGACTCATTCCTTGGTTCTGGAACCACTACTGCGGTTGCGCACAAGATGAAAAGAAAGTGGATTGGAATCGAGTTTGGAAACCATGCTAATACTCACTGCTTGCCTCGTTTAAAGAATGTTGTTGATGGAGGCGATCAATCAGGAATTTCAAAATCAGTAGATTGGAAAGGTGGGGGTGGATTCAAGTTTTATAACTTAGCCCCTTCACTTTTACGTAAGGATAGCTTTGGGAACTTTGTAATTGATGAAAAATATAATGCTAATATGTTGGCCGCAGCCATGTGTAAACATGAAGCATTTAAATACAATCCTGATGAAACAAGCTATTGGAAACAGGGTCGATCAACCGAATCAGATTATATATTTGTAACAACAGGGTTTATCACAATGGAGCAACTTGAATCCATCCATGCACAAATGTTGGAAAATGAGAGTCTTCTAATTTGTGCCAAGTCTTTTGCTCCAGGAATCGAAAATAAATTCACCAATATTACAGTAAAAAAAATTCCTCAGATGATTCTTGGTAAATGTGAATTTGGACAAGATAATTATGATTTAAACATCATCAATGCTACCGAGGAACTGGCAGATGATTCAGAGAATGAACAAAATGAACAATAAAGCACTTAATATCAAAAATAGACTGAGTTTGCGAAAACCTCAAGCAGAAAGCTTGGAAATACTGCAAAAGATTACTGATATTTTACAACTAAAAGTAGGAGCTGATATTGTTGGCGAAATAGCAAAAATCCGCGCTCTTTATCCAACATGTACCGATTTTGAACGTGAATTTCCATCTATATGTTTTTCTCTAGCAACTGGAGTAGGAAAAACTCGCTTAATGGGTGCATTTATCGCCTATCTCTATAATGCAAAAGGCATAAAGAACTTCTTTGTACTTGCTCCTAATCTGACGATTTACAACAAGCTCATTGATGACCTATCAAATCCTCAAAGCCCGAAGTATGTTTTTAAGGGAATCTCTGAATTAGCTGTCTTTGGCCCTCGTATAGTCACTGGCGATACATATGAGCAACATCAACAACTATCACTTGAAGAAACAGTTCGTATCAACATCTTTAATATATCCAAAATTAATTCAGAAGTTCGTGGGGGTCGAGAACCACGAATTAAACGACTATCAGAATATTTAGGAGAGTCTTACTTTAACTATCTGGCTGAATTGCCTGATCTTGTCCTTCTCATGGATGAGTCGCATCATTACCGTGCTGATGCCGGACTCAAAGCAATCAATGAACTTAAACCAATTTTAGGCTTAGAGCTGACAGCAACTCCGATTGATAATAAAGGAAACGTGTTTAAAAATGTTGTTTATGATTACCCACTGGCAAAGGCCTTGCAAGATGGCTTTGTTAAAGAACCAGCTATTGCTACTCGAAGAAACTTCAATCCGGACCAGTACCGTGAGGATCCTAAGGAGCTAGATCTCATAAAACTAGAAGATGGAGTCCGAATACATGAGGACACAAAAGTCGCACTTGATATTTATGCACGTGATACAGGTAATCCGTTAGTGCGGCCATTTGTACTTGTTGTTGCAAAAGATACAGAGCATGCGAAGGAAATACGAGAAATGATCGAGTCCGAACGATTTTTTGAAGGAAGGTATAAAGGAAAGGTTATTGAAATTCATTCAAATCAACGTGGTGAAGAGAAAGAAGAAAATATCCAAAAACTTCTCGCTTTAGAAAAGGCTGATAATACAGTGGAAATCGTGGTGCATGTCAACAT